>NZ_JBFFMS010000034.1:0-31598 GCF_041554015.1 Psychrobacter sp. | reverse complement strand
TATAGGCAACTTTCCAGCCTTCGCCCGGCAGATAGCCGTACGTCCAGTTCGTTAAGTGGTGAGAGATATAGTCTGTTGTTGTTTGCTCGCCTGCCATAATGTCAGCTTCTTATTAATCAACGATTTAATCAACTACCAAAACATGGTTGTCATCTGATGAGCTTTTAGTCTGCTTATCTGCCTTGCAATAAAGCAAGCCAATCAATCACACTAATACGCTCATGTCATCAATAACATCCAACCCATAGTTCTATGACGCATGCTGATTTGATAGAGTAAGATAAATTTTAGCTATCAAAAAAGGGCTTATGATAGTTCAGTAATAGCCCTTTACATGTGTACGCAAAATTCTTATGTATATGTTTACTTGTTTCTGTGTTTTCACAGCCGGCGCTTAATACAGCGCTACTAAGTAAAATATTTAGCTGCATATATTAATGCAGGGTTGTATTCGTGTAAAGTCAATTGTGACTTTTTTGTCCACTGTATGAATAAGTTAGCTGCCAGTGGCGTTTGATGCCGCTGTTTTGTCGCTATAATTAAATTGTAAGAATTTAATTATAAAAAGTAGTAAACGCTCATTGCGCGCTCCCCTACCTGCAATACTGCATCCTAACTTATATCAAATACTCGTATAACGATTGTTGGTACTGTCCTAAGACAATGATTATGCTTCGACTTTCTAAAATCAGTCATAGAGAAGCTGGACGGCAGGGTGGCTTGCTCAGTGCAATGAATACCATAACTATGTATATAGCATTCATCTATTAACACTAGCGTATACGCCACAACATCCAACTGTGACTAATTTGCATTACCATAAAACCGATAAACAGCGCTGGCGCCGATAGGGGTTGTACGGTAATAAAAATTAGTGCGAACCCAAACACAGTCAATAGCCATTTGGCCATCTGACCCCGATAAAGCTGGCTAACAATATGTAAGCGCGCGCGATAACCGGTATACCAAAAGATAAAAAAAGCAAAGATAGCTTGCGTGGCAAAACTTAACAAGGCACCAATAGCGGTGCTTTTTGCAACAGTCAATGCACTGTGCAACCACATGCTATCTACTAGCCAAGCAATAATAATAAGGATAAATAGTATCCATGCTTGGCGTTTGATATAAATGCCTATCTTATCTTTCTGGGTGCGTTTGGCAGGCTTGGTCATGGTGCTTCTATAGCCTTAAACATTTGGATTATATCGCTATCTCATATCATCGCGACACTATTATCCGTGAATGGCTCACTCTACAGATGTTACCTTTTAACCAAAATTAAACGCCACTTATTATAGGGAGCGAGCTCCTTTTAAGCAAGTAAAATATGCCTTTTATCAGTCGCCGCCCTCAATCATCAATAATTTAGCGAATTATTAACAGATAACTGAACTTTTATCGCCGCTATATCGCAGTCTATAATGTAATGACGCTTAACCAACTATTTCAATCACTTTTTATCATTAGCTTATTAAAAGATACATTTAAGAAATACATTGACGAATCTGCTGCGCCATCATCTGCCATCCACTGACAAAGTCTTTACTGTTGCTCATATCTTCTGCCTGAACCGTATCTCGAACGGGCTGGAGCTTGGCAAGCAAACCTTTAGCAGGTGTGCTTGGACTGACCAGACACATCTGCTTAGCAGGGCGCTGCTCATTAAGCCAGCGTAACTGGCTCGCTTTTGGCGCTAAATGATGATCGGTACTTAAGCTGCCAATCAGCTGTAGGTTAGCGCTTTTCTCCATATATTGGTAAGCGTCATGATAAGCCCAGTAAGGCAAAGGCTTTTGCTTAGCATCAAGGTTTGATTCTGCCACGGCTGCATCCATACGCTGGGCAAATTTCTGTGCATTGGCATGATAAAGCTGTTTATGTTGCGGATTGGCATGACTGTGGATGACGGCAAGCGCACGGGTAATGGCTTTGGCATTATCGGGATCAAGCCAAATATGAGGATCAAGCGTGCCAGCGATAGGTTTACCCTTGATATCCCGTAAAGGATGACGATTAAAAGCATCAAACTTAAATAAGGCGATAGAATTAGGCGCATCGTTTAAGTTTGCAGCCAAGTTATTTTCTAACGGCTCACCAAACCAAACCACAAAGGTACTGTCTTGAATCGCTTTGATATCGCCGGGGCTAATACTCCCATGATGACCGACCTCGCCTGCTTGTAGCAACTGCTTGGCAGGAGGGGCGCCTTCTGTTACCGCTTGACTTAACAAAAATAGTGGATAGTTACTGACGCTCACCGTTGCTGCCTGCGCCGGCAGCGCCAAAAACCCTACTATCAATAAGCTGGCTAATAAGCAGTACTGTTTTACTAATTGCGCCGCCTTATGCAAAAGGGTGTTTTTTTGAACGTGTAATTTTTTATCTAGCGTCGTTGTGGCGTTATGAGCATTGGCAATCATCAGGTGTTGATCCTATTAAGTCATTAAACTGCGATATCTTTACTATGTGATATCTCTATCCATTATGTTATACTATAACAAATTAAAATCCCACTTTTATTTTGCATTTTAGCTATTCTGTTTTGCTCATCGCAGTCCAATATATAAAAGCGATGTTGATTAAAAGTAATGACAAGGTTTGACAAATCTACGTATTGAGCTGATCATTTGCCGTTATACTGTGCAGAATTTAATAAGAACCGAATGCTTGCTGCATTTATGGAAAGTGTTTTTGGGAGTTTATGCTATGCCGACCATTTCACCGAATTGTGAGCATGCTCATGATGTGCAAGATTTTACGCCACAGGATGTGACCGAGCGTCTAGAAGCAGCAAAAGAGCAGGCTGCTAAACGCGGTGTGCGCTTTACGCCCTTACGCCAGCAGGTCTATAGGCTGGTATTGCAAGCCAATAAGCCAGTGGGCGCTTATGATTTAATCACTCAGTTACAGCAAATGCGCCTCTCAGATAATGACAGTGAGCTTGAGGGCACAAAAAATGTCGCACCGCCAACTGTCTATCGCAGTTTAGAGTTTTTATTGAGTGAGGGCTTGATTCATCAACTGACATCCATCAATGCCTATGTCCCTTGCTGTCATCCTCGCGCTCATCACACAGCAGCTTTCTTAATTTGTGAGCAGTGTCAACGCGTACAAGAATGTAGCAGCTTACCTGTGCAAGAGATGATGAGCTTTGCTGAAGAAGATATCGGCTTTACCGTTGCCCGTAGTGTGATTGAGCTAAGCGGTCGCTGCCAAGCCTGTCAGTAACTATTTAGAGTACTGTTATATTTAAACCTACTTTCTATCTATATGCGCGGTCATCTGATGAATAATACAAGTAAGCTGCTGAATTTAAGCAATGTCAGCTACTATATTGGTCAACAACGTTTATTATCCAACATACATATCGATATTGCCGTTAATGAGACGGTCAGTATTATCGGTCCTAATGGTGCGGGTAAGTCAACGCTGGTGAAGCTTATTTTGGGACTGATTGCACCAACCTCTGGACAGATCACGCCTTCTGAGCCTTTACAGATAGGCTATGTGCCGCAGCGATTTTCTGTGCCGCCCATACTGCCATTACGTGTCAGTGACTTATTAGCGCAAGCCCATAAAAAACGCCTCACAGCTGAGCAGCGGCAGTTTATATTTGATAAATTATCGTTGACCCATTTACTCTCGCGGCAGATGCTACACCTCTCTGGCGGCGAAACCCAACGAGTATTATTGGCACGGGCGTTACTAGATAAGCCCAACTTATTGATTTTAGATGAGCCGATGCAAGGGCTTGATCCTGAGACGGAGGTTTGGCTGTATCAATTTATTGATGAGTTGCCAGATTTTTTGCGCTGCGCTATGTTGGTGGTTTCTCATGATTTGCACTGGGTGATGAAAGGCAGTCGACGAGTGATTTGCTTAAATAAGCATATTTGCTGCGAAGGTCAGCCAAGTGAGCTTGCTATCAGCAGCGAGTTTCAAAAATTATTCGGTCATCATTACGAGCAGCCATATGTCCATCAGCCGCATGCCTGCGAGCATCACGCACCAAGCTAGTTATCATAAAGTCAGATGGCTTAAATCACAAACTGCCTGACACCTTTTTTATAAACATTTACGGATATGTATTATGAGTGCTTGGTTAGCCATTATTGCGCCTGCTTGGATTGCCGGTAGTATTTTAGCATTGCTTTCAGCACCTTTAGGCTGTTTGGTGTTGTGGCGACGTATGGCTTTTTTTGCAGATGCATTAGCACACGGGACATTACTTGGTGTGGCACTGGCGGTATGGTGGCAGATGCCAATGGGTATCGGTATTGCATTGGTCAGTGTAATGGTGGTACTGGGACTGGTATTGATTGATGATGAGCGCCTACCAGCCGATGCTGTACTGGCAGTAGTTGCCGTATCGCTGCTGTGTTTGGGACTATTAACCTTAACCCAATTAACCGATCAGCAAGCAAACGTTTTAGGGTTCTTGTTTGGGAACTTACTTGAGCTTGATTGGGCGGATTTGCCGTTAATTGCAGGTAGTGTACTAGTAGGATTGGCTCTGCTTATTTATATATGGCCGGCGCAAATCAAACTGGCAACCCACGAAGCTTTGGCACGTATACAGGGCATTGATCCTACGCGGCAGCGCTTGTTTTTTATGGGTGTATTGGCAGGGTTTTGCGCCATCGCTTTGCAAGCGGTTGGGAGCTTATTAATCAGCGGCTTATTGGTATTACCAGCGCTTACTGCTCGTCTGTGGTCAGCATCACCCAGACAGATGGTGATTATCGCCCTATTTATAGCGCAACTTGGGGTAACGCTCGGTGTCTGGGGCAGTATTTGGCTTGATATCCAAACTGGGCTGTCTATCGTTTTGGTCTTAGCCAGTTTGTTCTTTAGCGCTTTAATCCTCTCAAAACTGACCACATCAACATCTATATTGGCAAAGTTTTGGTTGCCACGCCGTTAGAGGCTAGGCAATTTGCCATACCATACTATAGACAGCCATCATTCGCTCAGATATTTTTCTATGCTTTATAGAACTTTATTTCATTAAAATTGCTAGAGCTTTCATGCGCTGAATGTTGTAATATTTCACTAATACTATCAAGGTGATAGTTAACCATCACTAAAAACGCACCAATGAGATTTAATAGCGCTTTATGCAAGAGGGGCGTCCCTCTTATCAGCCTAAAATGCGATGTATAAAAACGACACTAAAAAGTCAGGTAAGCTATCATTACTCACCTGTCATACTGCCGTTAATGATCTAAATATCCTAAAAATGTTCATTGTTAGTCTTCGATAAGGGACAAAACTTAATGCCAAGCTATCCTGTGAATGCCGTTAGCACGCCAGACGGACAGGTGAATGTATTGCAAATCACAGATTTGCATCTGTCCTCACATGTGCCAGCTGCTGCTAATGACACCAGTAGTGAAGTCGCGGTTTGCCAATATAGTTTTGCAGCCATTATCAAGCAAGCATTGAGCAAAGAGATACGATGCGATTTGATTATCGTCACAGGTGATTTAGTCAATAAAGTAGAGCCTGCTATTTATGACCATATTTTTGCCGTATTAAAGAATACTGGCATTCCTTTTGCTTGTATCGCTGGCAATCATGACGTAACTGACGAGACAGGCAAAGACTTACCTTTTTACCAGCGCACACTGATTGCAAGGGATGCCGACCCACGACTGCTTAGCCGGCATTTGATTGAATCTGAGCATTGGCAGCTGCTTTTACTCGATTCATCGATTACTGGCAAGGTAGAAGGTAAGATTACGGCAACCGACATTGATTGGGTACGTGAGCAGTTAGCATCTTGCCCTAAACATGCGCTCATTGCCCTTCATCATCATGTCTTACCCGTAGATTCTAACTGGATTGATAGCCATATGGCAGAAAATGCCGAGGAATTTTGGCAGCATATCGCGCCCTTTAAAAATCTAAACGTGATTATTCATGGTCATACCCATCAAGAGCAAACACGTCTGCATCAAGGGGTTGCTGTATATAGCACCCCATCTACCTGCTACCAATTTAAGCCATTTGAAGACGATTTTACCTATGATAAAAGTATGCCACCAGGGTATCGTTGGTTGCAATTAGCCAACAATGGAAAGGTTGCAAGCTGGGTTGAAAGACTGGATACTTGACGACCAGTTTTATGACTAGAATTGATTACCTGTTTGGCGATAATAGCGCTCTTAGCCCATCGGCTATATTCCTCGCTGATTTTGCTTGATTCGTTACAAAATGGCTGGCAAAGTATAGGTTATTATTAATATAACGAATGAGGTTTTTTTGAGAGCTCAGTGTCAAAGACTGTATTACAAACGGTAAATGGTGATAAAAAAGACAACAGTCTACTATATCATTAAGCAATATTATAATAGCTAGGATGGCTACATCGACCACGATTTAAGTGTTCACAGTCAGTGTTTTATGATTTTATTTAGACATGATCATTTAAATAAAAATATTGATGACAATATACCTGACCATTGATACGTCACTATCGACCTATCGAGACAACCATCTTAATCAGATCAGCTGTGTTACTAAGTGGTAAAACGTTTTATAAAGGGAAAATTTATAGCGTTTGGTAAATTGATAACGTCTGCTCTTTTGACAGTACGTTTTATTGAATTAATTTGAAAAAGTAGGATACCCATATGAGCACCCTGACCACGAATCCAAGTGATGTTAAGTTTACGCCTTATGTACCTGCCAAAGACGAAGAATATATGTCTGATGAGCAGTTGGCACATTTTAAGGCCATGTTATTAGATTGGAAGCATCAGCTTATCGGTGAAGCTGATCGCACCAAAACTTATATTCAAGATGAGTCGAGCGCCATGCCAGACATCAATGATCGCGCCACTCAAGAAGAAGAGTTTGCCCTGACTTTACGCACGCGTGACCGTGAACGTAAACTCATTCGTAAAATCGAAAAATCTATCTTAGAAATCGAAAACGATGATTATGGTTTTTGTGAAACCTGTGGCGTAGAGATTGGTTTGCGCCGTCTTGAAGCCCGCCCAACGGCGACTCAGTGCATCGACTGTAAAACCTTATCTGAGATTAAAGAGCGCCAAAATCAAGGTGCTTAACCTCAGCTAGCTAAAAGAAGACATCCATAACGTCAAGATAAATACAAGCGACCATTGATTGGTCGCTTGTTGCGTTTGGGATTCTGACCTTTTATATATTGCTTTATATAGGACTTGATAGCTATTGACACGTCACTAACAAAATAGGCATATTTAATAAATATCTTTTTATCTCTATATTTATTACTCTAGTCTTTTATTTACTGATATTCCCAACTTTGAAAACCATTTATACGCCTATGCCAACTCCAGTCGCATCGTCCTCACAGCCTATTGGTCGTTTTGCCCCCTCACCTACCGGAGAGCTTCACCTTGGCTCATTAACGACCGCGCTTGCCAGCTTTTGTCATATCAAATCTATCGGTGGCAAATGGTTATTGCGCATAGAAGACACGGACATCGAACGTTGTGACAGACAGTTTACTGAGCAGATTTTGATCGACTTAGAGGCGCTTGGGCTCAACTGGGATGACGATGTTATTTTTCAATCTGAGCGCATTGATATTTATAACGATTATGTCTCGTCAATATTGCGTCCTTTGATTTATGGCTGTCAATGTTCACGTAAGCGCTTAGAGTCTTATTGGGCGCAGCAAGAGCAGCAAGCATCAATGATAAATAAAGACTTATCCATTGTTGACTTAGATGCTGATGACAAACAGGCAGGCAACCATCTACCCGCTAATCGGCAGCGCTACCCACGGTTTTGCGTTGATAAACAATTAAATCCTACGCAGCATAAACTGCGTATCCAGCTGCCCGATTACTGTATTGGATTTAATGATGGTATTCAGGGCATACAATGGGACAATCCGCAGCAGACGCTAGGAGATATGGTGGCGCGGCGTCAAGACGGCATGATTAATTATATTTTGGCGGCAAGCCTTGATGATGGATTACAGCAAGTCACCCATATCATGCGTGGTTTGGACATCTTACCGATGACCACTGCCCAAATTAGTATCATGCAAGCGGCGCGCTTACCGACGGTCAGTCACTGGTATCATCTGCCTTTGATATGCCATTCTGATGGTCAAAAACTTTCCAAGCAAAACCTTGCACAGCCTATCGATACCCGTCATCCAAGTAAATTACTGGCGTATGCGCTAAAGCTATTAGGGCAACCGGCAGTTGAATATGACTCGCCGGATCGTATGCTCAATCAAGCCATTGCCCAGTGGGATAACACCCCACTACAAGGCAGACAAGCTTTAAACATGCCCACTATTTAACAAAAAACGCCGCTATAAGCGACGCTTTTTAAAATCAGAAACACTTATTAATAATAGCGACACTGGCTTTTTTCAATCTCAGGGCTTTCTTTATAAATCTTTAGGAGCACCGCCACCATTACAAGGCTAATCAGCATGGATGAGCCACCATAACTAAAGAACGGCATCGTCAAGCCTTTGGTTGGTATGGCGCCCATATTCATAGCAGCATTAATAATGGTCTGCGCAATAAACACCACTGCGATACCAAAAGCGGTATAGCTCATGCGCATCTGTCGACGTTTTAGCGCGGTATAACTGATACGCATGGCACTACCAATAATCAGTGCCTCAAGTATGAGAATCATCGTCACCCCAACGAAACCCAATTCCTCGCCCGTAATAGCCAATAAGAAATCCGTATGCGCTTCTGGTAAATGTGACAGTTTTTGCACACTTTCACCATAACCAACACCGGTAAACTGACCTCGACCAAAGGCAATCAAGCTACGCGCCAGCTGATAATCCGTATCTTGTACATCATCAAATGGGTCTAGAAAAGACATCACCCGCACCAATCGGTACTGTACCGTCGCAACCATCAATACGGCGCCGCCCACCGCAACCGCGCCCAAGGCAATAAACTGCTTATAGGGCGCACCAGCAATATAAAAAATGGCAAACACCATGCCGATAATAACCACAAAGGAGCCAAAATCCGGCTGCGCTAATAGTAAGAACGTTATCATGCCAACCACCAACGCAATCCTTAAAAAGCCATCCCAGCCGTTACGAACTTCAAATGAACGTCGTACCACAAAGTCTGAGACAAATATAATCATGACAAGCTTTGCAAGCTCTGCAACCTGAAAGTTAAAGCCGCCAAGAGTCAGCCAACGTTTTGAGCCATTGATGGGCGTACTAAATAGGGTTGCAAATAGCAAGACTCCGGTAATGGCTAACAGTATAAATTGGGTTTCGGTTTTATATAGGGTCTTTAAAGATACTACTCGGTAAGAAACCGCTGCGATAACGAGGCCAATACCCATGTATAGAAGCTGATTGTAGAAAAACTTTAGCTCCGTCATGCCGCGGCTGAGTGCAAAAGGAATAGACGCGGATGCCACCATTAATAGGCTCAGTACCAATATACAGCCGACGCTAGATAATAAAATCGCACGCGCAGATGGCATAGACAAAACGCCATCTGAGCCGTTAGGTTGTTGAGATTGAAAAGAAGAACGAAAGAGAGAAGAGAGCGCCATAATTTTATATACACTAGCAAACGAGAAAAACACGGCGTTTATGCAACGCCACCGTTTAAAAATTAAAAAAGATATTGTTCAATAGACCTAACTAACCAGTTGCTTACAACCTACGCAGTGTCGACAAGAAAGTCTTCAATCCAGACTCAATAAAGCTTCTCCTGTCTCTGCTATAAGCCCTAATCCTAGACCATAGTGCTTATATTTGACAGTAGCAGCAATTTATAAGCAAAACAATCATTTATCCAAAAAACGCCTGCCGTATTTACGATTATAAAGCGCAGGTTACATAATGTTGTAACAAGGCACTTTATGTGTCTGAATATTATGATATAAAAGCTTAGTTTTACCACTTATATCAGAAGCCATTAAAACACTGCTTTTAAGACACGGCTTTTAAGACACTGCGTCGAGCTGTTTAACAAGGTAACTAAAGTGCTCCCCGCGCGCGGCAAACCCTGTAAACTGATCGAAGCTTGCACAAGCAGGAGACAATAGTACTGCCTGTACTTGCGATAAACTACTTGTCGTGACTTGTTCAATTATCACAAAAGCGTTGTCCAATGTGTGGCACTGGTGCAGGCTGACCTCATCGCTAAGACCCGCCGCCCGTAAATGCTGCTCAATTTGCTGACCGTCTTCACCGATAAACAGCACATGACTGACATATTGATTGATAAAAGGCGACAGCTCGCCAAACTGCTGACCTTTACCTTGACCGCCTAATATCAATAACAATTTACCATCTTTTGGTGCGTAAACAGCACCCAAGCCTTCAACAGCCGCCATGGTTGAGCCAATATTGGTGCCTTTAGAGTCGTTAAAATAATCGATGCCGGCGATAGTAGCGACATATTGGCAGCGGTGCTCAAGCCCTGCAAACTGTTGTAAGGTGTTCAGCATACTGTCAAGCGGCAGACCGGCAAGCTCACCTAATGCCAACGCTGCTTGGGCATTTAGCAAATTATGACGGCCTTTAATTTTAAGTTTGTCTGCGGATAATAAACGCTCTGTACCGCGTGCCAAATACGTTTGTCCGGCGGTATCTACGATTAGGCCATACTGCCCTTTATCGGGAGCATGAATACCGGTACTCAGTCGCGGCAAACTGTCTGAAACCAGTGGCCGAGTCAAAGCGTCTTCACGATTGATCACCACCGATTTGGCACCTTGAAAGATACGGTGTTTGGCTTGGTGATAGCCGAGCATATCGCCATGACGGTCTAAGTGATCAGGCGACATATTGAGGACGGTTGCGACCTGCGCCCCTAAATTGGTAACGGTTTCTAGCTGAAAGCTGGATAACTCTATAACTGCCAGCTCCATTTTATCATTACTTAATAAGCTCAGCGCTGGCACGCCAATATTACCGCCTACGCCAACATGGACACCAGCATCCGCTGCCATTTGTCCGACCAACGTGGTCACAGTACTCTTTGCATTTGAGCCTGTAATCGCAATAATTGGCACCGTACATGCTTCACAAAACAGCTGAATATCGCTGACCACTGGAATATTTGCCGCCCGCGCTGCTGCAATCGCCTCATTCTCTAAAGAGATACCAGGACTGATGATAATGCGTGCTGCTTGTTGTAACAGCTCTGCATCTATTGCACCAAATTGTCTGATGCCAATAGTAGCAGGCAGCTTATCTACCAACGCAGGGTTTTGTTGTTGGTCAGTGACAGCAACTTGATAACCCTGTGCAGCCAAATAATGCACGACTGATAATCCCGACTGACCCAAACCAACCACGACTTGTAAGCCACTGCCTTTATGAAGTAACGTTTCTGTTGCGGTGCTAGCGGTCATGGCTTTTCCTTTTATGGGATGAACAAAATGGTATTAAGAAAACAGGCAATCAACATATTGCATTTATCGCCTGAACAATCTACTGAAAATGAATAGCATAATAACGGTATTAACCACATTTCGGTATTGATTTTTCAATACTTGATACTATGATACGGCGGTTCTTATATTGAGTGGCTAATGCTATAATAGCGAGCTTAGCAAGCATCACTATATTGATGATGACTTTAGCCTATTATTTTAGTTTAGCATGTTGCCATGTTTATCATATGACTGTCGCCGCTTATTAGCAATATTTCATCTTGTGCTAATGGCTTGACGGGCATACGCCTCATTATTTTTTGGCATGAATGGTTTTATAATTTTTCTAACAGCTTATCTGTTTTCTTCTACCGCAAACCATGATTGCGGGCACGGTTTTATCATTCTATAAACGTTTATCACAATGCAATCATTCTATCACTGAATAATGATTGCCTTTTTGTCTCCAACCATATGCAGTTTACTTATGACATCTTTTTTTGGTAATTTACGTGAAGAGTGGTTTTCTAATATTCGTGGCGATACCTTATCAGGTTTGGTCGTTGCTCTGGCATTGATTCCAGAAGCCATTGCCTTTTCTATCATCGCTGGTGTCGATCCAAAAGTCGGTTTATACGCATCATTTTGCATCGCAGTCGTTATCAGTTTTGTTGGTGGACGTCCGGGGATGATTTCGGCCGCCACTGGTGCGATGGCACTGGTCATGGTGGACTTGGTCGCTGAGCATGGGCTGCAATACTTGCTTGCGGCAACCTTGTTGTGCGGTGGTATTCAAGTCGTTATGGGCATCTTAAAGCTGGGGAATCTGATGCGGTTTGTATCACGCTCAGTGGTTATTGGTTTTGTCAATGCATTGGCGATTTTGATATTTGCCGCCCAGCTACCTGAGCTTAACCCTGCTACTGAACGCGTCGGTCTGACGGTTTATATAATGACTGCTGCGGGTTTGGCGATTATCTACTTATTTCCACTCATTCCTAAAATTGGTCGCGTTATTCCATCGCCACTGATTTGTATTGTAGGTTTGACAGCGGTTGCCATGTATATGAATCTTGATATTCGTAACGTTGGTAGCATGGGCGACTTGCCAGATTCATTACCGATGTTTTTGTTACCTGATATTCCACTTAACCTAAATACCTTGCTTATCATTGCACCTTATTCTATCGCGCTTGCCATCGTCGGCTTACTAGAGTCTATGATGACAGCGACCATTGTCGATGAGCTGACCGATACGCCAAGCGATAAAAACCGCGAATGCCGTGGTCAAGGTATTGCCAACGTGGTCTCAGGATGTTTCGGTGGTATGGCAGGCTGTGCGATGATTGGTCAGTCAATGATTAACATAAAATCGGGCGGTCGTACGCGTCTATCAACGCTTATCGCGGGTGTGGTACTGCTCATCATGGTGGTATTCTTGAGCGATTGGGTCAGCTTGATACCGATGGCAGCACTGGTAGCTGTGATGATTATGGTCTCTATAGGCACCTTTAATTGGCAGTCTATCCGTGAATTTAAAACCCATCCTATGTCTTTTAATATCGTGATGTTGGCAACGGTACTGACCACCGTCTTTACTCATAATTTGGCTTATGGCGTGGGGGTTGGTGTGCTGATATCGGCTTTAGCCTTTGCCAATAAAATCGGGCAATTTTTGACGGTATTTAGTGAATATGATGACAGTAGCAATACTCGTTATTACTATGTGCAAGGACAAGTCTTCTTCGCCTCTACTACCCATTTTTTACAAAGCTTCGATACCAAAGAGGCATTAGACAATGTCCATATCGATGTTAGCCAAGCGCATTTTTGGGATGTAAGCGCAGTAGATACCTTGGACAAGCTGGTCATACGCTTAAAGCGCGAAGGTATTGAGGTCAAAGTCATTGGACTAAACAGTGCCAGCCGTACCCTTATTGACCGCTTTTCCATTCATGATCGCCGAGATATTGGCTTATTGGATTAAACCTGTATGTATTATCAAGCTGATATAACCTTCTTGGTTATTAATCAGTAATTATATTGGTATATAAAATCAAGTTGGGCGGTTGAGCGTACTATCTCGACCGCCCAGCTTGCATTTTAGTGATTGAAATGATGTGATGCCTTTATGAGTAATTTGAAGCCAGATAGTGTGATTGCCTGTTTAGACTGCCCAAATCATGTGCAAGCGGTATTGGAAGCCAGTATGTGGGCGTCTATGCGCTTACAAGCCCCCATTGGATTGCTCTATTCAGTGCCAAGCTTACAGCAAAAAGCGGCCGTTGATTATTCAGGTTGCCTCAATATTGATGATGAGAATACCTTACTTGATCAATTTACTACCAAAGAGCACTTAAGTAATTGCGAACTAAAAGCACAAGGTAAGCTGCTGCTGCATCAAGCAAGCAATTACTGTCAACAGCAGCACCATAAAGTAAAAACCTATACCCTACATCGGCATGAGAATCTCGATGCAAGCATTGACTATGTCGATACTCAAGCGCAATTAATTGTGATTGGTCATCATGTTACTACTAAATCAACGTTAACTCAGCTGGTTCGCTCAAGCCTCTGCCCCATTTTGGTGACTCATGCACCATTTTTGCCCCCTAGCAGCGCCTTATTTGCGTTTGACAACAGCCCTACTGCGCACAAAATGCTCAACTGGCTATGTAAAACCCCTTTAGTCCGTACGTTAATGGTTCATATCGTCATGATAGGTAAAGAAAACTCTGAAAATTGCGACGCCTTACGTGAAGCCTACGCGCGTCTGAAACAAGCTGGTATTAAATGCAAAAAAACCTTGCTCGACAGCCGCGATGTCACTGCAGCTTTAACTTATTATCAACGCGATCATGATATCGGTCTGCTGATGACCGGAGCCTTTGCCCAGCCGCGCCTGATTGAGCTGCTTAAAGGTAGTGATACCAAAAAACTGCTGAGTAGCACGACGACTCCGTACCTCCTATTTCCAAAGGCTTAGCCCTCAACCTCCCTCTACCCTTTTTATATCAAGGCTAAAGACTTATCGATAGAGGTAACCATCTTCCTATCGATAGGCCTTTAGCCTTTGCCTTTCTTAGCAGTTTTTATCTGCTAGCCTCTTTTAGCAAATCATCACAGGAAATACGACCATAGCCGCCCCAAGCTCTTGAAAAGTTGGTTATAATAAAGTCCTCGTTCATGTAACGTTAAAGGTTAATCTGCTGTTTTCTATAGAGTAAGAGGCTGTTTATCGTCGCTTTATCAGCCGTATCTTTATGCATCACTTGCATGATTTTTGAGTAAATACGCCCGATGCTACCTTCCCCCTTGAGTAGCGTTGGCACAATTCTTGAATGACTTACTGTGAGCATAACAACGATATGGTGTGGCAAATGGCAGTTATTAACCCGCGACATCACCCAAATAAGGATTTTTTATGAAGCTAATCACTGCGATCTTAAAACCATTTAAGCTCGATGATGTGCGTGAAGCGCTTTCTGACATCGGTGTTAAAGGTGTTACCGTCACTGAGGTCAAAGGTTTCGGACGCCAAAAAGGTCATACGGAGCTCTATCGCGGCGCTGAATATGTGGTGGATTTTCTGCCTAAAGTAAAAGTAGAGGTGGCAGTGATGGATGAAATGGTTGAGCCTGCTATCGAAGCCATTACGCGCATTGCTAGTACCGGCAAAATTGGTGACGGCAAGATCTTTGTGACCAATCTTGAGCAAGTCATTCGTATCCGTACGGGTGAGACAGGTCCTGACGCTATCTAAGCAAGACCTACCTATAAACATCGATTTATAGGTTATCTCGATTTCTGTATTGCATATATTCAAGGGGGAATTAACATGCAAAATCAAATCTTTGAGCTCCAGTACGCCCTAGATACGTTTTACTTCTTAATGTGTGGTGCGCTTGTCATGTGGATGGCTGCGGGCTTCACGATGCTAGAAGCGGGATTGGTACGCTCAAAAAACACGGTTGAGATATTAACCAAAAATATTGCGCTTTTTGCGACTGCCTGTACCATGTATATGATATGCGGTTACGCCATCATGTATGACGGTAATTTATTTCTGACGGGTATTGCAGGTACTGAAAGTTTGGTCACCGATGCCTTAGCTGCCTCAGCTAAAAACGGCTTTAATGGCGATGCTGTTTACTCCAGCGCATCTGACTTTTTCTTCCAAGTGGTCTTTGTCGCCACCTGTATGTCTATCGTTTCAGGCGCGGTCGCTGAACGTATGAAGCTATGGTCATTTTTATTGTTTGCTGTGGTGATGACGGGCGTCATTTATCCATTAGAAGGTAGCTGGACTTGGGGTGGTAAGGAGGTCTTTGGCTTATATAGTCTAGGTGATCTAGGCTTTTCTGATTTTGCAGGCTCTGGTATCGTACATATGGCAGGCGCTGCTGCTGCATTATCGGGTGTACTCCTGTTAGGAGCACGCCTCGGCAAATACGGTGCCAAAGGTGAAATACGCGCCATTCCTGGCGCAAATCTGCCATTGGCAGCACTTGGTACCTTAATATTATGGATGGGTTGGTTTGGCTTTAACGGTGGCTCAGTATTAAAGCTTGGTGATATCGCTAGCGCCAATTCCGTCGCTGTTGTGTTCTTAAATACCAATGCCGCCGCCGCTGGTGGGGCGATTGGCGCCTTACTCATCGCACGCCTTATCTTTGGTAAAGCAGATTTAACCATGCTCTTAAACGGTGCATTGGCAGGTTTGGTTGCTATCACAGCAGAACCTTTAACACCCTCAGCATTACAAGCGACCTTATTTGGTATGACTGCCGGTGTTATCGTGGTCTTATCCATTCTACTATTAGACAAAATCAAGATTGATGATCCTGTAGGTGCAATTTCTGTCCATGGGGTGGTCGGTTTATTTGGTCTGCTCATTGTACCTTTGACCAATCCGGCAGCGTCACTACTTGGTCAGCTAGCCGGTGCTGCCACTATTTTTGTATGGGTCTTTATAAGCAGCTTAATCGTTTGGAGCATGATCAAGTTCGTCATCGGATTGCGTATCTCTGAAGAAGAAGAGTATCAAGGTGCTGATATTGCCGAATGTGGTATGGAAGCCTATCCAGAATTTATAAGATAGTAGACATATTAGTGACTATGCTTTGAAAATGATGCAGTCCTGCTGGCAGAAGTTTTAAGCTTTCTGCCCGCGCATTGCACACTGCTTGTAACGAGCATTTATCCTAGTAAAGCCCTATCTGGCTCTCACTTCATTTGTTTCGGTATGACTATGTAATTGGCAACTTAAAATTACTTTAAACAGAAATATAACAACAGATACCATTAAAAATCCCGCAAGACTTTTAGGTCATGCGGGATTTCTTTATCTTAATTAAAACTGAGCTTAATTAAGAGGCGTACATTAATTTAGTCATTAGCGTAAACTTATTTCTTTTTCCACGTTTGGCTACGTGAGAATGGCCCTAAGTGACCTTTTAGATCAAGGCTGTTGCCTTTTAAGTTAGCCGTCAGTTTGTAAGTTTTGTTTTTTTCAGGATCAGTGATCTTACCACCACTATATTTACCATTGCCATCAGCTTTTAGCCCAGAGATAATCGTCATACCAACATGCTTCTGACCTTTCTCTGACACAGTACTGATAAGCTTACCTGTCAAAACACCATTTGATTCAGTGATTTTGACCACACCTTTTGGCTTGCCTTCGTCATATGTCTGCCAAGTAGTATTGGCCAATGGATCGGCAGCAAATGCCATGCTTGCTAAACTGATACCAACGATTGCTAATGTAGTTTTTGCGAATAGTTTCATAAATAGACTCCCTTCATTCAATGATTGCTAGAAACGATATGTTTCTGTTGTCCTCAGCTTATCCTTTGCCAACAATTTTTTATTACAGCATATTAGCAATATATCCAGCTTTCACTTATCAATACAGTAAACCCTGAACAACCACTGTAGCTTTTATAAAAAATCTGGACCGCATAAGCGTTGTCTTGACCCATTATAAGCAATTTTAACCATTTGCCTAGTAATTTTTTTATAGTTTATTATTTCTATAAAATCAAAACTATATCAATAAGTTACAGGAATGGATTGTCTATAATTTCGCCCGATTGGTCATCTTTTTCCTTTGACTTAGCCTTATTATTACTATAAGTATTATTTGTTTCAAAGGCGTTTAAAATTTTACTACTAAGCTCATATAACTGCTTTGCCTGCTCATATCCGGTATCATCTAATACCAGATTAATGTCGCCATATATAACAATTTTGTCTTCTTGATTTTCAATAACCAGCTCACCAATCTGCATGCTTTGGTGATTATTCGCAAATGGGTCAATCATTTGATTCTCCTTTTTCTACAAATTGCATCTTACAGCATATATCAGAACAAGATAATCTTAGTAAAATTAAACGATTTATGCCTGCAATTGTGTCATAAGCCACTCAAAGATTGCCACCACAAACAGTATCCAAGTAGGCTCTTCTTGGGTTGTTTCGGGCACATCAACAGCATCACCTGCTTTTAATGGTAAATCCAAGGCTTGTGCTTTGGTTTTTGCATCAAGTATTGGCAGTACGTCGATGCCAGTTTTGGCGGTTAATTCATCAATACTGATAATCTGTATACGCTCAGATTCGTCGTTGGGCGCATAATATACCCCTGCTTGATTACTGGCTGGAATATAAACGGCTTTAAAAAAATGACTCGGAACCAGTACCCTTCCTGCCAATTGCTTGGCTTTTTTATCAGTAAATGCCACCCCTGTAATGCTATACACTTCACCATATTGCTGCGTTAGATAGCGGGTAGCCGATTCAATATTGCGCCAAATATAGCGATTATTTCGCGGTGATTGCGGCGCGATATTGGCAAGGCTAAAGCTATCATACTGCTGACTGCGATTTGCCATATTTCCATTGGGCGCTAAATGTCCGCGATCATAACCTGAGCCTGAATAGTCTGAGAGCTTGGCACGCATGGACTGTGGTAGTCGACTTTCTTCATGAAAGCTGTCTTCACGCTCGATTTTTTTGGCTTGCTGCAAGCGCTTACGATCCAAATGTTCCGCTGACCAGAGCGGGGTCCGTGATACACCTGAGTACATCACAGCAAACCCATCCATACAGAGTGCTTGGGTATTATTACTCAGCTTTTTATTGCTGAATTCAGGATAGACGCCGCCATAGAACGATTGGCTACATTGGCTCAGATCATCAGCCTGTGCCGACGATACCCCTAGTACGACTATGAATACCGCCGCTATAACCTTACTTTTCGCCAATAACTGATCTCTTAAAAAACTTATCATGCACCTTTCAACCGTTTATATCTATCATTAGGTATGCCCTATCGTAGCAGGCGTCTGTCAATAAAGAAAGATGATGCGCAAGCCGTGACATTTTAAATGCTATCCGCTATACTAACTCCTGCAAAAAATCAGTGCCTGTGTGCAATACACGGTATTTGAAAGCTTGAAGCCTAAAGCAGATCAATGATTTGTAGAACATTTAGGTAAGTATGATGCAAAACGGTGAAGTGGGTGAGTGGCTGAAACCGCACGCCTGGAAAGTGTGTATACGTTAATCGCGTATCGAGGGTTCGAATCCCTCCTTCACCGCCAATCTTATTCTGCTTGATCAAATCCTTAGTTTTTTTATTCTCTCTTACCCGATACCAAAATCCCTTACTTGTGAAGCTTACAGCTTCTATTTAGCGTATTTTATTCCCCCAGCTTACCCCACAAAACCAATAGTCGTATTGGTTTATACAATTGCGGCAATCTATCTATCATAAAGCACTAAGGGTTATTTTTTAGAATCTATTCAGACACAAGAGCTATTAAAAACTTTCATTCCGTTCACTCAAAATTCAATATTTTTGTCGCCTAAAATTATTGAGGCTGGATTCCTATTTGTAACTTATAGTCGCCAGCATATTTGAGATTACTATTGTTAGGATTTATGCGTATTCTAGTGCCTACTCCAACCCAACAGTATCGTATTCTCCCATTAGTAAAATACTGCCCTTTTTTATCTGCATTTGCATGATATAAAGAAATGTCAGCTACAAACTCTTTTGCCGGATCAATGTCAGACTTCAGTTTTGCTCCAGTAATCTTGGCCAAATTAGATCCAGATGTATCTGGAGTAGCAAATCCGGATAGAGGAACTGTTTGAAAAACACTGGGATTGCTTCTAAGATAATTTAGTATTGACTGATGTTGACCCCCGCTACCACTGCAATCGTCATTATTATTTGTTTTTGTATAAAAGTTAAATAAGCTTGGTGACCCGAACTGTCCATCTGTATTAGGGAAATTTGCGGATAGGCTATTAAAGCTTAAATCGATTAAATTAAATCCTGCAAGGTTGATACTTCCCCCTAACATTGCAGTCTGAATAGTATTCCCTTTTGAGATAACTTGGTTACCTCCAGGTACTAAGTCTGTTGCACTGGGTTTAAATATCAAAGCTGTAGCCGGAAATTCCTGCTTGCAAAAGTAGATAGTTTTGGCGGTATTAACAGTATTAGCTTCAATATTAATACCAGCCGTATCAGGACACGCCGCGAATGCTAACTGTTCAAGTAAACTAGCCAGCGTCACTATGCCGATTTTTGACACATATTTGTGATAGTGAGTAGTGAAAACAGCTTTAGGCATAAGGATCTCTGGTTTAAATTTTTTATTATTTTGAATATAACATTGAGCAGCTGATTAGCAAAGTTACGTCTAATATCTATAGTGCTTTTTGCAACGGTAATGGCTGTAATGACAGCTGCATCACAAAATTGTCAGCGACCTCTATAGATTCAGCTTTGTAACCTTTAGCTTTAAGCCTATAAGTATTCGGTGCTAGACCAAATGTCTGAAAATATCCATAGCTACCAGTAGTGACACTTTGTATAAGGGTATTACCTTGATAAATGTCAATCACAACCCCTTCTTTGGCATCAGCAAGCTTACCTGAAACACCGTAAGACTTTTCAAGCCGAACTGGCACCGAGGTAGGCGCATAATTGCTGACTCTTATGCGCGGGGTCGGCAGCTCGCCAGCACTGTACTCTAGCGGTAGATTTTCAGCATCCATGGTCAAGGTATAATCCCCCGCCTTGATATTACTGATCAAGTATTGACTATGGTTTGCCTGCGTACCCAGTAAACTGGCTTTTACTTGTTGATTGTCCAGCTCAAAGCGCATGCTTTCGTGATCTATGGGTGAGTCGGTATGATGGTCAATATCTACTACCACACTTCCTGCGTTTTGGCGTGGATAATTACCAAATTGTAACCGTTGTTTGGGGGCTTTAAACATATCAAAAGACAACTTGGCATATAGATAATTATTCTGCGTCCACGCTGGCAATAGGCCATCACCTATTACTGAGTCGCCAATGATTGAGTCATCATAGCGACTGCTGGGTATCGCATCTACATAACGATGCTTATAACCCAAACTAAAGGTGACCCCGTTACGATGCGTCAGTTGCCAATCGGCCAGCCAGCCTACTTGATTGTCATATAAACTATAACCGATATTAATTAAATTATCGGTTGCTTGAGCCCCTATCGTACTACTACCAAAAAAATCGTTTGCGTCAAAGCGGTAGCTGACATCACCTTGGTATAGCCATTTGCTATATCCGCGCAGCAGACTGGTCGATTGTCCCAAACTGGTATTATTATTAAGCTGATGGCGTATGGATAGTGTATTGCTGAGGTTGTCACCAGATAACCCTATGGTATTGCGCGTGCCCGTACCATAAGAAGCTTCTGTATTAGCCCGCTGTCTATAAATATCTTGCCACAACAAGCGATAGCCATAGCGATCACCACGGCTGTCCCAGTTAATGCCACCATTTAGCGCATCATTGAATCGGTGATTGATACTGGTATAAACGTAGTAGTTATCTGAGTCTACTCTGGTATAGGACAGCTCATCATAATATTGATTCAGGTTAACGGTGGTTTTATCACTGGGCTGATAATTAAGCAGTAATTGATGCCGTTGGTCAATCAATGACGCTGTTGGTGCATTTTGATCTGCTTGATTGCCGTTCTGCGAATAGGTATCCTTACTAATGCCCTCGTACTGTCGGACTTGGTACTGATAGTTCGCCCACAGTTTTTTATGCTGATACTGTAGCTGAGCCTGCCATAGATCTTGGACGGGTGTGCGTGCATAGCTAATGTCAGCATTGGTATAAACGGATGGGCTAAAGTTTGCTCCAGCGTGCCAAGATAACAAATCATCCTCTTGCAAATTTTGGACATTATTATTGACGCCGCCGCGCACTGCTAAGCGGTTATTGATACCATATTCTGCATAGAGATGCGCTGCCGTCTGGCTATTATCCTCATTGCCACTTCTATTATAGCTGTACCTTGTCTCACTATTAATCAGATTGCCCGTGCGCCCAATACCTGCTTCTATTATTAGCTCATCAGTGGCGGCATTGGTACGACGTTTTCCAAGTAAAATAGGTCGTATCTCAAGAGGCTGACGGGCCAATGGATAAGCATAGATTGCCATCTCAACCAAGGTATCTGTCAGCACCAATTGACTGACGTCAAGGTTCAAAAATTCATAGCGCCCATCTAGCCCAATCTGTACCCGCGCAATAGCTCGCCCATTAATCCGTAGCTCTGCAACACCGCCAGCCTCGCCTATGCCAGTCAGATGCTGATAATCTTGGCTGGTATTCTGTAATAGACTGCGACTGTCATCATCAAATTGGGATAAATGACGTACAATATTATGATTACTATAGGCAAGCAGTGCACCGGTAAATTCAGCGCCTGACGTCTGTGCGCCTTGACCTAAAGAGTTAGGCTGGTTAATACCAAGGCGTGTGGCTAGGCGTTCCCCAGATTTTGCCCAGTATAAATTATCTATATTCCAACCATCCCAGTCTGAAGGCAGATAAGTGAAGCCATCTAAGGCAGTTTTCCCAAAACCATCATTATTAGGGAATTTGTCTTCGTTAATATTTCTATACTTGTCAGCATTACTGTCATCATAGCCTGTGGCTTTGATACCCCACACGCCCCCTAACCCATAACCATAAGCACCAATATCGGCATACATTTGGCGACTAATCATTCGCACATTATTTTGATTGGTACTGTTTTGACTAGCATTACTCTCGCTGGCACTTAGCGTACCATTAAAAGATAATCCCAGCAGGCCAGCTCGACTAGGACGATAGTCGATAGGCAAAGTACCAACAACATTATTATCGGTTTTCGCAGCGGGATTTTGTGATGGGTGCCACCCCATGTTAAGTTTGATGGCTAAGTCTTGCTGACTGTATTCTGCGATAATACCCAACTGCTTTAACGTATTAAGTGCTAAATATTGTTGCCCTTGATACGACAATACTTGGTTAGCAGCCAGCTGGGTATCACCTATAGGGGTACTAACTTGATAACCGTGATTATTAGTATTGTTATGAGGGTCATTACTATTACCTTTACTGTTAGGTGAGAAGCTAACAGTAGTTAAGCGACTTAAATCATCGGTAGACAGAAAATACTGAGCGTTTTTATTATTGATTGCAGTATCAATATTGGGATCATATAACACATCTAAACTGTCAAGCTCTTGTCCATTGATGAACACGCCAACTAAAGCAGGAAGCAAAGACTGGCTATCGGTAGCAAGTAATGCCAGTGATTTTGGACTGGACGTTATATCACTATTCGTATTTATTGCTATAACAGGCACTTCAGCGAATGCTAGTGAGCAGTAGCTGCCTACACATGGCAAAGAGGCCAAAATCATCAGACGTAAAGGTGAATATCTCTCGATCATAACTGCTGCATACAACCCGTATTATTGGTGTAGATAGTCGTATTAATGTTATCTAAACTCAGCTTACTAGACATTAAGTGCCGGCTTATTGAATATTAATGGCGATCGGTAACCCGTAACGAGAGCCTATCTCCAAAGTAACTCCTCTGCCATCAGCATCATAAGTAAGAGATTTATCAATTTGTTGTTCAATTGATAACATCGCGTGGTGCTGACCTGCCTTGAAACTCATTGGTAAACGTATCGACATACGTACTGTCTGATAGCCACCAGCAGGAATAGTAAATTGAGTTGGATTAATCAAAGTCCACGGCCTTAGTGTACTCTCACTAGGCTCGATAGGTTTACTTTTCTCATCCATATCTATCAAGCTTAGTTTGATACTCTTAGGCTTGCTGCCATAGTTATATAAGGTCAAAGACTGATTGAAATTACTCAAGTTTTTATTTTGCGTTAAGGAGACGGTTTCAATAATACGTGAAGGTGAAATCCCCAATTGTGCAGGTGGCAACTCCTTTTGACGGTCATCAGTGACGACCATCTTGGCTTGACCTTTATCATCTATAGAGTTATGGATAACCAGTTCAGCTTGAGCAGACTGTGAAAAAATCAATATCGTCAATACAGGCGCAGTAACCGCCAAACTAGGTAGCAACATGGTCAATTTCTGGCTTGGATAAATAGATACTCTCATCTGTTCAACTTATTATCTTAGATTACTGACGGTTTGTTTGGTAGCGCACAAAGCAAGTTTTTAAATTTGGCTTTGAAATAGGCTGTGAATGCAAAAATACCAGCAATTTCAGCTGGTATGTTATCGCTTGTTTGATATCAAGCTGATATTCACTAATACAAAATCCAACTATTGATTAGCTTGCAGAAAGGCCAGTCAAGGTTAGCAAAAAAGTATCAGTAGCGTTAGCTGACTCAGCTGCTACACCAGCTATACCACGAGTATTATATTCACCAGAGTTATTAGCGTTTGTAAGATCCAATTTAAACTTAATATCTCCTTGTACTCCCTTCCAGCCTGAAGGAATGGTCATTGCTGTAGCACTACCACCAATACCTGCACCCGTAGAAGCTAGTCCTGCTTCACTAACAGTAATAGTAGATGTCTGATTATTTACATTCTTGAGGGTAGCTTGTTGTACCGATAAGCCAAGTGTAACATCACCGCTAGATATACTGCGTACTGCCCAAGAATTCTTTAAGGTGACATTTGCTGAAGCACTAGAAACGAAAGTATCAGGAATACTAGAATTAACAGCAGTACCTTCAATTGTATAAGCACCTTTCCCTAAAACATCAGTCAGGTTACGAGTAGTAGTATCACTAATTTCACGAGCATCACTGTCGTTGGCAGCTGTAGGAGTGACGACATCCGTTAATGTTAAATGCGCATCATCCCAATGGTAAAGTACCAAAACTTCAGGGAGTGTGACGCGAAAATCGGTAGAACCACTCACCGATGCTGCTGATGCCACTGAAGCAAAGGATAAAACTAAACCAGATACTGCTAATTTTCCAAAAATATTCATCATACGAAACCTATAATTTATACTGTTATGATTTGATACTCATCAATCTTAAATATTCGAATAATTAATAGAAAAGCAATTGATGACTCATTGAGTAGCAATATATATAAAAGCAATGTTCTCAATTGCTTAGTGCACGCAGTCTATTACAACAGCTTAAGAGAATCAAAAGTAAACAGATGAGCGGTATATTTACAGTAATGAACGGCAATATTCTCGTCTTTATGAAATCTAACTTACAAATTTTTGCTTTTAATCTAGATGTACATTTGGTCAGATTTCTTATCCACTTACACCAATACAGCTTATCCATGCTATCAACTCTAAACTTAACTTTCACTTTACCTCTATTCAAGTCGATAGGCGCTGTTGTGCAATCATATGTTGATCAGTATAGATTTTAATCATAACTTTACTAAAGTTAGTTTTCTTGGATGATAGTTTTAGTATTTTTATCGTTTACAGGCTCATGATGAATGCTCCATCATAAAACTGAAACAGTCTATATCATTAAATGGTTTAGGGAGATTATCCTTCACCCTTGGCGTAGAAACTGTATCTTTCGTAGTAACAACAAGCAGACGTCATCTGAAAACAAGGTGCGCTATCATGGCAGCAATCGCTAAATTATCGCATGCCTTGCTAGTATCTAAATACTGCCTAAACCCATATCAACATAGAAAATCCATTGACTATATTGCCTATAAACAAGCGCCCCTTTGTGCCAAAAAATTTTATGATGCCAATACGAGTGCTACTTACCCTTATCGGCAGTGTCATGATTGTCGATTGTGCGATTTTAATAGCAGTAGGTAAGATAAATTTTGGTTCGGTGGCACCCTTTTTATTGGGTATGATATTTGTTGCTCATGGTATTTTTTGGCGTAATATCATAAGGTTTATCTATCAACACCGCTGGTTAAGCTATTTTTGGTACGGGCTATGGATGATATTTTCTATCTGGCTGCTCAGCTTTGGCATGTTTATTTTGGCGTTACAGCAGCAGATGAAACAAGGTGCCAGCTCTGTACCTGAAGTTACTGCCATCATTGTGCTAGGGTCAGGTACGGTCGCAGGCAAACCCACACCAACCTTAGCCAAACGCTTGGACACGGCCGCGCCTATTATCCACTCGCAAAAAAGCGCATTGGTCATCACTAGCGGTGGCATAGGTTTTGGTCAAGCACATAGCGAGGCCAGTATTATGGCAACCTACTTGTATGATACGTACGACATTCCTATGAAACGTATTTTGCAAGAAGGTCGAAGCACGAGTACGGTAGAAAATCTTATTTATAGCCAAGAGCTATTAGCAGCAAAAGGGATTTCTATTAAATCGCCTATCGCTATCGTGACCAGTGACTTTCATACTATTCGCGCCGCAACCATTGCTCGGCATCAAGGTTACGGGCAACCAATTATGCTCGCCAGCCCTACTCCGTTATCCATCCGCTACAACGCGTGGTTTCGAGAGTACTTTGCCTTTGTCAGTGGTTGGATTTTTGGAGAATACTAGACAGCCTGCTTATGGCTTACATTGTCGACTAGTTGAAGCGATTGATACTTCTTAGATAAAAAATAATAATAAGGGACGCTGTTATGATCGTAGATATTTTGTTGACGATACATTTTATTCTACTGATACTGATTTCTTTACGGGTTTTATCTCGCCATGATTTGACCTCATCTGCTAGATTAGCATGGATTGTCATCTTGTTTATTTTGCCTTATTTTGGCGTGCTGATTTACTGGATGTTTGGTGAAGTGCATTTAGGTCACGACTTTGGGAAAAAACGCGACGATATTATTCAGCGATTACATACTCACAGTCCAAGCGTGCTTGGTCATGAATCGACGTTAGAGAAGCTGATCAAGCCGGCTTATCAAGCTTCCTTTGCCTATGCTACAAAAGCCACTGGTTTCCATACTATGGCGGGTAATCAAGCAGAGCTGATGGCAGATGCAAGCGAAACCCGCAGACGTATGATAGCCGATTTTGATGCAGCAACAGACCATATCCATGTGCTGTATTACATATGGCTCGTCGATGGTATGGGTATTGATACCGCGCAAGCACTTATCCGAGCAGCAAAGCGCGGCGTTACTTGTCGGGCGATGGTTGATGGTATGGGCTCACGAAAGTTGGTGAACTCAAAGATATGGCAAGAGATGAAAGATGCTGGCGTACAGGTCAGTGTCGCTCTCCCACTGACTAACTTTATAAAGGTGATGTTATTTAGCCGAATTGATCTGCGTAATCACCGCAAGATTACCGTTATTGATGGCAAAATCGGCTACTCAGGAGTCGTAACTGTGCCGATCCTGAATTTATGGTAAAGCCAAAATACGCGCCGTGGGTTGATATTATGCTGCGTATCGAAGGACCTGTCGTTGCACAAAATCAGATGCTATTTGCCAGTGATTGGTTGATTGAAAATCCAGATACTGCGCTTGATAGTTTTTATTATGACAGCACACCAAAGCCTAATGGCTTCCCTGCCCAAGTTTTTTCAGATGGTCCCACTCAGCGTCACGGTACCACGCCGCAGTTCTTGGGTGCTTTGATTAGCCAAGCTCAGGAAACGCTGATTATCTCTACGCCGTATTTTGTACCAGATTACTCACTGGTGAGCATTTTATGCGCGACCGCCTATCGCGGGGTTGAGGTGACGATGGTTTTTCCAAAACATAATGACTCCTTTATCGTTGCCGCGACCAGTCGCAGTTATTATTGGCAATTGCTCGAAGCGGGGGTAAAAATCTATGAATACAAACCAGGCTTGTTACACGCAAAGACCTTGACGATCGATGGTGAAATTGGCTTGATTGGCTCGACCAATTTAGACTTGCGTAGCTTTGATTTAAATTATGAGAATAACATTGTCTTTAGCGATACAACGTTGACCGCAGATATCATTGAGCGCCAATATCAGTATATCGCTGACTCAGACGAAGTGACGCGTGAAGAGGTCAAAAATTGGTCATTATCTTCTAGGATATGGCACAACATCATTGCTACCATGGGACCTGTTTTATAAGCTTAGGTTTTATAAGATTATAGTTTATAAAATCATGACTAATACGGCTTTACCTTACGCTTATAAAGCAGCAGGCTGTGCTACTGGTGTTTTTTGTAAGACATATACAACAAACTTCGCTTCAGTTGCAAAGGTGTCAGTTGCAACTGAAGCCAGTAATGCTTGTCGTTTTTCACTACGCGCTCGGTAGGCGTAAGGGGTCATCGTGAGCAAGTCGGACAAATCATCGGCTGTTAATTTTAACTCAGTACGGATTTTATAAGTAGTGAGCAGCGTAAAATATGGCGCTAATTCCTGCAAAAACTTATCAGAATCGTGCTCACGGACGCTATCAAATAACGCCTCACGCATTGTTGCTAAGTGCCCGATATCCGGCTTGGCAATGATTAAATAGCCTTCATCCCCTAATACCTCATTAAATGCGTCTGGCAGAATGGGACTAAAAATACTGCTAATACCTGTCACGCTATGCGCTCGTAACGGTAAATGAGCGGCACTGGTTACCAATGGATATATCAATACTGTTTTAGAGCTGGCACCTGATTTCGAATCAGATGCTGGCTTTTTTTGATACCAAAGACTATTTTTGGCTTTACTCGCCTTTGCAAGCTCTACTATGGCAGGCTTACTAATATCAGCTGCTATCAGGGCGTCCATGCCTGTCTGAGCCATTGCCTGAGTGTAGTAGCCTTCACCACATCCGATATCCAGCCAATTGACCGATGTACTCGTTTGCTTAGAGGGCAACGCATTCTTTGCTAACAGTTCTGCCATTTTTTGGCAAATCAGTGCCCGTAATGGCTGATAATGTCCTGCATTTAAAAACCGTTTGCGCGCCTCGATAGATGCTTGGCTATCACCCGGGGCTTTAGATTTTTTTTGTTGGACAGGTAACAGATTGACATAACCTTGACGCGCCACATCAAAAGGATGCGTGGTTTGCTTTGGGTGCAAGCTGCCATCACAGCGCCATGTATCGGCAGCTGGTTGCATAGGGGATTGGCAAAGGGGGCAAATAAATAAGGACACAGATATCTCAACGTCATAGCAATATGGCTGCCATTTTATCAAAGTTCATGCTTCGTCAGGGATAAAAGGCTTAAAAGGCATAAAAAAGCCATCACAAATTGTGTGAGATGGCTTTTTATTGATAGCTTATTGACGACTTAACGCAGTTTTAACGTCATCAATCCAAGGATGACAAGGATAATAGCGATAATCCAAAACCTTGCCACCACTTGCGTTTCTTTCCAGCCAATTTCTTCAAAGTGATGATGCAAGGGAGCCATACGAAAGACGCGCTTTTTACGCAGTTTATACGAGCCAACCTGTAGCATGACCGATAGTGCTTCGGCAACAAATAAACCACCCATAATGGCAAAGGCAATCTCTTGACGGGTCATGACCGCAATCGTACCCAGCATTGCGCCGAGTGACAGTGCACCGACATCACCCATAAACACTTGCGCAGGATGGGCGTTAAACCATAAGAAGCCAAGCCCTGCACCAATCATCGCACCGCAGACAATAATCACCTCAGAATTATAGGCGATATAGGGTACGTGCAAGTAATCCGCAAAACGTACGTCACCAGACACATATGCCATCGCGCCCAAACCTGCTGCAACCAAGACCACCGGCAAAATCGCCAAGCCATCCAAACCATCGGTTAAGTTGACCGCGTTAGAGGCGCCATTAATCACAAAATAGGTAAAGATAATAAAACCAATACCAAAGGGCACCGCTGAAAAAGGAATCATCCAATCTTTAAAAATTGGTAGCAGCAAATCCTGCATCTCACGCGTGGTTGCGATATCTGGCTGCAAAGTGGCGATATAATATAAAGACACACCGACGAATAATGCGCCCATGGATAGCCAAAAATATTTTTTGCGAGCGATTAGACCTTTGGGGTTCTTGTATTTTATTTTGAGCCAATCATCTGCCCAGCCTACCGCACCAAAGATAACCATGACGATGAGCAAAATCCAGACATATGGATTATTCAAACGCGCCCAAAGTAACGTCGATACCCCAATTGCGCTCAAAATCAGCACGCCACCCATAGTCGGCGTGCCCGTTTTGGCCAAATGCGACTGCGGACCATCGTTACGAATCGCCTGACCATACTTAAGCGCCCGCAGACGCTGAATAACGCGATTACCAAAAATCATGCTAAAAGCAAGGGCGGTAATGACCGCTAGTAATGCACGCAGCGTTAAAGAAGAAACCGCAGAAAACGGCGTATAATACTGGCCAAGCCAGCCAAACAACCAAACTAACACCGCCTACTCCTCGACTAGCGCATTGATAAGGGTTTCCATCGCCATGGAACGAGAGCCTTTAAACAGCACCGTACAAGGCTGAGCCTGTTGCGCTTGCAAATACGGCTGTAAATACGCTAATAAACTGTCTTTATCCGTAAAAGCATGGGCATTGATGTCAGAAATCTCGCGCGCGCCTGCGACTGTATAAGGCGCATATTCACCAACACACAGCAATACATCGATACCGGTGGTCGCAATCGTACGCCCCAAGCTTTGATGCTCGCTAACCGCCGCCTCTCCAAGCTCCGCGATATCACCAAGTACCATCACTTGCGTGCCCGTTTGCGCCGCCAAGACTTTAGCCGCTGCACGTACCGAATGCGGATTGGCATTATAGGTATCATCGATCAAACGATGCATACCGAGTAATTGGCTGTTTAAGCGCCCCTTAGCAGGACGAGCATTTTCTAGCCCGACCACGATGTCACTGATATCGATATTCAAGGCATGGGCGCAAGCAGCAGCGGCTAAGGCATTATTGACGTTGTGCTCACCCGCTAATGGCAGATTGATATCATGGACTTGGCTGCCAATATGCAGTTTAAATTCACTGCGCTCAGGCTCGACATCTAAATGGCTGGCACTGACATCAGTATTACCAAAGCCAATCACATGTGAAGTATACTTTTCAGCGATACGGCGTAATTGGTTGTTAAAATCGTCTTTATCAGGGACAATCGCAAACTGGCTGTTATTCAAGGTATGATAAATCTCAGCCTTGGTTTGGCAAATCCCTTCTCGGCTACCAAACTCACCCAAATGTGCCGTACCAATATTTAAGATACACCCTACATCCGGCTGCACAATCTCAGTGGTATAAGCAATCTCACCAATATGATTGGCACCCAATTCTAAAATAGCATAGCGATGATGATCGGATAATTCGAGCAGCATCATCGGTACGCCCAAGTCATTATTTAGGTTGCCACGGGTGATAAGGGTTGGCGCTAATCTGCCAAAAATACTACCAAGCATCTCTTTACAGGTGGTCTTACCGCTAGAGCCAGTAATAGCAATGATGGTTAAATTTTTATGCTGCTGACGACGATACGCTGCCAATTGCCCTAACGCTAAACGGGTATCGCTCACGATGAGCTGAGGAATACTATTGGCATTAGCTGTAGTGATGGGACGAGAGACAATAGCCGCAACCGCACCTTGGGCGATGGCAGTATCGATATAATCGTGACCATCAAAATTATCACCCGCTAATGCTAAAAAGATATCGCCAGGTTTTATCGTACGGGTATCGGTGGCGATACGAGTACTCATGACATCATTTACTGACGTGTTTTCTGAATCGGATGGATCTTCACTCAGTTGCCAATGTCCACCCAGTGTTGCGGTTGCTGCGAGCAGATTGTCTGCTCGCCAAACATACAGCCCTTGCGACTGAATGCTGTTATCGTTGTCGGCTGTCATAATGATTACCTTATATATGATGACTACTTATCTTTGATATTTGAGAATGTATGTTGTTTAAAAAGTATAAAAAATGAGGCGCAGGCGTA
>NZ_JBFFMS010000033.1:0-33729 GCF_041554015.1 Psychrobacter sp. | reverse complement strand
TCCACAGTTCTACTTCCGTACCACTGACGTAACTGGCGCAATCCAATTACAAGACGGAACAGAGATGGTTATGCCTGGTGATAACGTTGAGATGGGCGTAGAGCTTATCCACCCAATCGCTATGGATAAAGGTCTTCGCTTCGCTATTCGTGAAGGCGGCCGTACCGTAGGTGCTGGTGTTGTTGCTAACGTTAACGTTTAAGCCTTAGCTGACAGTATCTCTGTAAATTAAGCTTATCCGTGAGTCAAAAGCCATCCTCGAAAGAGGGTGGCTTTTTTGTGGGCGTATATGCATAGATTGATAATAAAATGACAGCATCGACGATCAACGATACTATAACGTGCATTGAGGTCAATAGATAAAGGAGCCCTGATGTTCGAAATACAAATATTAACTCACAAGCAAGATGATTATGCAGCAATGATCAAAGCGGTCGCTGCTATCGAAGCAGTGGTTCAGCCACAAGCGCCTTGGACGTCGCAAACAATAGGTGACTTACTTGAACAGGATAGTATCGGTCTCATAGTTGTTACGGATAGCTCTAAAAACGATGTGATTGGCTACTGCTTATATCAGATATTGTTTGAGCAAGCAGAGATTTTACGCATCGGCACTCATCCTGATTATCAGCGTCAAGGCATGGCGTCACGGATTTTTGCTAAGATAAACGAGGTATTAAAGCTTAATCAGGTAGAGAGTCTGTTATTAGAGGTGCGAGCAGATAATATTGCTGCGATTGCGCTATATGAGCGGCAAGGATTTACTGTGATTCATATCCGTAAAAATTACTATCAAATAGGACATCAACTGGCTGTCGACGCGCTTATTATGCAGCACCTTTATAATCAATCTTAAAAATACTCACAGCTTTTCTCATCTAAGATACAAAGCGCTAGCAAATACAAAATTAAATATGAAGGGGCTTTTATAGAGATGAAGACAGGGTTTTTTTACAGCTATCAATGTCAATTTTATAATCGCTATCAGCTTTCATATGCTCAAGAATGTCAATGCGTTCGGTCAACATCTCTATCATTAAACTGATGGTCGCTTGTTGTTTTCTGATTTGAGTCAGTTTTTGCTGGGTAATTTTGAGTTGTAAATCAATATCAAGATTGCCATCATAATAATCATTGAGGCTATCTTTGATTTCAGTCAGCGTAAAGCCAATTGCTTGCGCGCTTTTGATTAGCTCGATGCGCTCAACACACTCAGGGTGAAACTCAGTATATAGCCGCGAGCCTGCCTGACGCTTACGAGACTTTAACAGCCCCAATTGGTCATAGTGACGAATGGTGTCTTTGGTCGTATTGGCTATGGTTGCAAGCTTACCTATTAGTAAAAAATCGGTATCAGGTGCCATAATGTACTCATGATGATGGTAGGTAAGTTGCTTATTTATACAATAAAGTCATTTAAAAAAAGTTATTTAAAAGAGTGATAAGCTAGTGATTTAATTGCCAAGCTTGACAAGCCTTTAGCATCGATACTGCTAAAGGCTTGTGCGACTCTTTATGCCATTTATTTGAATCGTTAGATAATAAGGTATCGAGTTGAGTCAAAAATTCAGTACGAGATAAAGTCATCGCACCTAAACTCATGAGGTGATCGTTAGGTAATTGACAGTCAACAAGCTGCACATTACTTTGCTCACATAAGCGCATCAACCCCCAAAATGCCAGTTTTGATGCGTTAGAGGCAACATGAAACATCGACTCGCCAAAATAAATCCCGCCTATTTTTAAACCATATAGACCGCCAACGAGCGCGCCTTGTTCATCCCAAACTTCGATACTATGAGCAAATCCTTGAGCATGTAGCTCGGTATAAGCTTCAATCATCTCATCATGAATCCAAGTGTGACTTTCGGTTTCATTGAGTCCGTCACTACGCGGTAAACTACAAGCGTGTATGACCTCATCAAAAGCGTGATCTAGCGTCAATTGCCAACGGACACGATTTGCTTGCTTACGTAATGACTTACTTGGCTGATAGTCGCTCGGCTTTATCACGCATCTTGGCTCAGGACACCACCATGCAATCGGTTCATCGTCATTGAACCAAGGAAATAAACCTTGCGCATAAGCAGAAATCAGCGTCTCAGGGGTCAAATCTCCCCCGATAGCGACAATGCCCATGCCTTTAGGATCTACTATAGCGGGATCTGGAAAGTCATAACGTCCAAGGCTTTTTATGTGTTGAACAAAAGCCTCAGGCGTTATGCGACTATCATTAGCCAAGTCGTTCACCTACGCTTCTTTATCGGCGGTCAATGTTGAGGCATAAGTATGGTCTTGAGCCATAGTTTCGCCAATCGCATCAAGGTATTTTTCAGCATCAAGTGCTGCCATACAGCCGGTACCAGCAGAGGTGATCGCTTGGCGATAGACATGATCAGCAACATCACCTGCGGCAAAAACGCCTTCAATACTGGTTTGGGTTGCATTGCCATTAAGCCCGCTATTAACGACAAGATAGCCGTCTTTCATCTCTAACTGACCTGTAAATAGGTCAGTATTGGGCTTATGACCGATAGCCACAAACATACCAAATACGTCCAGTTGCTTGGTGCTACCATCAATCATAGATTCAATCACAACGCCATTGACGCCCATGTCATCACCGACCACTTCTTTAACGCTGTGGTTCCACTCGATTTTAACATTGCCATTTTTGGCTTTTTCAAACAGCTTGTCTTGCAGGATTTTCTCAGAGCGCAGGCTATCACGGCGATGTACTAAGGTAACCTCAGAAGCGATATTTGATAAATACAGCGCTTCTTCAACCGCTGTGTTACCGCCACCGATAACCGCCACTTTTTGACCTTTATAAAAGAAGCCATCACAAGTTGCACAAGCTGATACGCCCAAACCGCGGAATTTGGTTTCTGACTCTAGTCCCAAATACTGTGCTGATGCGCCCGTTGAGATAATAAGCGCGTCACAAGTGTAGGTGCCATTATTACCAGTCAACTCAAAAGGACGTACATTTAAATTCACAGCATTAATATGGTCATATACCAGTTCCGTACCAAAGCGTTCGGCGTGGGCTTTCATTCGCTCCATCAATGCAGGACCGGTCAAATCATGGGCATCACCTGGCCAGTTATCCACTTCGGTGGTCGTCGTAAGCTGTCCGCCGACTTCCATACCAGTGACCATAACAGGCTTAAGGTTAGCGCGTGCTGCATAGACAGCAGCAGAATAACCGGCAGGACCTGAACCTAAGATGATGAGTTTTTCGTGGCGTGGAGCCGTATTATCAGTTGCCATAAGATTTCCTTGCTAGAGCAATAAAAGTGAAAAGGTTCAACGTTAAAATAAGAAGTCGATATTATAAGTATTATAAAAGATAAGCGTAAAAATGACGACGTATCTGGTTTTTATCGTTGCTATGTGATAATAACATAAGGGCTAGGGGCAAAAAGTGCAAGTTTGCTAAAACGAATATGGGTATCATTAGAATTAAAGCATCTGACACTTGAAATTTTGGTACCAGAAATAAGTAGATCTGCGTGTATTTTGCTACGAAAATATACAAGCACTTCTTTAATAGCCATATTTTTCATTAAATGACAGCTGTATTGATTTTCTTAGGCGCTTTATCAATAACACAGTCGCCACGGCAGCTATGTATTTGTTATTATAAGAAGTTGTATGCCAAGCACAAAATAAAAGCACTGAAGCGGTCTATATTTTATCTAAGCACTATAGATATAGTAGATACGGTTTTTTGTATGATTACGCCGCATCATTCGTAACCTATTACCGCAGTCTCTATCAAGAATTTATGTCAGCATGATTAAGCGTAATCATGATTTGGCGCCCATTTGTATTAATGATGAGTATTAACGACAAGGCAGATCTTACGTGATATCAGCACCAATTATTGATTATTTAAAAAAGGGCGTATTTACCCTACTAGGATTACTCCTCGCAGTTTATTTGTTCGTCATTTTGATGACTTACACCGGTAACGATCCTAGCTGGTCACATATCAGTAGTGATATGACTGCCATTAATAATATGGGCGGCGAGATGGGCGCATGGCTGTCAGATCTGCTGTATAGTTTTTTTGGTTTTGGCGCATGGTGGCTGCTGGCATTTTTGGTTTATGAGTCCGTCCTGATTTGGTGGGATAATAAACCGACACTTTGGCTGCTGCGTTTGGTAGCTTATGTGTTCTTAATATTAAGTACCAGCGCCTTATTCGCCCAACTGATTGCCTTGGTACAGCAGGTAGCAGATCCAATATCATCAGGTCTACAAGGCGTTGCGGGTGGTATTATTGGTCTTGAGCTACAAGCGCGGTTGGCACAGCTACTATCACAGTGGGGGAGTGTGACGTTTTTGGCAGTATTTGTCACTATTACGGCTACATTTGCCTTTAATATCCACTGGTTACGCATTTATGAAAAAATCAAAACCCTGTCTTGGTTTGGCTCAGCTGTCAAAAACCTTGATGACAGTCATGATGCCAGTCACCTAGCGCAAAATACAAATGATGGCGATAGAAAAAATAATAATACAGCGATAAGTGAGGCGAGTACCCCAGATTACAAACAGCTGCCACTTGAGCTACAAGTAGCTGAACAGGCTAATAATCAACAGCCAGATATGAAAAGTGGGCGTTTTAATAACGCACTGACAGACTTTTTATTGTCTTCAGGATTGGGTGCCAGTGTAAAAGCTTCTATGGCAGCAGCGGCGCAAATAGCTAATGAGAATGCCAAAAAAGAAGAGGCGCTGCAAACTGCAACCGCCACGGCAACTGGCAATAGTGCTTTTCATTCAAATAAAACATCAGTGCCTGCTGCTAATGCTGCCAGTTCTGCCAGTGCCGCACCAACGCCTAGCAGAAAGGTTGAGCCAAGTTTTGCGTGGAATGATGCCAATACCGTCGATGACTTATTGGCAAATCAGGTAGCGAATGAGCAGGATCCAATTCCTTATGATGCGGTAAATGCGCCGTATTCCGAGGCATTGGTTGATGACGCGAATACTGAGATTTCGGCTGCGAGTCCTGTTCTTGATAGCGTTCAAGAGGAAAACGGTCAACTAACTGAGCAATCAACCGAGCAATCAGCAACGGCATCATTTGATGATTATACATCGAGCCTATCAACTGCTCAGCCCGATACTTCTGAATCAGCGCCTAGCGTCGATAGCTTGGTGGATGCATGGCTTGCTGAACATGCTACAATGCCAGACGAGACTGATGTCACTCATGAGCAAGAATCATCTGTAGTAGAAACAGTGCTAGAAACGGCAGCTGTACCTATTAAGCAAGCAGCTGCCTTCTCACCAAGCGATACCACTGATGAAATTTCTGATAAGGATGACACTGATAAGGATGACAATGCCTGGTTGCAAGATCTAGAGTCTCATGCTATCTCTGAGGTAGAAAATATCTCAGAAATCATAGATATGACACCGACCAATACGCCGCCTGCAAATCCAAAGGCGCCGCCAATGGCAGAAAGTACGTCTACCATATCAAGTATCGAGACAACCATCGCACCCAAACCCACCATGAGTTTTGCGGTGCCAGACGGCGATAGTAGTAATCATATTACCGATATGATGCCAGAGGACGACAGTGTTTATGACATTTATAACAGTGCTGACGATATTGATACCCCTGTCATGCCTCATATTAGTGATGATGCTGCATTCAGTCAAAAATCACGCTCAATGCAGACAGCTGCTTACCGTAGCAGTCTGTCGCCGATTCCAGAGATGGCTATTTTAGATAAGCCGGACCCCAATCGTAAGCCAAGCTACACGCTTGCTGAGCTTGAGCAGTTATCAGAGCTGCTAGAGATTAAGCTGCAGGAATTCAATGTCAAAGCAAACGTCGTCAATGCTATTCCAGGTCCTGTCGTTACCCGCTTTGAAGTAGATCTTGCCCCTGGGATAAAAGCCAGCAAAGTCACGGGGATTTCACGCGATTTGGCACGCTCGTTATCCATGGCATCTTTACGTGTGGTTGAGGTTATTCCTGGTAAGCCATATATCGGTATCGAAGTTCCGAACAAACAGCGTGAAATGGTGCGCTTAATTGAGCTATTAGATACCGAAAAATTTAAAGATCCTAAAGCGCAGATCAGTATGGCGATGGGCAAGGATATCGGCGGTAAAGCGATCATTACCGATCTTGCACGAGCGCCGCATATGTTGGTCGCTGGTACGACAGGTTCTGGTAAATCGGTATTGGTCAACGCCATGTTGCTATCGATGCTGCTTAAATACACACCGAACGAGCTACGGATGATCTTGATCGATCCTAAGCAGCTTGAGCTTGCCAACTATAATGACATTCCGCATCTGCTAACCCCAGTCGTCACCGATATGACGGAGGCGGCAAGTGCCTTATCATGGTGCGTTGCAGAGATGGAGCGCCGTTATCAGCTTATGAGCTTACTAAAGGTGCGTAAGCTCAATGAGTTTAATAAAAAGGTTATCGCTGCTGAAAAGTCAGGCAATCCTATGCTCGACCCGTTATGGCGACCCAATGACAGCGTGAGTATTAGTCAAGCGCCAAAGCTAAAAAGCTTACCCATGATTGTCATCGTTGCTGATGAGTTTGCTGATATGATTATGCAGGTCGGCAAACAAGCAGAAGAGCTAATCACACGCTTGGCGCAAAAATCGCGTGCCGCAGGGATTCACTTGATCCTTGCAACTCAGCGCCCATCAGTCGATGTGATTACGGGTCTAATCAAGGCCAACATTCCTGTACGAGCAGCGTTACGAGTTAACTCAAAAGTCGATTCACGGACTATTTTGGATAGTGGCGGCGCAGAAGATATGCTTGGCAATGGTGATATGTTGTTCTTAGGGCCTGGGCAAATCGAGCCGGATCGTGTCCATGGTGCTTATGTCAGCGATGAAGAGGTAAATAGCGTTTGTGATGCATGGCGTGAGCGCGGTGCACCAGATTATATCGATAATATGGCGGGTAATTTTGAGTTGTCTAGTCCAAATGGCGGCTCTAATGCGTCCAATGCCTCTGGTGAAGACGATGATCTCTACAACGAAGCCGTTGGTTTTATCATGGAAACCCGTAAAGTTTCTGCTTCTAGTATCCAGCGTAAATTTAGCATTGGCTATAACCGTGCCGCCCGTATTGTTGATTCGATGGAAGAGGCGGGTCTGGTCAGCTCAATGGGTAAGAGCGGTAAACGTGAGCTATTAATGTAAAGCTTGTATTTGACTGGTTAAAAGAAGACGAGCTACGAGAGTAACTCGTCTTTTTTATTGAAAAGATTGAAAAATTTTATCTATTAAAAAGTATTAAGCGCCTTATTTTCAAGCTATCAGCTAGGATGATAAATATCGCAAATGACCAATGAGTTTGTTTATTCATTATAAACAGTAAGGTTTTATATTAAACTGATTACTGTCTGTAAATCGGATACATATCAGTCTTGTCAAAATTTAAATTTGATTACTCGCCAAGGAAGGTCGGTTATGTTTAAAGAATACACCCAATATGATGCGTTAGCACTAGCAGCTCTCGTTAATGCAGGCGAAGTCAGTGCCAAAGAGCTGCTGGATGCGGCAGTTTACCAAGCCAATCAGCTTAATCCCAAATTGAACGCCATCATCCACCGCTTTGATGAGCGTGCTTATGCTGCTGCGCAGGCGGGACTGCCAGCTGGTGTATTTAACGGCATCCCTTATTTATTAAAAGACTTATCATTCAGTTTTGCCGATGAGCCGATCACAATGGGCAGTCGTAGCATCAATATTAAGTCAGAAATCGATAGCGAAATCGTCAAGCGTATGAAAGCGACTGGCGTCAATACCTTTGGTAAGACCAATACCCCTGAGTTTGGCTTGATTATTACCACTGAGCCAAAAGCGCATGGCGTGACACACAATCCCTTTAAAAAAGGTTATAGCTCTGGTGGCTCATCAGGTGGTAGCGCGGCTGCGGTAGCAAGCGGTATCGTACCGATGGCAGGGGCGGGTGATGGTGGCGGCTCGATACGCTTTCCTGCGGCGTGGTGCGGTAGCTTTGGACTAAAACCCAGCCGCGGTCGTAATCCAATGGGTCCATTATTTGGCGAAGGGTGGGAGGGAGCAGTCGCCGATCATGTGATTACGCGTAGCGTACGTGATAGTGCTGCCATGCTTGATGCAACAAGCGGCGCAGAAATAGGCGCACCTTATATCATAGCGCCGCCTAACGGTACTTTTTTAGAAGCGGCGATGCGGGCGCCGCGCCAACTGACCATCGCTTTGCATCAACAGCCATTGGTTGCCAATACGGTGGTCGATAAAGAAGTACTGACCGTATTAGAGCAGACCGCTAAGCAGCTACAAGCCATGGGGCATCGTGTGGTACCAGCCGAACCTAATATCAATATTGACCAATTTTGGCATGATTTTTTGGTGGTGGTTTGTGCGCATACCGCTTTTACCATCGATAATATCGAGCGCTGCTATGGTGCCCAGCATATACAAAACCTTGAGCCGCAAACCTATAATATGGCGATGCTAGGCCGTTCATTATCCGCTGTTGATTTAGCACACGCCAAGCATGGCTGGCATGATAGCCAATATCAAACCGGTCTGCTACTAGAGACCTACGACATGATTTTGTGCCCAACCGTTCCAACACCTGCCGTAAAGCATGGTGTATTACCACCAAGTCGCATCGATGAGATACTCATGCGCAGTGCGGGCGCGCTCAGTAAAGGCATTGATATGGGTAAATACGCCTTTAGCTCAGGCATGATTGAAAAGTTAAGCTCACCCGTGCTGGGTAAAATGGGCTTTACTTTATTGGGTAATGTCACAGGCTTGCCCGCCATGTCATTGCCAGTCGGTATGAGTAAAAAAGGTCTGCCAATCGGCATGCAACTGATTGGGCGTATGAATGATGAGACGACGTTATTAAGTGTGGCAGGTGAAATGGAGCGTGCAGGTTTATTTACCAAACCTGCTTTTGAGAAGTAGCATGATGAGAAACAGTATGCCTGCATATATCTGACGCTTTTATCTTGAGCTGACCACAGCCTTTAATCGAAGCGATAGATATCCATGCCCAAGCTATGATGCGCCATACTTTGATGCACGACTGAGACACGTTGACCCGCACCTAAAGCAAAAAATAGCGGCAGTAAATGCTCATCACTCGGATGGATGTCTTTATAATTAGGATATTGCTGCCAGTCTAAGGCGCTTGGGATATCTGTTTTAAGCTGTTGTAGTAACCAAACCTTAAAATATTTTGCCGTTTGGTCAATGCTCTCTGCTTGCCAACGTAGCGCTTGCAAATTATGGGTGATATTCCCTGAGCCAATAATGAGGATCTGCTCCTGACGCAGCTGTGCCAATTGCGCCCCCAGTTGATAGCAGGCGACACTGTCATAATACTGTGGTAAAGAGACTTGTACGATAGGGATATCAGCCTCTGGATACAGATGTAAAAGCGGTGCCCATACCCCATGGTCGCTGGCACGTAAGGGATTGACTCTACAAACGATACCACGGGCACTGAGTTGCTGCGCCAGTGTCTCGGCAAGTGCTGGATGACCAGTAGCCGGATATTGCAGCTCATATAGATCTTTAGTAAAACCTGAAAAATCATGCCAAGTTTTTGGCTCAGGATTGCTGCTGATTTCAAGTTTGGCTGACTGCCAATGCGCAGACATAATAACGATGGCACGAGGTTTGGGTAGATTTTGTCCGATACGCGCAAGGGCGCTGGTGGTGGCGGATTGCTCAAGAGCCAGCGTCGGTGCGCCATGCGATATAAACAGCGCTGGTAGCCTGGGACGTTTTGCGGCATTCATAATCGGCAGATCTTTCCAAGCCGGCGCCGCTGTTATCGGCGTCGATATGATTGGGCTGTGCAAATCGTCACGATTATCATCGCGTTGCAGGCTGATACTTTGGGCATTGGACGGTGCAGGTTTAGGATATCTCATGTGGCATTTATTAGGGCGTATGTCTATTTTTCAATCTGTTGTATCACTGTGATTGATGAGAGTCTTCTGTATCGCTTGCAAACTGAACGCACTATGCTTTAATTACCACGGTGATAAGGGTGGTTGTGATTGATACTCATCGCACGATATAGCTGCTCCATAAGTACAACGCGCACCAAAGGATGCGGCAGCGTCAGCGCCGATAGCGACCATTTTACATCCGCTTTCGCCAACACCTCAGGCGACACGCCATCAGCACCGCCAATGACCAGAGCAATATCATCGCCTTGCTGCATACCATCAGACAATTTATCTGCCAGATTCTCGGTCGACAGCATCTTTCCTTTCACATCAAGTACCCATAATTGCTCACGACCAGCTGCTGTATGAGCGGCCAATATCGCCTGACCTTCTTGCTCACGGTACTGAGCCAAATTGGCATCCGATGGATTCTTGGCGCGTTTTGCTGCTGCAATTTCAACAATTTCGGTAGGTAGCATGGGCTGAATACGTTTGTGGTATTCATCAAAACCCGTTTGTACCCATTTGGGCATTTTATTACCGACAGTCAATATTCTTACTTTCATAATAACGCCCATTTTTATAAATGATTAAAGCTATTAAAGATATATAGCAAAAGAAATCTGCGCTTAAGCCAATGTCATAAACAAGGCTTTTATTTACTAGACTTTTGTGCTCTAATAATAAAGACAAACATTTGTTTTATTGTATCTCGATATTTTAAAGACAGTCTAGCCAATAGTTAAAATCGCGCTCGATGGCCATCTAAAATAGAAATAATAAGACAATAAAAAGCACCCTATTGCCATATAGTCATGTCCTTATGATAAAGCAAAAGAGTGGTTTTAAATAATTTTTAAGCGAAAGGAATCGTCTATGAACCGTCTTATCTCGACTTTACTGACCCTAGGTGTCGGTGCACTATTTTCAACATCTGTCTTTGCAGTTTCATTAAATGGTACGCAGTGGCAAACCATTGATGATAAAACCGGTGAAAAAAAGGCCGTGATTCAGCTTACTGAAAGCGGCGGCAAGGTCTCAGGCAAAATCATCAAGGTGCTCAATAAACAAAAGGCGGATGCTGTTTGCACCAAATGCCCCGGTAGCCTAAAAGATAAGCCTGTTGAAGGTTTGCAAATACTAACAGGCTTAAAAGCGGATGGCAGTAACCAATGGAGCGATGGTAAGCTTGTCGATCCTGAGTCAGGGAAAACTTACTCTGGCAAGCTGACACTCAGCGACAATGGTCAAAGTCTAAAACTACGCGGCTATGTTGGCTCGCCCGTTTTTGGTCGCTCGCAAACGTGGCAGCGTATCAAATGATACCTAGTTAATGATATATTAGCGGTATTAATACTCATCAAAATAGATAAAAAGGATAGTCAATCTATATTGGCTATCTTTTTTTACGCATAATACTACATTAATGGAGCAATGGTTTCTGAAACGCTGTCTTCTGCTTCTGGATCATTATTAGCAGTATTCGGTTTCGAGATGATGGTAAGTTTGGCATCCGACTCAAAAACCACCGCTTCCACCTCATCAAAATTATGAACACCCTCAGAGCGCATAGCACATTCGATCTCTTGACGGGTCAAACGCTCATCGCGCATGGCATCGGGCAAAAATTGCCCTTGGTAAAAGACTATGCGTGGTTCGGACAAAATAAAGTTGCTAAATTGCGGCGAGATAGAGGCGTATTTGGTGACCAAAAATTGTAATAAATACAGCGACAAGATAGCAGCCATACCTTCGATGATCGGAATGTCTTTGAGCAAAATCGTACTGGCGCTCAATGATCCAATCATTACGGTGACAATCCAGTCAAAATTATTGAGCTGAGAGGTTGAGCGTTTGCCTGAAATTTTTGTAAATGTCACAATCAACACGTAGACCACAACTGTAGTCAATACAATGCGTCCAAGCTTCTCAATATTATCAAAAAAAAGCATTTCCATGGTCTCATCTCCTATTCATCAAAGTTCATCTCATCAAAATCTATCAGCGTAAGGATAGCGTAACGGAATTTGGGCATGAATAGGGCAAAAACTTTGTAGTTGCTTGTTTATAATATTTGATCGTTAAACGTCAGCGATTAAGCAGCTTTGCGATTGGGGTCAAGCAAGCGATTGATTGCCCAAATACTGAGCCGTGCGCTCACCAAGCTTAGTACCAGTATCATAATCAAGGCAGAAATAAGCGGTAAAGGCTGCTGCATGCTCATCTCAAGCAGCACTTCACGGCTGATGGCGTCGAATAAAAATACCCATATCCCCAAAAAGTAAACCACAGTGAGTAGCCAAACCACGATAACACCGCCAAACATCAAGCGATTGATCTCGCCTTTATCTAATGCACGCTGCTGGTGCTTGATAAACTTATGTACCGCAATATAAGCACCTAAGACAATAGATAGCACAGTGACCAGTTGCGCATTAAGAGCAAACTTGGTTTGAATCATCATAAATACAGCGCTGGCAAGCATATAACCAACCGTAAAGAAACCAATATAGAGCATCAGTTTAGGCTGAGTGCCTGTTGTAGTTACGGAAGATCCTTTACGTTCTGATGGGGCGGTGGGTTTGCTAAGTGGCGCAGGCTTTCGTGACATACAATGTCCTTTATAAAGTAAGTAATGGGGCGTAAAAAATTAATGCTGCGCTGTCCAATCTAGCATGGCGTCCAGTACCGGTCTTGCTGTATAGGCATTGAGCGCCTGCTCACTATTGATGATACCCACCACCACATAGTCTTGTCCTGATAAGCCTTTGACATAGCCTGCCATCGAGGTGACATCATTCAATGTACCAGTTTTTATCCAAGCACGGCCGATAGCTTTTGATTCTGGCAAGCGCTCGCTATGTGCAGAGATCGTACCGCTAACGCCAGCGATACCCAACGAGTTTACATAGGCATCAAAGCTTGGATGAGCGTAAGCATAGGTCAAAAGCTCGCTTAAATTGGCAGCGCTGATCGTGCAATCACGGCATAGCCCTGAACCATTGGTTAGGTGCGGCGGCGGCGTGCTTAGATGCGTCTGCCACCAGTCATTTATGCTCTGTAAGGCAGTAGGGTAGCTCGTTGCTACAGGCTTGCCAAATTGATATAAGCTATATTGGCGCTTGATGTTTTTATCAATGCTTTTATCAGTGCTTTTATCAAGGTCTGTAGCAATCATTGTATCAGTCATTTTACTAACGGCTTTATTCGTGGATTTACTATAAGCCCCTATCGATAACGCCACTTGTTCAGTCATCACATTGTTAGAGAAGTGATTGATATCATAAATTTGCTGGGTCAAGTTTAAAGAAGGATAGCTGACAATCGGTAATGGCGACATGGTTAGCGCTGCTAGAGCATGCGCTGATACGGGTTTTTTATGATTATAGGGCGTCTCTTGAGCCACAACCTTGCCCGTTAGCGTGTTATCCAGTGCTTGCCATTTGGCCTTGATCACGCGAGCGGCAAAATCCTTGGCATCAGGGTAGGCGACATAAAAAGCATGGTCGCCGCAGTTATTAGGTAAAGCGCTGTTAAAGGTTAGCTGAGTGGCTTGCCACTGCGGCGCTAAGCTATAGCGTGCTTGACCACAGGCCGATGAGCGTAAATTTATCGTGCTTGGCAACTGATAATCTGCCAGCTGTGGCTTATAAGTCAGCTGTGCTTGTATATGATCTAATGGATAGCTTTGGATACCAACGGTGCTAAAATTGACCAAAAAACCATCGGGGCTGGCGTTATAAGGGCGTAAAGGTGAATTGTCAAACGCCGCTGGGTCTTTAGTGACCTGCTTAAAAATGGCGCTATCAACAATGATATCGCCATCGATATGACGGATACCGGTTGCTTTTACTTTGTAGAGCAATTGCTGTAAGCGCTCATGGGTCATTTTTGGGTCGCCACTGCCTTGAATCACCAAATCACCAAGCAAGGTATCACCGATGATAATACCAGTATGATAAACGCGTGTATGCCAGACAAAATCAGCGCCCAAGGTATCTAAGGCAATAAAGCTTGGCACCAGTTTCATGGTGCTGGCAGGCGTACGCGCAATATCAGGCTGATGATTGAGTAATGGTGAAAATGAGATTTTTATTGAAGTTTTGCTGTTCGCTTTTTTATTGCCACTGTTGTTATTGTCGGCGGCATTGGCACTGGTATTGTCATTATGTCCGGGAGCGTGATGAGCAGTGTTTGACGTATTTTCTGGCAGTAATGATGGAATACTCTCTAAGCTTTGATACGTATAAGGATCATCCGTGTAAGCATGCAATTGTCTGTCATGTTGTCTGATGGTTTGCTTCTCGATGGTTACCAAAGCACTTTGATGGTTTGCCTGTGGTTTCGCGCCAGTCACGTTTACTAGAGTTTGCTGGCTGCTATTAGGACTCGTCTTGCTCTCGTCTGAGCTTGTAGGCTGCCATTGATTGACCGCTTTTTTACTGTCTAGCACCTGAACCGGAGCAGGTAAACGGCTGGCGTTCTTGTCGCCTACCGGCGTGATGACGATACTGATGTCTGCTGCACTTAAATGGGCCCGCGCTAAGGCGGCTTCAATCTCTTGTGGTAAGGCGGCGTGCAGCGGTAATGGTACCAAAGTAGAGGCGACGATTGATGCCAACAAAGATAGCCGTTGACCGATATTTTTTGGTTTATGTAAATATTGGCGAATGGCTAGCGTGCAGATAGAGGGATGTTCAGTTTTAAGGGCAAGGGGTTTTACTAAATAGCGCATGAGCAGCCTATCATCATCAGGTGGCAAAAACAGGCTATATTAACATGAGTTGCTGCTTTCGCGTAGACGCCACATGTAGTGGTAAGCGTGCTTTTAGCTTAATAACTTAAATTATCTAATATTATATTTTGGTTATAAGGTTTAGCGCATATGCAAAAAAGCCATCGCTGTCATGACAGCATCATTATAAGCATCATGAACACCAAGCTCAGGAATATTATAGTGCATCAAGATATGGTTTAAATGCTGTGCTTGACTTGGCAGACCTTGGCTGCGACCCATCATACGCTGACTATAAAGGTGGCGGATATCGATAATCTCATTAGGCAGATAAGTACCCATATAGTTCTTTACCAAAGGATTTAAAAATCCAACGTCTATCTGCGGGAAAAACCCGACCAATGGTCGATTGCCAATAAAGGGCAGTAGTAATGCCAGCATCTCATCATAACTCATCGCATGTTCAACATCGGCGGTGCGTAGTCCATGAATGACAATAGTATCACCTTCAGGCATGACAGGCGGTCTACAAAGCAGATGCAGCCCATTGCCTGTATCTATCTTGTCGCCATTGATATGAATAGCAGCGACTGACAACAGGTGGTGCTTTTTTGGGTTAAGACCGGTCATCTCACAATCAATCGCAACCCATTGTTCAGCATCAGGTATCGTGAACATGCATGCCAGCTCAGGGCGCTGTAATTGGTTCTTACGCCAAGTAGTAGAGAGTTTTTTTAGCCAATTCATCGTATGTTATCCCCAAGGCTAACCCATTTAGCTTAACCAAATTCAAGCTGATAGTGTCTGCTTAATTGGTCTTTAAAGCTTTTTACCACCGCTAGGCACTCTTTTAATAAATCACGCTCAAGGGCAGACAAGGTCGTCGGATCGACTTCCTTGGCATATTTATCGTCTGTCAATAACGCAACCGATAGGCGCTGCGCCATAAAGAACTCTAATGCTTCAAGTAAGGTATCAGCTCGCTCTTGGGTTAGTGCCCGAGCTTGAACCAAGGCTTTCAAGCGCCCTTTGCTGCTAGGGTCCGTAAAGATATCGTTCTCTAACGCTAAGGTGCGGATGCCATGTACCAAGGGAAAAATGCCCACCTTTTTGAGGTCAAGAGTATAAGAGATAGGTTTACCGCCCAATAACGGTACTAGCTTTTGCCACCACTGATTGACATCGCCAAACTGTAGCGCTGCTCGGGCAAATTGGCGCACAAACATCAAATCTGACTGCCGATGGGCTGTTTTTAGATGTTCACGGACCTGAAGCATCAGCGTTTCATCACCGCAGACATATTCACCATCGAGTATGGCGGATAAGTAAATACTGTGCCGCGGGTCAGTGTTTTTGAACCATGTACTAATCTGTGCTTTAAAGATCTTTAATGGTTGCCGCCACATGGGATTATTCATCATGATATGACCATCGCACAGCGGATAACCAAGATCTGCTAAGTACTGGTTAAAGGTAGCGGCAAATTGTGCCAGCTTAGGATGCTCATAACCATCCCGTATGATGAGCGCATTGTCTTGATCGGTACGCATGATTTGCTCGCCGCGACCCTCTGAACCCATGACAATCACGCAAGTATTCTCCATTACCTCATCAGGGACGATGAGCTGCCAAAGTTTGGTAAATACTTGCGCGTTTAGGGTTCGTACCATGCGGCTGACGTTGCCGATTTTTACCCCATTTTGATGCTGAGCGCGTATATAGCGACCTATGAGTTCAACGGCGCTCGCCAAGCTTGATAAATTGGCAGCTTGGTCAATTTGAATACTAATCAGCTGAGAATGCTGACCAATATGAGCAAGCATATCGCTTTGTGCAAGCACTCCGATGACCTGACCTTTAGTATCTAAAACCGGTAGCCTATGAATACGATAGCGCGTCATGGTCAGTAATGCATCACCAATCTCAGCATCCGCGTCGATGGTTCGTAGATTAAAACTGGCATAGTGTTGACAAGGCGTGCTAGCAGGGTTTTGCTGGTCGCTAACAGCGCGGCAGATATCATGATCACTGAGGATGCCCAAGGTACGATCAGAGCTATTACTACTTTGTAAATATTCTTTTGGGCGTACCAAAACATGCTTTAGTCCAGCTTCAGTCATTGTTTTTGCTGCTTGATAAAGGCTATCGTTTGCGTCAACGATATGGACTGGCAATAATGTGATATCAATCACCGGCTGTAGCATGATTTGCTGTACTTCTTGCGGGTCGTCATAGCTGAGAGCGTTCAGACCTTTTCCACTACGCCGCAGCTGCAACGCTTTTAGTCGCTCAGGCAAGCTCTCTGATAATAATTGACGTATTAGATGGTTTTGGGCACTGATTTTATCAACAGTTGCTCCATTGACTTGCAGCAATAGAGTGTCTTCAACAGCGCGAAACTGATAAGCAGCTGACTGTAAATCAATACTGTTATCTTTTGGCACACTGTCTTCTATAAACGATTTTGGGGAGCGTCTACTATCAAACCAATCGCTACTATTTAGATGTGCGGTATGGTTGCTGCCCAGATAGGAGGCGACAAAATCCCCCTCGAACAGCTGCTCCACATGACCTTTGAGTACCACATAAAAGTATTGCAGATCTTCCGCTGGTAATGTCTCATCTTTGGCAAGATAACGCACTTGGGTATTTTTTTTGATACTTTGGCGTTCAGCGGCACTTAAAACATCAAATGGTGGCTGGGTAAAGTCAAGATGGGGCATGGCATCATCCTTGATGGCGCAAGCAGTGAAAGGTAGTTAACCATGATCGCTTTATATTCAAATAACAGCGCTGCATTATTTGAATATCAGACTTACTATAGCACCATTTACCAGAAAACCGTCAATAACCATAATAGAATTGTGGTTATTGACGGTTTTTTGAGCTTAATGCGTTTTAAATAGCGATATTAAGCCGCGAGTAATTGACGAATGCGCTTGATTGCCTCGCGACTTTCCTCAACACTTGCGACCAGCGCAATACGCACATAGCCTTGCCCAGGATTTTTACCATTTACTTCACGCGATAGGTAACGTCCGGCAAGCGCGTGAATATTGGCATGCTCATAAAGCGCTTTGACAAAACGCTCATCATCACCACCGAATTGCTCAGGGGCTTTTATCCAAAAGTAAAATCCTGCTTCAGGCATCCGCAGCTCCAATAACTCTCCTAGCTCCGACATCCACAAGGCAAATTTTTCTTGATACAGCGCTCGATTGTGCGCCACATGCTTCTCGTCTTCCCAAGCAGCGATAGACGCTAGCTGATGAGGTATCGGCATCGCACAGCCTTGATAAGTACGATATTGCTGATAGGCAGCCAAAATAGTGGCGTCACCTGCCACAAAGCCTGAACGCAAACCGGGCAGGTTTGAGCGCTTCGATAACGAGTGAAATACCAGACAGTTTTTGAAATCGTGGCGACCAAGAGCTGCGCAGGCTTGCAACAAGCCTATTGGCGCTTTATCAAAATACAGCTCGCTATAACACTCGTCGCTGGCAATAATAAAGCCATACTGGTCTGATAAGCGCAGTACTTGCTCCCAGTCATCCATTGTCATCACTGAGCCGGTTGGGTTATTTGGACTACAGACAAATAATAGCTGCGTACGCATCCAGACGTCTTTTGGCACACCGCGGAAATCTCCCTTAAAACTGTTATCTAAGGTACAAGGAATAAAGTAAGGCGCTGCTTGTGCTAATATCGCCGCCCCTTCATATATCTGATAAAACGGATTGGGCATGACAACTACAGGTTTAGATTTAGGCGATTGATTAGGCGCTAATGACGAGTCAGCGGTTTCTTCTTTATGATCAACAACCGCCTGTACGATACTAAATATGGCCTCACGGGTGCCCATAACTGGCAATACTTGCGTATTAGGGCTGAGGTGATTGAGAAAAAAGCGCTTCTCAAGCCAGTGTGCAATGGTTTGACGCAGCTCAAATAGCCCATTTGTGGTGGGATAATGGCTTATTTTGTCCAAGTTTTCTCGTAGTACGTCCAGAACAAACGCAGGCGGGGCGTGTTTTGGCTCACCGATACCCAGTTTGATTTCATTATAGCCATGGGCTGGGGCGCTATCAGCCAGCAAAGTGGCCATCTTAGCGAACGGGTAAGGATGCAGATGCGTTAAGTTGTGATTCATAGGTAGGCTAACTGTAATAGACAGTTAATAATAAAATCATAAAGAAAAATTACATTTAAGCAGTGTAGCATTTCTCTTATTTTTTGTCTTTTTCTTCTTATGGTTGCTTAGAATGCTTGGTAATACCATGGCTAGAACATAGCAAGGCAGCGATATTTTGATGATATCTCTGTGTAAATAAGTAATTATGTGCCTGTATCGTGACCCCTTATTATAAAAAAGATATTATATCTGTATCACTAAGTAAAGATGAATGCTGGCTTTTCTAACAGCGTATTTTAGGAATGATTTGATATGTCTAGTATGTTAAAAACAGACGATCTCGATGCTAAGGATATCAATGAAAAATACTTTGATAATCATGACAGCCTTGACGTTTATAAGCAGTTAAAGCAGCGTGAACAGACTTGGTGGAAAGCCCGCCAACAGCTGACGCTGTTAAGAGAGCGTCAAGTATTTTGGTTTGGTGACAATAGTTTTATGATGTGGCTGCTGTGGCAATTGGTCAGCTATATTGTTGTTGCCATGGTACTTATGCTGCTGAGTAAGTTGCTGGATATATCGTTACCTTTGTGGCAATACATAGCTTTATTTGCTGTGCAGACCTTAATTTTTGTTGTGATGCTGGGTTTGAAGGACAGATTTGCTAGGCAATTGGAATATAAGATTAGTCGAGCCGATTTGTCGCGTGAAGAGATGCTCAATGAGATGACGATCTTAGCTTCCAATAGCTTATATCGCGATGTTCACGCCAAAGCGCCTATTACTCTCAAGCAAATTTACCGCTATTATAATGCAGAATTTCGTTTGGCAAGCTTGCACCGCCTCCTACAAAAGGAGGTCGATGCAGGGCGCTTGATGTATGGCGATCAAAAGGTAGAAGCGGATATCCTGCCTCTTGAGCTTGCTGATGATGCGCTAAAAGAATATGCTCGCAGTATCGTCTATAAAAGCTTGCTATAAAAAATAAGCTAGGCTCTATCGTTACGAACACTTAGACTGTCTATGAGCGCCGTTTTTAACGTCTTAAGTTTATCAGCGCTCAGGGCTTGATCGTTTTGATCGCTGATATAAAACATATCTTCTGCACGCTCGCCAAGCGTCGTAATACGCGCCGCGTGCACTTCAATCTGCTGCTGCAAAAATACTTGCCCAACACGGGCAAGCAGACCTGGCTGATCGAGGGTCTCTAAGCTCATAATATGCTGATTTGAGGCATCATTAAACTCAAAATCAATCGTCGTTGCCACATCAAAGTGTTTGAGCTGGCGGGGAATCCGCTTGTGCGTCAGTTTGGGCGCGGTAGGGTATTTAAAGGCATCTATCAGTCGCTGCTTCAGCTCTTGTTGGCTGTCGCTATCGACTAATAAAGTGCCGCTACGGTCGAGTAGCACATAGGAATCCAGTGCAAAATCACGGGTCGCTGTGATAATACGGGCATCCAATACATCAAGATTCATCTGATCGAATACGGCCATGGTCACCGCAAACAAGTTGACTTGATCTTGGGTATATATAAAAACCTGTACCGCATCAAGCGCCAATTCGCGATGCTCGCGTAAGACAACCAGCGGCGGACTGTCAGCATTTGACGCACGGCCAATGGGTGGATGATTCAAAATCGCTTCCGTATGCCATAAGATATCTTCTGCAATCTCACGCAAAAAATACTCATCGCCCAAATCATCCCACAATCTCAATACCTCATCGCGATTCATATGCTGATTGTCGACGTTATCTAGCATGGTCAGTGCTTGCTTGCGTGTGGCACTGATCATATCTTGACGATTGGTTGGCGCATCGATATCCGCCCGCAAAATACGGCGCGTTTGCGAATATAGCTGCTTCATAAGGGTCGCACGCCAGCTGTTCCAAAGTTGTGGATTGGTAGCGTTCATATCAGCGACAGTTAAGACATATAGGTGGTTTAGATGGGTGACGTTACCGACCAAATCTGCAAATAGCGTCACCACCTCTGGGTCTGAGATGTCCTTTTTCTGTGCTGTCATCGACATCAGCAGATGATAGCGGGTCAACCAGCCAACCAGATTGGCGTCCGCCGTACTCATACCGTGAGCCAAACAGAACTCAATCGATTCGATTTCGCCAAGTTGACTGTGATTGCCGCCGCGACCTTTGGCAATATCGTGAAACATCGCTGCCAACACCAAAATCTCTTTACGCTCAATACGCTGAAAGATGGAGCTCACCAGCGGAAAATCTTCATAAAACTGCGGATCGGTAAAGCGGTGCAGAATACGAATCAAAAATAAAGTATGGGCATCGACCGTATAACGATGGAATAAGTCATATTGCATCAAACCCGTGACTTGAGCAAAGGCGGGGATATAGTTGCCAAGCACGCCATAGCGATTCATGGTACGCAGGCGATGAAAGAGATAATTTTGCTCTTTTAGGTTGGCTAAAAATAAGGTTTGATGGGTAGGATTATCACGATAAGCCTGATCAATACCGCGCGCTGCAATCTTTAGCGCACGTAAGGTATGGGTGCGGACGTTTTTGATACCATACTGCCCCATGAGTAAGAACATCTCTAAAATCGACTCAGGATGCTGTGCAAACACTCTGTGATGCGCCATTGCGATTTGGTCGCCGACTTGGTTAAAGCGGGCATTGATAGGCTGCTTTTTTGGGCGTTCTTCATCAGGCAATTGCGGCTCGATGATGGTTTCGTAATAGTGATTGGTCAGCATCTCAGATAGCGTCGATATTTGCATGGCACAGCGGTAATAATCACGCATAAAACGCTCTACCGCCGCGTTTGGTTGGTCATCTGGCTGGGTATCATAGCCCATCAGCTGAGCAATCTCACGCTGATAATCGAATAACAGCTTGTTTTCATTGCGACCAGTCAATTCATGCAAATAGTGCCGTATCTGCCATAGATAGCTTTCTGCAAAGCTTAATTCATCGAACTCCTTTTCAGTCAAAAAGTTCTGCTGTACCAAGTCATAGAGCTTACCTACCCGAAAATAGCGTTTAGTGACCCAGCCGACGATATGAATATCACGCAGACCACCGGGGGCGGTTTTTATATTAGGCTCAAGGTTGTATTCGGTGGCATTGTGCTGTAGGTAACGCGCTCTTGCCTCATCGATTTTTACGTCATAAAACGCGCGCGGCGACCATTGAGTGTTTACTATTTGGTGCGGGACATCTTGCAAGCTCTCGTTGCCTATTAATAGGCGCGCCTCTAGCAAGGTGCTGGCAATGGTATGATCAAGCGCTGCCTCCAAGCATTCACTGACGCTGCGTACTGATAATGCTGGTTCAAGTCCAATATCCCATAAGAGCGCCACTAAATTGTCGATTTTACGACTGCTATCAGCGTCAATCTCCTGTGGCATCAGTAGCAACATATCGATATCTGAGTGCAGCGATAACTCACCGCGACCATAGCCACCGGTTGCAAACAGTGCCAAACCTGTTTTATCAAGCTCAAAATATTTGAACAACTCAATCAATAAATCATCAATCACGCACGCACGCGCACTTACCAATTGCCGAATACTGACCCCGCGCTCAAGGGCGCGGCTGATATCGTCATTGATTTGCAGCAACCACTCTGGAATACCAAATAGGGATTTTTCTCCCATACTTGTATCAGTGGATAGAGATAGATATAGAGATAGAGAGGTAGTGGTTATATTGTCTGCTGCAAATGAGGGCATCGGTGTCAAATCAATAGCGGTGACATCACAATTAAACATGAGCGTTATCCAGTTAAAAGTTTGAAATCTGGTTCAGTAAATAGAGTTCATTAAAAAATGCGAGCACTGATATAGTTGATTCTAGATAAAACAGATACGTTGTATCGTAACGCGGCGCAGGTATAAATTTTCTGGCGTGCTGTGGCTACGCCGACAGAGGCTAAGTAAAATTTATCCCGGTGCTCCTGTATTGCTTACATATAAAATGCACTATATCAAGAAAGTATAAAGATAAAAAACCAGCAAGCATAGTGGGGCGACAGTCATTAATAATAGACGAAAAAAAAGACCGCCTAAGCGATCTTTTATTGTATTACTGAGTCAAAAAGCTCAAATCTTCTTCAGGACGCGCGGTAAATACTTCGCAGCCGTTATCTGTTACGACCATCGTGTGCTCCCACTGGGCAGACAACTTGCGGTCTTTGGTAATCGCAGTCCATTCATCCGGTAAAATCTTAGTCTGCCACTTACCTTCGTTAATCATCGGCTCGATGGTAAAAGTCATGCCGGTTTTTAGCTCAAAGCCCGTCCCTTTTTGACCATAGTGTATGACTTGCGGCTCATGGTGGAACTCATTACTGATACCGTGCCCACAGAATTCACGCACGATACTAAAACGCTCAGGTTCAACCACTGCTTGAATAGCTGCACCAACGTCACCCAAACGCGCGCCGTTTTTGACCACACTCATACCAGCATATAGAGCATCTTGCGCCACTTTGCAGATACGCTGCGCCATGATAGAGCCATTACCGACGATCCACATTTTTGAGGTATCACCATAGTAGCCATCTTTAATCACAGTCACATCGATATTAATGATGTCGCCGTCTTTTAGCAGCTTGTTTTCGGATGGGATACCGTGACAAACCACGTGGTTAATCGAGGTACAGATAGATTTTGGGAAGCCATTGTAGTTAAGGGGCGCAGGGATAGCCTGTTGCACATTCACAATGTAGTCATGAGCAATTTGGTTTAGTGCTTCTGTGCTGATGCCCACTTTGACATGCTCATCAAGCATCACAAGGACATCGCTGGCAAGTTTACCAGCCACGCGCATTTTTTCTATGGCTTCAGGAGATTGGATAAGGGATTTTTTTGTCATCATCGTCGTACTTATAGTTATAGAATTTAGGTCACTAAGTATAGCACAAACGCACAAGTCGCTGCTTGAATGCAAGTTATTGAATATTTCAATCGTATTGATATTAAATGACTTTATATACGCCAATATGACTATATAGTCACTAGGATAAGGCTGTTAATGTCAAAAAAAAGTTGAATGTTACTTAATATATAAGTATCGTAATTTTGTTTGCTAAATGATTTAGCAGCCCTCTTTATAGCTTGGTGCAGGACGCATAAAATGAGCATATAAAGATAGAAATGTTGATTGATAACAAGGATGTTGTTATGTCTCTAAGACCTTCTCTGCGCGCTGTGCTCACACCGAGCGCATTTTTACCCTCATTAGGTGCCATTGCCACTGGTATGATCCTGATGGCTATGCAAACCACCTCTGCTCAAGCAGCTGGACAGTATTATAACTGTGCCAATGCTGACGGCTGCCAGCTCGTCAGTAGTCGATATTTCACCTCAGATCATACCAAAACCAAATACCCCGTGGTACTCGCCCATGGTATGGCAGGGTTTACCAAAATGTTCGGCTTGGTCGATTACTTTTATGGTATCCCTGAAACGCTTATGAGCGGTGGCAGTCAAGTATATACCACAAAAACCTCATCTTTTAATAATAGCGAAGTGCGCGGTGAACAGCTTTTGCAAAAGATAAAGACCATCAGTGCCATTTCAGGCAGCCCAAAAGTGAACTTATTGGGTCACAGCCAGGGCGGTATTGATATCCGTTATGTCGCTGGCGTGGCACCAGAGTATGTCGCTTCTGTCACGGCAATTGCCAGTCCAGAGCAAGGATCAAAAACGGCGGATGCTGTAAGGCAAACGCTGTCTGAGGGCAGCTTGGCGACTCAAGCAGTATCTGTGTTCCTGCAGCTATTCGGCGGCATTACGGATGTCGGTTCAGGTACAAGCCCGACAGAGCTCAATAAACAAGAAGCATGGAATACAGCGGTCGCGTTATCAACAGAAGGTGCGGCCAAGTTTAATGCTAAATTCCCTGCGGCGATGCCAACCCGCTATTGTGGACAGCCTACTGGCACTGAATCCAATGGTATCAAGTACTACTCATTTAGCGGTGTGGGGCAAATAACCAATGGCCTTGATCCTAGTGATTATGTGCTTACGCTGACAGGCACAAGCTTTGACAACGATCCAAATGATGGCTTGGTATCCGCATGCTCAAGCCGACTGGGCTATGTGATTCGTGATGATTATCGTATGAATCACTTAGATTCAGCCAACCAGCTTTTGGGTCTGACCGCATGGGGACAGCCTGATCCAAAAACCTTATATCGTGACCAAGTAAATCGCCTGAAAAAAGCCAATTTATAACGCTCCTAGATGCCCTAGCAGATTCACAGCCTATATGGTGCGTAGCTTCTATGATTAACAGTTTTCATAAATCGAAGCTTTTATGATTAACAGCTTTTATGACTCAAAGCTTTTATAAAAAAGGGTCAACAGTAAAACGACCCTTTTTCATATATCTTAAACCCCTACATGAACCGTTTGATTAAATAAGATACTCTCGCTATGTCACAGCATCGTTTTTCATCCTTTTCGCCCATTATCATCGCGGGGATAGTTGTTCTAATAGTCGCGATTATTTGGTGGTTTAAACCTGTTAACGAGAGCAAAGCTGTTTCTCAGCCCCTAGATAATCAAGCTAGTGCTGATGTGATAGAGGTAGTAAACGCCCATAATGACATAAATAAAAAATTTAAGCCCAATACGGTTAAATTTGCCACAGGGCTTGAGGATTTACCGCGCTCCTTACAAGGAACAGATGTCGATGGTGAGATTATCATTGATGAAAACAAACAACTGATTGTCACAGAAGGCTTACGGCGCTTGTTTGATTATTTTTTATCAGCGCTTGGTGAAGAAGAGGAGAACACTATTTATGCCCGCGTAGAGAGTTATATCCGTAGTCATACGCCCAATCCCGCCGCCAGTCAAGCGGTGGCGATATTTGATCAATACATCGCTTATCTTAAAGCCGTGCCTGAGATTGAGAAAAAGTACGGTACGTTACAATTGCAAGCGACCCAAAGTGGTGAGCTTGACTTGAGTATCGTCGCTCAGCAAAAACAAGATATCGCTAGGTTGCGCCAACAGCATTTTCATAAAAACACCATTAGCGCCTTCTTTGGGGCAGAAGATGAGTATAACGACTATAGTATGGAGATGGTCAGAATCAGTCAAAACTCTCAGCTGTCTGAAGCGCAAAAAGATGCCGCAAAACAAGATTACATCAGCCGTATGCCAGACAATATGACCAAAACCAATCTCGTTCAACAAGCCAATCTAAACGAGCTCATGACGCGTACAGAACAGATGCAAGCAAAAGGTGCTACACCTGAAGCACTATATAATATGCGTCGAGAGCTGGTCGGTGCACCAGCAGCAGCCCGTTTGGCGCAAATAGATCAAGCAGATGCAAGCTTCGATGAGCGTTTCAACCAGTATCAAGCACAAAAACAACAGCTGCTAAAACAAAGCGTCAATCCATCACTAGCGCCATCGCAAGTTCAAATTCAAATCAATAGAATCGAGCAGCAATTGTTTAATGAGGCTGAACGCAAGCGTCTGACAGGGTACGCCGCTCTGCAACAGCAAAAAGCTGCCGATATGAATTAATTAAAAGGATAAGCTATAGAGGTGCATTCAGAGCTAAGGAAAAATATAGCATTAGGAATGAAGAAACTTTTAGATAAAATACAGATTCTTAAGGGTAAGATAACACATAGTGTGCTAGCAGCTAATAACTGGTATAGCAAGGCACGTTAGCAAAAATACCGTAAAGTGGTACAAATATAGGGGTAATTGGTACTCAATCTATCATGAAAGGCTTATGAAAATTCGGCATAATAAGCGCATTGTTTAGACTAAAGAAAATAACAAATTAATCAGAGCAAATGCTACTGATTAAAATGATAAACAATGGCTTTTTACTTTGCCCTTTACTTTTGAAACCTCTAGGAGTTTATATGAAAAACATGACTAAAATGATGATGGCTGCAACGCTTGCTGTAGGTACATTGGCTGCTGGTTGCCAAACTGCACCGACAGTTGTTGCGCCTGTGACTCAACCAATCACCTCTAATGCACTGCAAGCCTATGACTGGCAGCTAGTTGACGCGACGCGCGCCAATGGTCAAAAGGTTACTCAGTTATTCTTTGATACTTCTAAGCCACTTACGCTAAAATTCTTTAAAGACAACGGTAATGACCGTGTGAGCTTTGTGAACACTTGTAATAACATGGGTTCTGACTATAAAGTTGTCAACGGTAATGTTGTATTAGGCAACGTTCTGTCTACTATGATGGCATGCCCTGAGCCACAAGCCAGCTTTGATACCGCCACGCTTGCTACGGTACAAGGTAAATACAGCATCAGCACCAATGCCAATAACACGCCTATCTTGACCATCAAAAACAGCAGTCAAGTTGCCCATTTTAAAGCGGTTGCTAAATAATATAGACAGCTAGTTGCTATCGTCATATTATAATCGTAGATAAAAAATGCCTCACTTAGCAGTGGGGTATTTTTTTGTCCAAAAGTTTTTGTCTAAAATAAAAAGGCAATGTACGTTACACTAGCGATATCGCTGTTTTGCTGGGTTATGTTTGATTTGGCTTGAGATCAGTAATAGTAAATTGCAGGTTTTAAATGGCTCATATCGAATGGCTCTATAGGACTTTATCTTATGTTAAAAACCGCTGACTTAAAATTGCCTGTGACCAATCGTAGGCTACCCAGTGCTGTTGTTATTGTCATGCTTTCAATGCTGGCCGTGTTGACAGGCTGCCAGACAATGCCAAATAATTTCTCTAAAGCGCCAAGCGCCATGGTTATAAATAATCCACTTACGATCGGCATGCCAGCGATAGACCGTCAAGGCTATATTGCTTATATAGAGGAGCAAGGCGTGGGCGCGGCCAAGGTCTCGACGCTATATCGTATCCGCCCTGATGGTAGCGAGCGCCAATTGATTGATCAGCTAAATGGCTATATCTATGCGCCTGCGTGGTCAGCGGATGGTCAACTGCTTGCCTATAGCAAACAAGCGGCGCGTCAGCATCCAAAGATTTATATTTACGATGTGAAAAGCGGTAGTCATAATTTGGTCGTCAATGTAGAAGGGAGTAATTTATCGCCGTCATTCTCACCCGATGGCAAAAAACTACTCTATAGCTCAACTGTGGGCGGCAACGCTGATATCTATGAGATGCAGCTAAAGGATGGTAGTACCAAACAGCTCACCACGCTACCGAGCACTGAAGTGCAGCCAAGCTATGCGCCCGATGGTCAAAGCTTTGTCTATACCAGTGATAAAGTCCGCGCTGGTCGTCCAAGTATCTACCGTTATAACTTTGTCACGGGCAACGCTACGCTTATGTCAACGAGAGGCTATGCCGCCAGTCCTCAGATAAGCTTAGATGGTCAGCGTTTGGCATATCTCAATGGTCGTAGGGCAGCGGTCATGACACTTACTACAGGGCAAGTCATTAATCTGGCAGAAACGGGACTCGATGAGCCAGCGCGTCTATCACCTTCTGGACAATATGCCGTTTATGCGACGCGTCAGTCAAATTTGGGCAGGCAAGTAAGTAATCAATATAGTCAAAGTTCTCAAAATGGTGGCAGCTTGGTTATTCACTCATTATCCGGTAATAAAAGCTATGCAATTAGCAGTAAAGCGGGCGGCGTCGTGCGCTCACCCATTTGGGGTCGTTAAACATTTTTTAATTGAAAGGTAATAATCATGGCGCATAAAAAGAAGAACGTTCGCAAAAAAGAATGTCCAGTCTGCTTTCGAGAATTTAGCTGGACTAAAAAGTTGGATAAAAACTGGGACAGCATGGTCTATTGCTCAGACCAATGTCGCCGCGTAAAAAAGTATGAAGGGCTGGATCATCAAAAAGAAGATAGATAGGTGTTAATGATGAAGTAGAGATATAGGCAAATGGGAGCAGAGGATGGCGCATAAAAAAGTCAATCTACCGCAAAAAACCTGCCCCGTTTAGCTGGCGAAAAAAGTGGGAGAAGGATTGGGAGCAGGTGGTGTATTGTTCTGAGCGGTGTAGAAGGGGGAAAGGTAGCATAGCGACTGAATCCTGAAAAAGCTAATCTTCCTCAGTTTTATAAAATAATTTTTTCATTTCGATTTCATCGTCATTTACAGAGTTGTTGCTATTCGTAGTTAATAACTGCTCAAAATTTTCTAAGCTAATAAATTGTGAAAGTATTTCCTTGTCTACAAATGTATCTTCGCTTATGCCATAACTTGAGACTGTTGTACTGGTTCTTATAAATACACTATATATCTGGAAAAAATCTTCTGGATTATAAAGCAGATGACTAATATGATTTTTACAGCTATTTTGGTCGTAATTATACCAGAATAATAAAAATGTTACACGCCGTTCATGTTTGACGAAAGCTTCTAGTTGACCTTTGATAAAGCTTTCTATATTTGTAGCTATCTTGCCCCGAATGATATTAGTATCGTGTTCATTTATAGAATAATTTTCACTTGTTTTTTCAATTCTTGAGTAAATTACTGGAAGTAAAGATGAGACTTTATTCTCATCGATAAATTTGCTTAATATATCATATTGTTCGTTTTTGAATTTTTTTAATGAGTCTAAAAATAGAAAGCTTACTCTTGTTTTATTAGATATCATACCCTCATCACTTACTAGGTTGTATAAATAATTTAATGAGTTGAAATACTTGTTTATTAAATTATTAGGTATTTTGTCTAGATGTGAGAATGTATGCTCGATAAAGCTATCAAATTTGTTGTTCTCATAGATATTATTCAAATATGTCTTGGTAGACTCATCATTATCTAAATTCTCAAAGAAATTTATGACTCTATAGGTAGATAGTTTATTTACTGAGATATTAAGCATGAAATATCTATCAAATCGACTTTCATGAGAAATCATATTTTTTATAAGCTTTTCTTCAAGACTATTGGTATCAAATGATTCTTGAATATAGTCATGAAAGGCAGGAAAAATAGTTTTTAGTAGATTAACAGAACGACTGCTACCAAAATCCTTAATAAATGTATTAGCTATATCTTTTTTATCTTCATTTGACATATCTGTAAAGTTATTTATATTTTGTAATTTACCTAACATTAAATCTTTATTTAGATATATAGCAGAGTATAGCTTTGGTTCAAATATTCTAAATGTTTCCAGAACTATAAAATCTGTAAAGTTTACTTCTAGATAACTATTATCTAATTGAGACAGTAGATTAAACTCGAAAGAATTAAGGAATTTATAAACAGAACGTAAGCTTGTAAAATAACTAGTTAAACCTTGTTGGTGGAAGATATCAGTAAAATAGCTATTATCAAAAACTTGATCGGCATTATTAGATGGTATTTTTTCTAAAATTAGATTTAACTTATCTATCAAATATTTTTTTAGTAACATCATATCAGGTTCAGGTACTTTAAATTCTACTTGGACTATTTTCTCCATGTACTCATGACCAGTTTGAGTGACATCTGTTATTTTTTTCTCTAATACTGATTTTGAGTACAAAAGTAAAAATACAATATTTTCAAAATCAGTATTAGATTTAACTAACTGCATAACGGTAAGTATCTGATTACGTTGTAATCTATCTATATCATCTATTATGATGAGTATAGGCTCATTAAGCTTAGATAAACTTTTAGCAATATCATTCTTACAATCAGTAATAGATTGGTTATTTTCTTTCGCTAAATGTTCGTTTCTATCCATTACAGACTTAAACAGCCCACCTAGTCCCTCAAAAAATACTAGCCAGATAGTCAATATGCCGATTATTAGATTAGGTAATAATTCCAGTGAAGAGTTATCAGGAAAATTTTCAATAAAGAAACTACTTCCAAGTAAAACGCCTAACAGAAGTGGAATAACCTTTATTGCAGGGCTTGCAACGATTTGTATATTGTTTAGATAGTAATTGTATCTCCGAAATTTTTCAGCCAATCTCTTGTATTTTTTACTATCGTCTTTCAGCTCTAGTTCACTAGCTATTTCTGTAAAAAATGCACTCATAATTAAATCTTGAGATGACCACTCCCAAGGTTTAAATTCGATTATGCGCGTATCCTGATTGGTCGTTTTAATTCTATTAACTACTAAGTTTTTAACAGACGTTTTACCAATTCCCCAGTCACCAGTAAGTGCTATGATCCAAGACTCTTTATGCCTCCACTTTAATATGGCATCAGCTAGACTATTAGAGAAGTCTGCTCTATTGAGCAGATCTTCTTCAGCGTTTTCAATAGGCTTGTCTTTATACAATCTCACTTACCCCTACAAATTCGGATTCAACCACTTCTCAGCAGTTTTCATATTCCAACCTTTACGATCAGCATAGCTCTCTAACTGATCGGTACTGATTTTACCAACGTTAAAGTAGACACTGTCAGGATGCGAGTAATAGAAGCCGCTGACCGAAGACGCAGGCCACATTGCATAGCTTTCAGTGAGCCTTGTACCAATAGCATCAACCGTACCAAGCCAATCGAACAGTTTGCCTTTTTCGGTATGCTCAGGGCAGGCAGGGTAGCCGGGTGCAGGGCGGATACCGACGTATTTTTCTTTAATCAGCTCATCGTTACTCAAACTTTCTTCAGGCAGGTAGCCCCAATACTCCTTACGAATGCGCTGATGGAGATGTTCAGCAAAAGCTTCTGCTAAGCGGTCAGACAAGGCTTGTACCATGATGGCATTATAGTCATCGCCATTGGCTTTATATTCTTCAGCGAGTTTTTCTGTGCCGACGATGGAGACCGTAAAGCCGCCCAGATAATCGGTATGCGTATCCGTTGGTGAGATAAAGTCCGCTAAGCTAAAGTTTGGCGTACCGCTGGCTTTGTCGCTTTGTTGACGCAGATGCTCAAACTGGTATTCAGCGTTGCCACCATCTATCGGTGCTTTATCATAGACGGTGACGGTATCTGCGCCGGTACGTTTGGCAGGTGCGATTTTAAACACGCCTTTAGCAATAATTGATTTTTCGTCGATCATCTTATCGAGCAAGTCTTTGGCGTTATTAAATAAGTCTTGGGCTGCTTCACCAACCACCTCGTCGGTTAGGATTTGTGGGTATTTGCCAGATAGACCCCAAGAGATAAAGAATGGCGTCCAGTCGATATACGGAACAAGGTCGTGGATAGGATAGTCATCCAATATCACTTGTCCTAATTGGTTGGGCACAGGCGGTACATAATTATCCCAATCGTACTGAAAGCCAATCTTGATAGATTCAGCGTAAGAGAGTTTGGCAGCTTTGGGCTGGCGTTTTGCTAAGCGTTCGCGCACTTTGATATATTCTGCGCGGGTTTCATCTATTAAGCCCTGACGGTGTTCTTTTGACAACAGCTTGGTCACCACGCCGACAGAACGTGAGGCGTCTGCCACATAGATGACGCCATCGTTTTGGTATTGTGGCTCGACTTTCACTGCGGTATGGGCTTTTGAGGTTGTTGCGCCGCCAATCATGAGTGGCAAGGTCATGCCACGCTCTTGCATTTGCTTGGCGACATAGACCATCTCATCAAGGCTTGGGGTAATCAGACCTGATAGCCCGATGATATCGACGTTTTCGCTAATCGCAGTATCAAGGATTTTCTCACAGGGTACCATAACGCCTAAATCAACGATGTCATAGCCGTTACAGCCAAGGACCACGCCAACGATATTTTTACCGATATCATGGACGTCACCTTTGACCGTTGCCATCAGGATTTTACCTTTGGTTTCGCCTTCGACTTTTTCCGCTTCGATGTACGGGTTGAGCCATGCGACCGATTGCTTCATGACCCGTGCAGATTTGACCACTTGCGGTAAAAACATTTTACCCGCGCCAAATAAGTCGCCGACGATATTCATCCCGTCCATCAACGGTCCTTCGATGACTTCTAGCGGTTTTGGATATTTCTCCCACGCTTCTTTGGTATCGGCATCGATAAAGGTGGTGATACCTTTGACCAGCGCATGAGCAATCCGCTCTTCGACCGTGCCTTCACGCCAGCTCATATCGACGGTGCGGTCTTTTTTCTTACCGCCATCTTGATAGCTCTCAGCGATGGTCATCAGGCGTTCGGTAGCATCTTGACCGCTCTCGCCTTGATTGCGGTTGAGCATGACATCTTCGATAGCGTCGCGCGCTTCCTTTGGAATATCATCATAGAGTTCCAGCATGGCAGGGTTAACGATACCCATGGTTAAGCCATTTTGAATTGCATGATAAAGGAATACTGAGTTAATAGCTTCACGAATCGGGTTACCACGGAAGCTGAACGAGACGTTAGAGACGCCGCCCGATACCATAGCATTTGGCAAGTTATCGGTAATCCATTTGGTTGCATTGATAAAGTCGGCACCGTAATTATTGTGCTCAGTAATACCCGTTGCGACGGCAAAAATATTGGGGTCAAAAATAATATCTTCTGATGGAAAGCCCACTTCATTGACCAGCACATCATAGCTACGCTGACAAATCTGCGTTTTGCGCTCAAAAGTATCGGCCTGACCATCTTCATCGAATGCCATCACGATAACCGCAGCCCCATAGCGCATACACAGCTTGGCACGCTCAACGAACTCAGCATGACCTTCTTTTAATGAGATAGAATTGACGACACACTTACCTTGAGTACGTTTAAGCCCTTCTTCGATAATGTCCCACTTTGATGAGTCTAGCATCAAGGGTACACGGCTGATATCAGGCTCGCCAGATACGAGGTTCACAAAGTGTATCATCGCTTGCTTGGAGTCAAGCATGCCCTCATCCATATTGATATCGACGATTTGCGCGCCGCCTTCGACTTGGTCGCGGGCAACGTCAAGGGCTTCGGTATAGGCTTCGGTTTTAATCAAGCGTAAGAATTTCTTTGAGCCAGTCACATTGGTACGCTCACCAACATTGACAAATAGACTGTCAGGCGTGATGTTAAAGGGTTCAAGCCCTGACAGGCGGCAGGCAGG
>NZ_JBFFMS010000032.1:0-33737 GCF_041554015.1 Psychrobacter sp. | reverse complement strand
GTGCAGCAGAGAGTAGACCGCCTTTGGTATCCTAGATATCATCGGTAAGGGTGAAAGGGTGCGGTAAGAGCGCACCGCGTGGATGGCAACATCTCACGGCATGGTAAACTCCACGCGTAGCAAGACCAAATAGGCATCGGCATGGCGCGGCCCGCGTTCGATGCGGGTAGGTTGCTTGAGCGTACGAGCGATTGTACGCCTAGAGGAATGATTGTCCACGACAGAACCCGGCTTATCGGTTTACCAACCTTTTTTAGTACTTTTCTAAAAGTACAGTGCAGTACCGCTTGGGGTTTTAACCTTGCATTTATTTTGAAGTTAATTCAATATTTTTGCAAAAAAAGCCAATTAGGGGTTGACGCAAGTCACTCATATCGGCATAATACCGAGCCTAAAATGGCGATGTAGCTCAGCTGGTTAGAGCGCATGACTCATAATCGTGAGGTCAAGAGTTCAAGTCTCTTCATCGCCACCATATTTTAAAAAACCAATCATTCGTGATTGGTTTTTTTTTGCCTGTTATATTTTGATTGCTATAAATATTACCTTGTGACGAGGTTGTCCCTCTCTTAAGAAGAGGAACAACCACATACGCAGAGGATAGGTGACAAAATCGCCTTACTTTATAGCTGAAAACTGCTAGAATACCTGTAGATGTCGGCGCGTTATGGCGAGTATTGTCGCTGTTTTGCGCTTGGCATTATAGATTGCTGCTTTTTGACCTCTTTTTTAATAGCTGTGGTTAAAACATAACTATCCCATTCCTCTTATTTAGTAGGCGCTTTGTGACTGCATTAGCCAATATTCGTAACTTTTCTATTATTGCCCACATTGATCATGGCAAATCGACCCTTGCCGATCGTTTTATTCAAATGTGTGGCGCGCTGCAAGATCGTGAGATGCAGGCGCAAGTCCTTGATTCGATGGATATTGAGCGTGAGCGCGGTATCACGATTAAAGCGCAGTCGGTGACGCTGTATTATGATCACCCTAATGGCGAGCGTTATCAGCTTAACTTTATCGATACCCCCGGTCACGTCGATTTTTCTTATGAAGTCTCACGTTCATTAGCCGCTTGCGAAGGTGCGCTATTGGTCGTTGATGCGGCGCAAGGCGTTGAAGCACAGTCAGTTGCTAACTGTTATACCGCTGTCGACCAAGGTCTTGAGGTTATGGCGGTGTTAAATAAAATTGACTTGCCACAAGTTGAGCCTGAGCGCGTGATTCAAGAGATTGAAGACATCATTGGCATTGATGCGGTTGATGCGCCGCGCGTCTCAGCTAAGTCTGGTCTGGGCGTTGATAAATTACTCGAAGCATTGGTTGAATTTATCCCTGCACCGACAGGTGATCGTGATGCGCCGCTACAAGCGTTAATTATCGACTCATGGTTTGATAATTACTTGGGCGTTGTCTCATTAGTACGCGTGCGCCAAGGTACGATAAAAAAAGGTGATAAACTTTATATCAAATCTACCAAAGATGCGCATTTGGTCGGATCTATTGGTGTCTTTACGCCAAAGCCTGTAGATACGGGTGTTTTAGAAGCCGGTGAAGTAGGCTTTATTATTGCCGGTATCAAGGATATCGCTGGTGCGCCAGTTGGTGATACCATCACTCATGCCAGTACGCCTGATGTTGAGCGTATTCCTGGCTTTAAGCAGATTACGCCGCAAGTTTATGCCGGTATGTTCCCTGTTGATTCTACTGATTTTGAAAAATTCCGTGAAGCGCTACAAAAGCTACAAATCAATGATGCATCATTGTTCTTTGAGCCTGATACCTCAGATGCACTAGGCTTTGGTTTCCGTTGTGGCTTTCTCGGTATGCTGCATATGGAGATTATCCAAGAGCGCTTAGAGCGCGAATATGACTTGGATCTGATTACCACTGCGCCATCCGTTATCTACGAGATCGTCAAGAAAAATGGCGATATCATGTATGTTGATAATCCATCAAGACTCCCTGAACCGAATAATATTGAAGAGTTCCGTGAGCCCATTGCGCGCTGTCAGATTTTAGTACCGCAAGATTACTTGGGTAACGTCATGACACTTTGTATCGAGCGCCGCGGCGTACAGGTAGATATGCGTTTTATGGGTCGTCAAGTACAGCTGATCTTTGATATTCCGATGGGAGAGGTGGTTATGGACTTCTTTGACCGTCTAAAATCAGTGTCGCGCGGTTTTGCCTCACTTGACTATAATTTTGAACGTTATCAAATCGATAAGTTGGTTAAAGTAGATGTATTAATCAATGGTGAAAAAGTTGATGCGCTGGCTATGATTGTTCATGAAACCCAGTCACGCTACCGTGGTAACGCCTTAGTTACGAAGATGAAAGAGTTGATTCCGCGTCAGATGTTTGATGTTGCTATTCAGGCAGCAATTGGCAGTCAAATTATCGGCCGTAGTACCGTGAAAGCCATGCGTAAAGACGTACTAGCCAAGTGTTATGGTGGTGACGTTTCACGTAAGAAAAAGCTTTTGTCTAAGCAAAAAGCAGGCAAAAAACGTATGAAGCAAGTCGGTAATGTGGAGATTCCACAAGAAGCCTTCTTAGCAGTATTGCAAGTTGAGTAAGTTATGAGCCATTAACTGGTCATTAATGATGTTATTGGTGTAATTAATGGCGAAGTTGATAATATATATAGCCAGATAAGTCGCTCGTTAATAGGCAATTGAGTATGGATTTTGATTTTAATTTAATCTTGGTACCATTAACCATAGGTTTGGGTATTATTTGGCTATTAGATAAGCTGACACTAAAACAACGTAAGACACGGGGTCGCGGTAAAGAGAGTATACTGGTACGCTGGGCTTATGACTTTTTTCCTGTGCTGGCGGTGGTGTTAATTGTGCGCTCGTTTTTAATTGAGCCCTTTAATATTCCATCCTCTTCCATGGTGCCGACCTTATATACAGGCGACTTTATTGCGGTGAATAAGTACGCTTATGGTGTGCGTTTGCCATTGACTTATAATAAAGTAATCGATACTGGCGCCCCCGAACATGGCGACGTTGCTGTCTTTCGTTATCCAGAGAACCCAAGCATTTATTATATCAAGCGCGTTATTGGTCTGCCGGGTGATACGGTAAGTTATAATCAAGGCACGCTTGCGATCAATGACGTGCCTGTTGCGACTCAAGCTATTGATTTTGAGGCCAACGCCGAGCTGACCTCACAGTTATATGCAGCAGGACAAGTTGCTCCGGGTCAAATGCTGACCGAAGAGAACGCTGCTGCGATGGGTCAGCAAGAAGAGGGCGAAGCAAAATATTTCAAAGAAAAGCAAGGTAGCCATGAATATGTTGTGCGCTATTTAAATGGTATGAATAGCTCGCAGTATGCGCCATTTTTACAGCAACAGTCGCCAGAAGTGGTGAGCTCAGAAGGTAATGAGTGGCGTATCAAAGTACCAGAAGGGCAATACTTTGTCATGGGTGACAACCGAGATCGCAGCGCAGACGGACGGTTTTGGGGCTTTGTACCTGATGATAATTTAGCCGGTAAAGCTGTTTATATTTGGATGCATAAGCCGCCAGGTTTGAAGCTGCCAACCTTTACACGTAATGGCGCTATTGATTGATAATATCAGTGCTCGATGGGTATGTTTACCGACAAAAGTTTTGTGCTAATATTAAAGTGATTTAAGGCAATAATCTCTGGCTTCTCAATAGGTATTGAACGTCCTGAGACTAAAATATCGAGTTTTTTAAGCCAGATATATTACAACTATGGCTATTTTCCATTGAGAGGCATTATGGTGCAACAATTGTCTGGCTTATCTACACAGCGCGGTGCTAGTGTCACTAGTGTCGTTTTTATTATCATCGCCTTAGGTATTGCTGTGAAACTGATTGTTGCCATTGTGCCCGCACAAATTGGTGATTATCAATTGACAAAGACACTGAGTGCGCAGCTTCAAGAGTCCAACAACAATAAAGAGACTGCCAAGCAGTTCGTTGAGCGTGTTAATAAGCAGCTGTCCATTAATGCTGACTATGATACCCAAGCTGAAGATGTATTTACTTTTAAAGATAAAAAAACAGGTCAGTTGGCTATCTATAAAAAATATGAAAAAACCAATACGCTATTTGGTAATATTGATATTGTGAATCGCTTTGAAGGCGATATCGATCCTACCATAGCAGAATAATTCCATGCTTTAAAAACTCAGCAGTAACAATATAAGATGATACTTTAGAAAGCAGTTCTTTATGAGCTGGTTTTTTGTATTTAACATTTTTGAACATTACTATTTGATGACCTTAAATAGTACAACAAAAGGGATAATCATAAGCCACGCATGAAACCAACTTCGCAGTATCCTCAGGCGGTACCTAATCCACCAAAAAACAGCCTGTCTGATGACACGCTTATTATTAGCTCAGAATTTATGCAACGTTTAGCCGTATTAACGCGCAAGTTGGGTTATGTGTTTAATGATTTAAGCCTAGCAAAGCTGGCACTCACGCATCGATCGTTTGATAGTAAAAAGAACTACGAACGCTTAGAGTTTTTGGGTGATGCGTTATTAGGTATGATAGTCGGTGAAGCGCTATATCATCGCTATCCAGCCCAAAATGAAGGGCGTCTGACCCGTATGCGAGCGACGCTAGTACGCCAGGAGTCTTTAGTTATTATCGCTCAAAATCTAGAATTATCTAACCAGCTTATACTGGGGGTTGGTGAACGTAAAGGCGGTGGTCGCAATCGCGCGTCTATATTGGCTGATGCCGTCGAGTCTTTAATTGGTGCTATTTATTTAGACAGTCAAGATATGAATATCACGCGAGAATGTGTGCTGTCTTGGTATGGTGATTTGATTGATAATGTTAATGACCAAAAAGCGCTAAAAGATGCCAAAAGCCGCTTACAAGAATGGTTGCAGTCAAAGCAGTTTGACTTACCCCATTATGAGCTGATGGAAACACGCGGTAATGCCCCGCATCAGATATTTGTGGTACGCTGTCAGGTAAATATTGTTAACTGTGCTGATATCATTGAATCTGGCGAAAGCCGCCGTATCGCTGAGCAAAAAGCGGCAGAATTGATGATTAACCAGCTTCATAAGCTGCCAGGTGTGCCCAAAAAACGCAACTAATGGCCTTTATATTATCGCCCTATTTATATAGTACTCATTTGATAATGATGCCGACAAAATTATCATCTCTATCATTTAAACATGCTTATTCTTCAATGAATTAGTATTGCAACATCAGATATTCTTAATTTGATAACAGTGCTGCTGTTGATGCCCTATGCGCAGACAGCAGTTTGACTGATGACAACCTCCACAGGATTACCCCATGAGCAATCACCCTGACTTGCCATTAAATAATGAAGATAATGCCACAAATATGATCGAAAACACTGACCTTAATACAAGTGCAAACAATAGCGTAAACGTGAATGAAGTAGAAATCAGCGAAATAGACGACCATAGCGCAGATAATGATTCAGCAATTGAAGATTTCTTTTCGCCAAGTAATGGAGCACTTGCTGCTGAAGGCTTCAAAACTGGCTATGTTGCCATTGTTGGTCGTCCAAATGTTGGTAAATCAACCTTGATGAACCATTTATTGGGTCAAAAGCTTTCTATCACTTCGCGTAAACCACAAACGACTCGCCATCGTATCCACGGTATCTTATCTAATGATGAGATGCAGGCAGTATTTGTTGATACCCCAGGTATTCATCGCAACGAAGTACGTGCGATCAATGAGCGTATGAATAAAGCAGCTGTCTCTGCATTGGTAGATGTCGACTTGGTCTTGTTTGTCGTTGATTCTGACCAATGGCGTGAAGATGATCTACTGGTTCTACAAAAGCTTGGTGATACTGATCTAAATGTGGTGTTAGTGATTAACAAAGCCGATACTTTAAAAGACAAAGGCAGCGTTTTACCGTTGATGGAAACCTTTAACGACAGTTTTGATTTTGCTGATATCGTTCCTGTTTCGGCACTAAAGAACCAAAATTTAGATCGTTTGCAAGAAGTGATAGCCTCACACTTGCCAGTTGCAGCGCCAATTTATGATACAGAACAAATCACCGATCGCTCGGAGCGTTTTTTAGCCAGTGAAATCATTCGTGAAAAAATCATGCGCAGTGCCGGTGATGAAGTACCGTATGATCTGACCGTCCAAATTGACGGTTTTAAAGACGAAGCGGCTCATATTGATCCTAAAACAGGTCGCCCACGTAAAGCTTGTACCTTTATTGATGCCACTATCTATGTTGAGCGTAGCGGTCAAAAAGCGATTGTGATTGGCGACAAAGGGCAACGTATCAAACAAGTCGGTATGGATGCGCGTAAAGATATGGAGCAGCTGTTTGATAAAAAAATCATGTTAACGCTGTGGGTGAAAGTAAAGCGTGGTTGGTCCGATGACGAACGAGCTTTGACCAGTTTGGGCTATTAGCACTATTAATAGCCACTCTCTTTTATGTTGAGTGACTCATAGCTGAGGTAATAATCCATGCGTAATGAAGCGTTAGTCGGTTATTTATTACACCAGCGCCCTTATCAAGAAAAGCGCGCCTTATATTATTTATTTTCTCAGCAGCATGGGGTGATACATGGTATTGGCAAAAAAGGCGCGCCACTATTTATACCTCTGCAACTCTTTGCGACTGGTAAGCGTGAACTCAAAACTTTTAGCCAAATCAATATCTCCCCTTTTGGCTCAGCCCGCACCCAAGCAGTTCAAGGTGATAATGTAGCAACTGCAGATACGCAGCACCAAGAAAGTATCACAGGTCAGCATCAATATGCAGCCTTGTATCTAAACGAGATATTATGGCGGCTACTACCTACTGAAGATCCTCTGCCCATATTATGGCAGCATTATCAAGATAGCCTATATAAGCTCAAACAACCTCTAAGCGCTGACGAGCTACGCTTGTGTTTGCGCCAGTTTGAGAGTGATCTTTTTAATGAGTTGGGATTTTCACTGACATTAGATCAAGATAGCCTTGGACATCCTATTGCTGCTGCACAGACTTACCGATTCTTACCTGATGTCGGTTTAGTGCCAATTTTGCATACAGAATATAGCGACAGTATGATTGGGCACGCGGTTTTTAATGGCAATGATATTTTGATGATGGTTGAGCAGGGGTTGTCTGGCAGTACGCTGACTCTGTGGTCGCGTTTACATCGGCAATTGATTGATCATATGCTTGATTATCAACCGCTGCAAAGTCGCCTGCTTTGGCAGCAGCAACAGCGTTATCAACTATAAAGCATACTTAACAATAGAATATGTTCACAATTACTTATCATCAATAAGCTATTTTTAGTAAATGATCTAACTATTAATAAAAGGATTTTTTATGACGAATAAAGCGCAGATTTTGTCTACTACAGTAGAGCAAAATCCACAAAATACTTCAAAAAAACCCCTCTTAGGTGTCAATGTTGACCATGTGGCAACTTTACGTCAAGCACGCGGTGTCAGCTATCCAAGCCCACTTGATGCAGCACTCTTATGTGAAAAAGCAGGTGCGGATGGTATCACCATTCATTTGCGTGAAGATCGCCGTCATATCCAAGATGCTGATGTGCATGAGATTGCCAAGCAGCTGACCACGAGAATGAATTTAGAGATGGCAGCAACGACTGAGATGCTAGAGATAGCTCGCCAAGTCAAACCATATTGGGTATGTTTAGTGCCAGAAAAACGTGCTGAACTGACCACAGAGGGCGGTCTTGATGTGGCAGGGCAGCTAGCTTCATTGACGGACTATGTCAGTCAGTTACAAGCAGCAGGTATCAAAGTCTCCCTCTTTATTGATCCAGAAGATACACAAATTGCAGCGGCAGTTAATTGCGGCGCTGATGCGATTGAACTACATACAGGTTCTTATGCTGAGGCAGGATTGGCAGGTAATACAGATAAAGCAGATGTAGAGCTTAAACGTATTAAAAATGCCGTAACTACCGCCAAACGAATGGACAGCAAAATGTTGGTCAATGCAGGTCACGGTCTGACACGTGACAATGTGAATGCGATTGCCCAAATTGAAGGTATATATGAGTTAAATATTGGTCATGCTTTGATAGCGGATGCACTATTTGTGGGGATGGAGCAGGCGGTTATGATGATGAAAGCAGCGATGCATCAATAGCGACGACAGTTAATGCTTAATATATACTGCTATTTTATTAAGTGCCGCATCCGGTCGGATAGCTTTCATTAGGTTTATAGGTAATACCACCTGTCTGATTAAAAGAGATTTGATACATGGTATGATTGTAAGTTGAAGTCGGACAGTATTTGATATGCCCGAAATGACCACGTGGACTACCGCTATCACCCCAAAACTTGGTGTAATGACGATTGTTGCCAACACGTAGATATACGGTACTGTATTTGAGGTTTAGCGCTTGCTCTTCTAATAAATCATCAGTACCAGCATCAAAATTGTTATTATTATTTTTATCTGAGAATAGTAATAATTTTTTGAAGCTGTCTCTATGGCAAAGACCACCACCATTAGATAAGCAAACCAGTATGTCTTGTCTTCTAATAAGGCTCTCAGCTTTTGCCAACGTTAAGCTGGTATCTATTTGGCTGGCAATACGCCTAGCTTCCATACTTGCCAGTTGAGTCAAAATATGGGGTGTGGCTATCATTATTATTATCGCTAAGATAGCAATGGTTATGATTAACTCTACTAGATTAAATCCATACTCATCATGACCCCTAAAATCTTTTGAGCATATTATAATTGCTATATGGAATATGGCCATAATGGACTGCTACCTATATGAAAGGGATAGCTGAAATGATTTTAAATGTGCCCTGTGTTCTTCAATTTATGACTGGTGTGAGCTTTTTTTTCTAAAAGTTGCATTAATAATATAGAAGATGAGATAGAAAGCTGATAAATGGAATAAGTGAAATATTGTTTGCTTCTATTGTCATAAATATAAACTAAATATATGTCCACTGTCAAAGAATGTTTCAATTCGTGAATAGAGGCTTTTATCAATAGAGAAAATTAACTACTTGTATTAAAATAAGTTGCAACAATAGGTAAGAATCGTTTCATCATCTATTGCGACCTAACATGCAAAAGATAAAGAGTGTAAAGTGTGTTAGCTGTCAGTAAGTTAAGCGGGCTAATGTGTTTTAGTTATGACATTATCGTGTAATAATGTGTAGCTGGTTTACGAAAAAAGTTGTAAACTGAATTGATAATCGCTAAGCTACGTCTTAATTGGTTTTGCTTTGTAATTTTAAGTTCGTAAGTGATGTTAGTTTTTGAGCAAGAGTTTTGCTTAATGCACTACTAAAATTATCCTTTGGAGGAAGTTTCATGAAATTAAATAAAATCGCTTTGGCTTTGTTTGCCATCACAGCAGCCCCACTAGCAGCTAACGCTGGCGTAACTATCAGCCCATTATTGCTTGGTTATCACTATAGCGAAGGTGCTGATGAAGAGCAGCTTTCAACTATGGGTACATCTACTGGTGATAGCTTTTATAAAGAAAATGGTCTCTATACTGGTGCAGCACTAGGTGTTGAATTGACTCCTTCTACTCAGTTCCAAGTTGAGTATGGTGTATCAAATACTGATGCTGTAAACCGTGCCGGTACTGTAACTAACGATGCTGAACAAGAAATGATTTCTGGTAACTTCTTGATCGGTACTGAAGAATTTACTGGTTATACTGATAACGCATTAAAGCCATATGTATTGGTCGGTGCTGGTCGTTCTAAGATTGAAGTTGAAGATGCATCAGGTGCTTTTGTAACTGGTTCTAAAGATACTATCGGTAACCTAGGTTTAGGTGCTATGTATCGTATTAACGATGCTTTAAGCCTACGTGGTGAAGCTCGTGCGATTCATAACTTTGATGAAAACTGGTGGGAAGGCATGGCTTTAGCCGGTCTAGAAGTCGTACTAGGTGGTCACTTAGCGCCAGCAGTAGCAGTTCCACCTATGGTAGAGCCTAACGTAGTAACACCACCAATCGTTGTTGTTGAATCTGATCTTGATTCTGATGGTGATGGCGTACCTGATAGCATCGATGCATGCCCAGGCACTCCAATGAACGTGGTGGTAGATGAGCGCGGTTGCCCAGTACCAGTAGATATTACTGATGAGCTAAAAATGGAGCTACGTGTATTCTTTGATAACGACAAATCAGCTATCAAAAACCAATACAAACCAGAAATCGCTAAAGTAGCAGAGAAGATGCGCGAGTATCCTAACTCTACAGCACGCGTAGAAGGTCATGCTTCTAAAACCGGTCCTTCAGCACGTTATAACCAACGTCTATCTGAAGCTCGTGCGGTTGCTGTGAAGTCTATGTTGACTAACGAATTTGGTATTGCTCCAAACCGTCTATCAACTGTTGGTTATGGTTATGACCAACCTATCGCTGACAACAACACTGAAGAAGGTCGTGCTATGAACCGTCGTGTTTATGCCATCATCACTGGTGACAAAACAATGACTGTCGAACAAACTAAAGATATGGTTGTTCAGTAAGTAATAGCTACTAATTATGTCATAAACTAATTAGTTACAAAAAAAGCCACCCAATGGGTGGCTTTTTTTATTTATGTATCGAGAAAAGCAAGTTATTACATAAATTTATGACTCAATAATGTTATACTAACGACCCAAACACTTTGTAGATTGACAAAGTGTACATCAGCATAGCTATCTGTACGATGGATTTATCACCATAAGTCTTTGTTTTACCTCTATTAGTTATCTAGCTTTACTCATTGTACGGTCATTTAATATAGGGTAATCCTACTTATCTGGTTAATAACAAAAGTTTATCCAGCGGTGCTTCCTGCTACTGCATTTTTTAAGACGAAACGAGCATTTTATATGGCGAACGATATCAAACACCTGCGTAACATTGCAATTATTGCCCACGTTGATCACGGTAAAACAACTTTGGTTGATAAGCTATTACATCAGTCTGGTACTTTTGGCGACCGTGCAAACATTGCTGAGCGTGCAATGGATTCAGGTGATATTGAGCAAGAACGTGGTATTACTATTTTGGCGAAAAATACTGCCATTCGTTGGACAGACAACACTGATGGTACTGAATACCGTATCAACATCGTAGACACCCCTGGTCACGCCGATTTTGGCGGTGAAGTTGAACGTGTTATGTCTATGGTTGACTGCGTACTACTAGTCGTTGATGCTGTTGACGGTCCAATGCCTCAGACCCGTTTCGTGACTCAAAAAGCGTTCGAGCAAGGTCTAAAGCCTATCGTTGTTATCAACAAAATCGACCGTCCGGGCTCACGTCCTGATTGGGTTATGGATCAAATCTTTGATTTGTTTGATAATCTTGGGGCGACTGATGAGCAGTTAGATTTCCCAGTCGTTTATGCGTCAGCATTAAATGGTATTGCGGGTCTAGAAGCTGATAACTTAGCTGATGATATGACGCCACTTTTCAAAACGATTGTCGATGTGGTTCAGCCTCCTCAAGTGGATGCTGATGCGCCGTTCCGTATGCAAATCTCAAGCCTTGATTACAACAGCTTCGTTGGTGTTATCGGTATCGGTCGTATCCAGCGCGGTAAAGTAAAAACCAATACACAAGTAACTATCATTGATAAAAATGGCAATACTCGTAATGGCCGTATTTTGAAAATCATGGGCTATCATGGTCTTGATCGTATTGATGTTGAAGATGCCCAAGCTGGTGACATCGTTTGTATTACTGGTATTGATGCGCTTAATATCTCAGATACGATTTGTGATCCAAGCGCTGTTGAAGCCTTGCCAGCATTGACGGTTGATGAACCTACTGTTTCAATGAACTTTCAGGTAAATAACTCACCGTTTGCTGGCCGTGAAGGTAAGTTTGTGACCTCACGTAATATTCGTGAGCGTCTTGAGCGTGAGTTGATTCATAACGTTGCCCTACGCGTAGAAGATACTGAGTCTCCTGATAAATTTAAAGTATCAGGCCGTGGTGAGCTGCATCTGTCTGTACTTATCGAAAACATGCGCCGTGAAGGTTTTGAAATGGGCGTTTCAGGCCCAGAAGTTATCGTCAAAGAAGTAGATGGTAAATTACAAGAGCCGTATGAAAACGTTGTTTTTGATATCGAAGATGAGCATCAAGGCCCTATTATGGAACAAGTCGGCTTGCGTAAAGGCGAGATGACCAATATGGAGCTTGATGGTAAAGGTCGTATGCGTATCGAAGCGACAATGCCTGCCCGTGGTCTGATCGGTTTCCGCTCTGAGTTCTTAACCCTGACTTCAGGTACCGGTATCATGACGTCAAGCTTCTCACATTATGGTCCACAGAAAGTTGGTGAGGTTGGTGCTCGCTCTAATGGCGTCTTGGTTTCTATGGCAAAAGGTGTTTGCTTAGGTTTTGCTCTATTTAACCTACAAAAACGCGGTAAATTATTTGCTGAGCCACAGCTTGAAGTTTACGAAGGTATGATCATCGGTCTTAACTCACGTAATGATGATATGGCGGTTAACCCAACGACTGGTAAACAGTTAACCAACGTTCGTGCGAGTGGTACTGATGAAGCATTGACGTTGACTCCAGCGGTTAAGTTTACGCTTGAGCAAGCACTTGAATTCATTCAAGATGATGAATTGGTAGAAGTAACGCCAAAAGCGATACGTATTCGTAAACGCTACTTGACTGAAAGTGAGCGTAAGCGTCACGGTCGTAGTAAAAAAGGTGCTTAATATTGAACGATAAATAGTGGTTATCCATTATTTGGTTCTATATTAAAAACATCTAATGAGCAGCATAGAATAGTGGTATAACCATTATTTTATGCTGCTTTTTTTTGTGTTGCATTTTCTGGAGAATAAAAGGACAATAGTTGAATATCACTTATTAAAAAAACCAATAATGTTACGGTTGTTCTTAAAGTCCTAAGTTGGATTCATCATTTGTACGTTATCTTATGATCAATAAGATTTTTGAGGAGATAAATCATGAGTATGGTATCTGAATTTAAAGAATTTGCTTTAAAGGGTAATGTGATGGATCTGGCGGTCGGTGTGATCATCGGTGGCGCATTCGCTACGATCACAACGTCTTTGGTGGAGGATGTGATCATGCCCATCGTTGCTTTTATTGCTGGCGGCGAAATTAACTTTAAGAATATGTTTTTGATATTGGGCGATGCGCCAGAAGGGGTGGCACGAACCTACGATGCCCTCAAAGCAGCTGGCGTTCCGGTCTTGGCTTATGGCAGTTTTATTACCGTATTGATTAATTTCTTAATTTTGGCATTTATTATTTTTATGATGGTGAAAATGGTCAATAGATTGCGCCGCGCAGATGAAGTGGTGGAAGAGGTTGCTAAACCTTCTGAAGAAGTACAGCTACTACGTGAAATCAGTGCTAAGCTTGGTAATCTCAATAAGTAAGAGTGCTTTTATTGAGACCGTCGAATAAAGAGTAATTAAAAAAGGCTAACATTATGTTAGCCTTTTTTAATCGTTTTTTATAGGGACTATAGCAATCTTAACAATCTGAGTATATATATTTATGGTTTAACAACCACATAATCATTGGTATTGATGATGATCTCGGATGGCTGATCGACCACAATACGGACGACATTATTATCCACGACCTGCGATTTATAATAGTTGTCTTCAGCAACCGTGCAGCCTAAACAACGACTCATAGCATTCCATGGTTCGACGAAGAGTTTTTGCTGTGCTTGATCGGCATTACCACCGATGAGGGAAAAGGGTAGGCTTACAATATAAGCGGCGGTTCCCGCTACAGCAGCGACTAATTGTAAGGGTTTGCCAACAACAGTATCTACAGCCATCGTCTCATAAGAGGGACCGAAATCTGTTTCATCAATCTCTATCGCTGCCAAAGTAGGTTGTATACTTGCAAAAGCTAAGCTGGCACTTATCAATACAGTTGATAGCTTATACTTTGCAGTGCTTTTGATGTTAGCTTGAGCCGTCATAATGATATCCTAAAACTCATAAGTAGTATGATAGATAGCTGCTATTATCTCTCCACATAAATAGAGATATCGCGGCAACGAAAAATGGCATATATATTACAGGTAAATAAATGGTTTACACTATTTATGTAAGTATAGACACTATTAAAGCAATATGTGCAGTAATAAGCAACAAAAATGCGCAGCCTATCAGAATATGCTTATTATTCGCTTCTATTTAATAATAGATAATTAAAGAGAGATGGACTGGTCTACCAATGTGTATACATATACAAAAATTAATAGGTGAAATCTAAAACGCATTTATAGGCTGACAAACAGGGCAGTACACACTGGCACGGCCATTGAGCTTGATATTCTCCAAAACAGTATCACAATGCAGACAAGTTTCACCTTGTCTGCCATAGACATTCAAGGTCTGTTGGAAATAACCGGTTTGACCAGCAGCAACCGTAAAGTCACGTAATGTTGAACCACCAAGTTTGATCGCCTTTTGTAAAATTGTTTTTATATGGGAAACCAAAGTTGCTATTTGTTCATGTGAGACAAGATTAGCAGGCGTGGCAGGATGAATGCCTGAAAGATATAAGCTCTCAGTGGCATAAATATTACCAACCCCGACCACCGCTTGCTGCTCCATAATGACGGACTTAATAGCCCGTTTGATAGGTTGCTTTTTAAGCGATTTACTACTCTGATTCTGAATGGATGGTTCGCTACGTTGGATCAGATGATATAAATAGTCTGCTGTGAACGCATCTGATAAGGGCTCAGGTCCCAAATGGTTTAAGAGTTTGTCCCCGTAATCCTCAAGCCATAAGATAGAGCCGAAACGTCTGGGGTCATAATAATGTAGCTGAGTTTGAGTATCGTCAGCCGTGATAAAACTCATAATCAAGTGGTCATGTTTGCGCTTATCGCTAGTATGATGATGTTGTTGCAAGCTACCTGACATACCAAGATGAATCAGAAGTTGTCTTGGCTGTAAATTACTAGGTTGAAGATAGGATGAAATGCCATCAGCCGCTAGCGGTATAAAATTTAGAATTAAATACTTTGCCCGTCGCTCAACGCTGTCCAATGTATAGTCAACCAAATCTTCTAAATTATCGGGCATCGACCAACGCAGCTTTGGTTGAAAGACTGTTACGCTGGTGACCTTTTGACCTAATAAGGGCGTCAGACTGGCTTTTGTCGTTTCTACTTCTGGTAACTCAGGCATGGTGTTTTATAATATCTCTATTAAGTATTAAATGTATAATCAGGCAACAGCGCGGCGAGCGTGCAAAATACCATGCTGCTGTTCAAGCTTGGCAAGTAACTTGGATAAATGTGCCAGCCCCGACACTTCAATATGAAACTTTAAAAAGGCAATATTATCGTCATTGCTCAGTGTTTGAACTTGGCGAATATTGACGTTTTCTTTATCAATGATTTGGGTCAAATCGCGCAATAACCCGCGTCTATCATAAGCTTCTACATGAATATCAACGGGCTGATAGCGGCCTGATTTAATTTTCCAAGCGGCCTTAATTTCGCGTTCAGGATCACGCTCGATCAAACGCAGATATTCAGGGCAACCACGATTGTGCACGCTAACACCACGCGATAAAGTAATATAACCGGCAATAGGTTCGCCATGCACAGGGTGACAGCACCCTGCTAACCCAACTTCGATATTATCTAGGCCATCTATTTGAATTTTATAAGCATCAAGCTTGCCTGAATCTTTTTTATCAATAATAGGGGTAAAATCTTCTTCGGAGCTTTCGGGTTCTAGGTGTAGCTGACGAGAGATATGACTGGTCAGCTGATTAAGACCAATTTCACCCGTCACCAAACCAACCACGATATCATCAGTATTGTTTACATGAAAATGCTGAATATAGTCGTTTAAATCAATGCTATTGGGATGTACGGATAAGCGCTCAAGCTCTTTACTGAGCATCTGACGACCAATTTCAATATTCTTATCGCGGTCTTGTTTATTAAACCATTGACGCAGCTTTGAGCGGGCACGATTGGTATGAATATAGCCCAGTGAAGCCACCAGCCAATCACGATTGGGCTCTCGTGAGGACTTGGTAATAATCTCAACTTGCTCGCCGGTTTTGAGCTGATAGGTTAGCGGCACATAACGCTGATTGACCCGCGCAGCTTGGGCACGGTTACCGACTTGCGTATGAACATAATAGGCAAAATCGAGCACCGTCGCGCCTTTTGGTAGCTCAGTGATATCACCATCACGACTAAAAATATATATACGTTCAAGCTCGTCAAAATCAACCAATTGTTCTTCGTCATCATATTCAACTTCTTCTAACTCATCAGCGGTTGATAAAGAGGCGCGCGGCTGATTGTTGATAGAGAGTAGTTGACGTAGAGAACTGATTCTTTGATTAAGGTAATTGTCCTTTTTATTTTTGAGCCCTTCTTTATAATTGACATGGGCACACATACCAAGCTCTGCTTCAAAATGCATCTCTTGAGTACGTATCTGTACCTCAAGCGATTTGTTTTCGGCGATAACCGCGGTATGGAGTGAGCGATAACCGTTAGACTTTGGGTTGGTAATATAATCATCAAATTGCTCAGGAATATAGCGCCACAAACCATGTACCAGTCCCAGTACGTGATAACAGTCTGAAGGGGAATTCACCAAAATGCGTAGTGCGCGGATATCGTAAAGCTGATCAAAAGACAAACCTTTGAGTTTCATTTTTCGATAAATAGAATAAATGTGCTTGACGCGCCCTGATACCTCGCCTTCAATACCAGCTTCTGCCAAAGACCTATTAAGCTTATCTTGCACACGCTGAATATAGGATTCACGCTCACTACGCTTTTCTGATAGTAGCTTTGCAATCTCTTTATAACGATCAGGGGCAAGGTAGCGAAAAGCTAAGTCTTCAAGCTCCCACTTAAGCTGGGCAATACCCAAACGATGTGCCAATGGCGCATAAATAGTCATGACCTCACGCGCCACACGATGCTGCCGGTCTTCATCAGAAAAAGTCAGCTCACGCATGGCAAAAGTACGTTCAGCAAGCTTAATCAGTACCACGCGTACATCATTGGTGACCGAAATAAGCATGCTATAAATATTTGATAGCTGGTCACGTTGATTGTTAACGAAATGATCTTCTAAGCGCTTATTATTTTCGATAATCTCAGACAACTGTCCCATCGCCAAAGTATCTTTGACCAAGGTTGTGATATCGGCGCCAAAGTTTTTGTCGATTTCGCTGAGGCTAATGATTGACTTGCGCGCACTGCGGTAGAGCATGGCGGCGACGAGTGCATCTTCATCTTGGTAAAGATAGGTTAAGATATCAGTCATGCCAATACCGGTTACATAAGCGCCTGAACGCTCTGACTCACTGGTATTCATATGTTTACGAATAAATTCACAGGCAGCGCTAAGGTTGGGGACTGACTCTTGCCCAATACGCTTGGCAACATTGTCAAGCCAAGTCGGCACATCAATATTGATTTGATCTAAATCGATGGCCTCAAGCTCTTGTTGTGAGAACTTCCCTGATTCATCAAGGATTTTATCCCTCAGGTAGTCGTTTTCAAGATTTGGGTCATGACTGTAATAAGCGTAATTGACAGAGCGATCAAAGGTGGTATGCAGCTTATGAGTAGCAAGCTGATACTTGATATCTAGTGGGATTTGAGCATAGCTGTTGGCAGACTGATGCGAGCGTTGACTCGCAACCAGCTGCGCTGCCAAAGTTGCGCTGTCGGCTTGCGTGGTTTGTCCATCTACCAGCGGTAATCCTTCACGAATTTTTACCATTGCCCACTCCTCTTAGCTATGTTGATTTGATGATAACGCCATCTACAATGCTAGAGCTAGACATGAGCTTGCTATCAATAAATGGTCAGTTATAAATCAATACAGCCGCTAAAAAATCCATTTTTTAGCAGCTATAACATCAATTATAGGGATCTTGCATAGAATTATGAGCGCTTAGACTCACTATATTTTATAAACAACAAAAACAGTGACTATTATTATCGCATGTTGCGATGACAAATCAAGCAAGCCTCTGTAATGATAGCGTTAGCTACAGGTGCGAATAATGCTACCATTGTTGATTTATAGCGACTAACGTCTCTAAAAATCATAGCTTAATGTCATGCTTTATCCCACATACGGTTTAGGCAGCTATTTTTTCAAAGCGCGCGATTGACTCAACATGACCGGTATGGCAAAACATATCCATCACGCCAGCATGTGTCAAACGATAGCCTTGTTCGAGCAATGCTTTGGTATCACGCGCAAGCGTAGCAGGGTTGCAAGACACATAGACAATCCGCTCAGCGTTAAACTTAGGCAGATATTGCATAATCTCCCACGCCCCAGAACGCGGTGGATCAATAAGCAGCGCGTCAAACCCTTGGTTTGCCCACGGTTTATCCGTGCAGTCATGCGTCAGATCTTGACTATAAAATTCAGTGTTAGTAATACCATTACGGCGTGCATTGTCAGCGGCGCGTGCGGTCATGGCTTCACTGCCTTCGACACCAACAACTGCGCCAGTTTCGCCAACCAAACGCGCAAGTGGTAAGCTAAAGTTGCCCAAACCGCTAAATAAGTCTAGAACGCGTTCGCCAGCTTTTAAATCAAGCAAATCACAGGCGAGCTTGGTCATTTGACGGTTGACCGACAAATTGACTTGGGTAAAATCGGTCGGTATAAATTCAAACGTCAAATCATACTCTGGCAACTGATAATATAGGCGTCCAAATTGCTCGCTCAAATCATCTGCTTCAGTTAAAGCAATACGCTGAATGCTGTCAGCGCCCTTAGACTGTAGGTACAGCTGCCAATTACGCGCCGCAAAAAACACCTTAAGCTTATCGATATCGCCATTTGACAACGGTTCAAGATTACGTACGATCAGTGCGACTGGCTGATCGCCATCAGGTAGCTCTGGTAAATGCTCGCCCATTGCCAATTCAAGCTGAGCAATTTTGTCACGGCTCTCTAACGTACTGATCAGGGTTTTTAAATTTTCAATCTCAAAGCCAATACGCGGATCTAAGATATGACACTCATTTAACTCGGCTAAGAAATTACTTGAGCGCTCGCGAAAACCAACTAAGGCTGTTTCTTTTTTGGCAACATAACGCACACCCAGTCGCGCTTTGGTACGATAACCAAGGCGATCACCAACTACTGGCTCAAGCCAGTTATCAGGTGCGACATTGGCTTGATGCACCAGCATCTCAGCAAGGACAGATTGCTTAAAGTTAATTTGGCTATCTGGCTGCCAATGCTGTAGATTGCAGCCACCGCAAACACCAAAATGCGGGCAGGGTGGTACCACGCGCTCAGGATTTGGATTGGCCGTGATGCTCACGGCATCGCCTTCTTCAAAGCTGGTACGGCTATTGGTAATCTTGACCAACGCGCTTTCACCCGGCAGCGCAAAGCTGACAAAGATTTTTTTGCCATGCTTGTCTGTGATATGACCGTCAGTTTCACCAAAGCCATTGCCGTATACTGCAACGCCGCGCCCATCATGCGACAAACCATCGATAGTAAAGGGCAGTGGCTCAGCATCTTTTAGACGTCGACGCGTCTTTGATGAGGGCTTAGATTTTTTCTTACTAGGCGGAATCGTAATCGTTTGCGTCTCATTTGCCTGTTCGGTCGTATCTGCGTTGGTAAGCGTCTTTGAATCGGTGGGTTGCATAAACCTGCCTATAAAATGAAGGTGTTAAAAATAATAGCAATTTTAACATATAAAACGACTAATAAAGCGACTAAGGTATTAGGCGCTCACAAAGTAAAAAAGCGGTGATTATAAAATTATAATCACCGCTTAACCGTATCTCTTATCAATATAACAACCGGCTAAAATGGCTAGTTGATAAGCCAGTCATCTAAAAATGCCTGATGACGTGGCGTGCCATCTACTTGAGTAAATTTGGTCAAATACTCACGGCTTTGCTGCTGCCAAATGGCAAAGTCTGGTAAAGACAGCTGACCTGTCAAGCGTAGCCAGCGCAGATATACCAGCCAAGTATTCATCACATCAGACTCGCAATATATTAACAGCGTTTGCCAGTCATTATTGCTGACAAGCTCGCCGACCATACTGCCATCGACATCTGTCTTGCCGGGCAAGCCATATAGACTGGCAACGACATCCATCGCCTCACGGCGACTGGCGCCGTATTGGCTAAATCTGTCCATCAGGTCAGTATGGCGGGTATGGAAGCGATTGACATAGTTGTCAAAACGCATGTTTTTGATACGCTCGCTTTCTTCAAACAACCAAGGCGCTGCCAAATCATATTGCATGGCACGATAAATAAGCACAGGAATATCAAAGCCTGAGCCGTTCCAACTGATCAGTTTAGGCAGTTTGGCCACATCATTAAAGGCGCGAAAAAACTTGGTAAGTATCTGCTCTTCGCTAAATTTATCTGCAGTAAGCGAAAATAACGAAAATGTGCCATCCTTGATATATAGTGCAGAAATACAGACAATGCGCTGCAATGGCAGGCGCATAAAATCATGCCCAGCTTCTTGTATGCGAATGGCAGTCAACGCACTGAGGGTATCAGCATCATTGAGTTTGGCTAGTTGCGGATAGATACGGCGGGCAGCCTCGACATCTGCTACTGTCTCGATATCAAAGACCAAAATAGGGTCAGAGGAAAAAGCTTGTGACATGAGATTCTCCACCTAGTTGTGGGCTGATAAAGCCATAGTAAACATAGTAAATGTGTTATACAAAGTTTACCTTAATTTGCATTATCTAAGCTGTCATCAGCCCCGTTATCAACGCTATCATCAATATTATATAATCCGGTCGATAAATAACGATCCCCGCGATCACAGACGATAAAGGCAATGACGGCATTAGGATTGGTCTTAGCAACTTGTGTGGCGGCCCATGCCGCAGCGCCAGATGAGACGCCCGCAAATATGCCTTCGGTTTTGGCAAGCTTACGCATATAAACTTCAGCGACGCGCTGATCGATATCCATAATCTCATCGACCAATTCGGCATCAAAAATCCCTGGCATATAAGCGGCAGGCCAGCGGCGGATACCAGCGATAGCTGCGTCTTCATCAGGCTGTAACCCAATAATTTGGATGGCGGGGTTTTGTTCTTTTAAATACTGTGCCACACCCGTGATGGTACCAGTGGTACCCATAGAGCTGATAAAATGGGTGATTTTACCGTTTGTTTGCGCCCATAGCTCAGGACCAGTAGTCAGATAGTGCGCCTGTTTATTATCAGGGTTGTTAAACTGGTCTAAGACAATGCCTTTTCCTTCTGCTTGCATCTGTAATGCCATATCGCGCGCAGCTTCTATCCCTTCTTCTACCTCAATCAAGGTTGCGCCGTAAGCCGCCATGGCGTCTTTACGCTCCTGCGTTGAGTTACTTGGCATAAACAAGGTAATCGGATAGCCGCGCATCGCCGCCACCATCGCTAATGCAATACCCGTATTGCCACTGGTTGCCTCAATCAGCATATCACCCGGCTTGATATCACCGCGCAGCTCCGCTTGATAAATCATATTAAAGGCAGGACGGTCTTTGACAGAGCCAGCAGGGTTATTGCCTTCAAGCTTGGCAAGCACTATCGCACCATTGGCAATCTGCTCCTGCTCAGGTAAGCGCTGCAATTTGACCAAAGGCGTTTGACCAACGCAATCAGCAAGGTCAGTAATCTGAGTAATAAAGTTGGCGTTTGACTGAGCCGTAGCGGACATAAAGTATCCTTAATGGTATCGGTTTTAAGTTGTTTAGCGAGATTATAATATGCTGTCTGCAACACCATGCGTTTATGCGTTAAAGGTGACAATCGCGTTTTGATAATGGAATAATCTGATGGTATGGAGGCGTTAACTCATCACGTACCAATAAATGCGTTAACAATAATAAGGGAATACAGCGCGGCTGTCAGGTGTTTATTGTGGCAAATAAAAATGAGCGCGATTATAACATCTTGTTTTTGACCGCGCTTAGCGCAGAGAGCGTTATCAACGATTGTCTAACAGCCCTTGACATAATACTGTTAAGATAATCGCAAGCGATATAGTCATGGATAGATGATATATAAGCAATCAGTAACAGCATTGTAAAATATCGGCTGTAAAAACAGTAGTGGAGAGGGTACTCAGCATGGCTCACAAAAAACGTTTTGATACCAGTAGCGCCTATGGTCAGCTGGTGATATTGGTATTCTTACCCATCTGCTTACTCGCAGCCGTGGGCGGTATTTTGGTATTTTATGAAACCATGCGCGCCAGTAATTCAGAGCAAGCGGTATTGGCTGAGGCGGTACTTATTCGCTACTCGCCAACGATTGCGGAGATAGTCCCAGAGCTGTTAGCGCAAAATGATGCCAAGGGCTCAACAGCAAAAAACGATAATGCGACCTCTACAGACACTGCCTCAAAGGCGGCAATAGCGACGCTAGAGGATATTCAAGACAAACTTGGGCGTATGCGCGCAGAGCAACATGTCCAGCGTATCGCTATTGTCAATCAGAGCAACGAGGTCCTTGCGACAGTTGGCTATGGAACGGACGAGGTGTGGCCTGCTATTGATCCAACAGAGCGTTTTTTGGCACAAAAACCAACGCCCATCGGTACGGCTTACGGTAGCATATTGGGTGAGTTCGACGATCAAACGCTGTGGCTATTAGTCGATATGGATAGCGAGCCGCTATATATCGCCCGTTATCGTATTGCGATGGCATTGGTGATCACCGGTTTGTTCACGCTATTGATTCTCCTATTAAGTCTTAATATCTACTCAAAACGCTGGATTGCACCGATTTATGAGCTGCGGCTGCAACTACAGCGTACGCATGTCGATAACCTTTATCAGCCGATCCCTGTTGAGTCAGATGGTGAGCTGAACTTATTACAACAAGATTTGGTAAGAACATTACGCCGTTTATATGTCAGCTTTCAAGAGCTAAAAGAACATGCAGAGCAGACCGAAGATGATTTGCGTCTGGCTTTTGATGAGATGGAAATGCAGAACATCTCTATTCGTAATGCGCGTGATGCCGCAATTTCAACCAGCCAAGCCAAATCAGCATTTTTAGCCAATATCAGCCATGAGCTGCGTACACCGCTCAATAGTATTGATGGTTTTATCAATTTGCTCGCGCGTCACGGTGAGCTCAATCCTGAACAAGACCTGTATGTACAAACCATCCGCAAATCATCCGCGCACTTATTGGCATTGGTTAATGATGTGCTTGATTTCTCTAAGATTGAAGCAGGCAAATTGGTACTGGACCGCCATGAGTTTGATCTTTATGACACCATCTATGATGTGGTCGACATGCTGTCGCCGGTATCGGCAGAAAAAGGTCTGCGCATGGCGGTACTCTTCTATAATGATGTACCGATGCGTATCAATGGCGATGCGCTGCGCCTCAAGCAAGTATTGACCAATATTGTTGGTAATGCGATTAAATTTACTGATAGCGGTGACGTGGTGGTGCGTGTCAGCTTAGATGATTATCAAGACAATTATTTGATGATTAGCGTGCAAGACAGTGGTAAAGGTATCTCGCTCTCTGATCAAAAGATGCTGTTTCAAAGCTTTAGTCAGGGAGATCCATCTATCACGCGCCAATATGGTGGCACAGGATTGGGTCTGGTCATCTCTAAACAGTTGACGCGGCTGATGGGCGGCGATATTGGTTTTTATGACAATATGCAAGAGAATATCTCAAATCAGGGTGCAACGTTTTGGTTTCGTATGCCAGCGCATGTCGATGTGATAGAGGCTGCGACCAGGCAAACTATTGAGCTGCCCGTATTAGCGCCCTTAGCAAGTGCAACCGATGAGTTCAATGTCCTTATTTGGATTAACCATACTGCTTCTATACAAGTATTAAAAGCCAGCTTGCAATATTTGCCGATTAAGTTGACCCAAGCCAACTCATTACCAGGTTTGCTTGAATCGTTAAAAGAGCGCGGTAACTATTGGGACTGGGTTATCGTTGATGATGATACCCAAGACGATATGATGGCGCTACTGAAGCAAATTCGCCTACATTATCAAGGCAAGCTTGCAGTCTTTGGTTATCAAGTTGCTGCTGATCAAGCACTACTCAATCGTTACCATGCCAATATCTTGTATGAGCCTTTAGATAAAAGGCAATTATATGCCATGCTTGATACACAAAAGCGTAGCGAACCTACTGGTATCGTAGAACCGCGCTGGAAGGGTATTACCGTGTTGGCAGTTGACGATCATCTACCAAATTTGCTGGTACTTGATGCACTGCTAAGTGAGCTTGGCATTCAGGTTATTACCGCCAGTAATGGCTTTGATGCGATAGAGCTGATCAGTAAGCAACAAGCGAAAAAGATCAAGCATACCAAAACTGAAAAACAAAGCCTGTCGAAAAAAACGCAAATCTCAAAAGCGGTCACACGCGATGAGATCAGCAAATCAGCGGTCGGCACGCTACCTAGCGAAGACGTAACCACAGAAGACAAGAGTAACGTCCAACCCAAAGACAGAATCGATCTTATTTTTATGGATATTCAAATGCCACGTATGTCAGGGCATGAAGCAGCGCGTCAAATCCGTAAGATTGAAGCAGCAGACAGTCATATTCCTATCATTGCACTGACGGCTCATGGGCTGGCGGACGAGCGCGATAAATTAGTCGCAAGTGGCATCAATGATTATGTTGGTAAGCCTATCAGCCAGCCGCAGCTACTACAAGTATTACAAAAATGGCTTGGGCGTAGCGCCTCATCCTCACCGTTAACAGCAGAAAATGCTGAGCATCCACAAGGTCTTGGTATCGCAGGTGACTTACAAGGCGTAGAGTCAAAAACCATAGACGCCCAAAGTACCAATGTGCAAAATGCGGATATATCACATACGCCACCGCAAACTTCCGTATTTGCTCCTAACAGCGCTGCGCCGCCTACTTATCAGATGATTCGAAGTGAGCAGGTCAAAAGCCATACACCAGCCAAGATGAGCCATGAGAAAAGAGTTAAACGACCTTTATCACTGAAAAAAATCCGTGATGACTATCTACGAAGCAGTCAACCGCGTGAAGACTATCGGCGTGAAAACCTGCGTGATACGCAGCCTCGTTATGAAAACCTTCGTTTTCAAGAACAAGGGCAAGCAGCATTTGGCACGCAGTCGATTCAAACATCTGACCATAAAGACGAATTATCAGGCAATCCGCCATATTTGCAAAATGACAGTCACTTGAACGCTTCTGTATTTAATACCTTAGATATCCTAGATTGGCAAGATGCCTTGACGCGCTCAGCCAATAAGCCAGATCTTGCTGCCAAGCTTATCATCATGATGATCGATACCGTTAATGATGAAAAACAAGCACTGATGCAAGCATGGGAGGACTACGATCGCAGTATGCTTGCACAAATCGCGCACCGGATATTGGGCGGCAGTCGTTATACAGGTGTGCCACAACTGCGCCAAGCCAGCCAAGATTTAGAAGATAAGTGTTTATTAAATATCCAGCATACTACCCCTGCGCAGTTTGCGATGTTAGAGCCTTATTATGAGGCTTTATTGACCGCTTTAAACAATTTGCAGACGCTTGATTTGTCCGCTTATCCACAGCTTAATTATCATCGTTTGAGTGAAAATGATATGACTTGGAAAATGATTTAAGACGCAGTCTGATGGCCGTAAAGGCGAACGATATCGTGGCAGTCAGTTATTAATAAGGTAGGGGCTAGACAAGGCTGTTAATATCAGTCTATATACCCCCTATGATGTTAGTTATTAAGGATGATTATGCATACTCTTGCCACTTATCAGTATGAAGTATTACAAGTTAGTGTGACCGATGCTATCTTAACCGTGACCATCAATCGACCAGAGAAAAAAAACGCCATGAGCTTTAAAGTGGTCGAAGAATTGATTGCGGTAGCAGGTCGCATCAGTAAAGATAAAACCATCCGTGCGGTGATTTTAAATGGTGCTGAAGGCACCTTTTGCGCGGGTATCGATTTGGGCGACTTAAATCACCCCAAAAACCAAGCTTTTGCGCTATGGGAGCTGATCAAACCTTGGCAAAGCTCATTTCAGCGCGTGTGCTTGGTATGGCGAGATGTCCCCGTGCCTGTCATTGCCGTGCTTGAAGGCTATTGTATTGGCGCGGGCTTACAGCTGGCGTTGGCATGTGATATTCGTATCAGCCATCCTGATTGTCAATTGGCTATTATGGAAGCCAAATGGGGACTGGTACCTGACATGGGCTTGACACAATCTGGGTATGGGGTGGTACGCGCTGATATCTTAAAGGAGCTTGCAATGACAGCTCGTATTATTGATGCGGCAGAAGGAAAAGAGCTAGGATTGGTCAGTCATTGTAGTGAGACGCCGCTTGAGCAAGCACAGCAACTTGCCGCTGAATTTGCTGAACGCTCACCTGATGCTGTGCTGGCAAGTAAACGTGTGATCAACGCCATGTTTGAGCAATCTGCAACGACTTTATATATAGAAAAAGTCTGGCAGTTAAAGATGATGTTTGGGCGCAATCGTAAACTGGCACTTAGAAAAGCCAAGCAAGCCAGTACCGTATTTGGCAAGCGTCAGTTCCGTTAATGCCATTTAGATGGCTTGGTGTTTAGCTAACTTCAAGCTATTTCAAATCAAGCATTGTTTTATTGGTTAAATTTTGTTTTATTAATGTGATGCTTCTATTGAAATATAGGCAGACAGTGCGATATAAGACTGTCTGCTTGCGTAGCGGTTTATCAAAAAATTCAATAAAAATAAAATAACAATCACTAGATCAAATGGTTTAACTATGTCTGCTCCAAAATCTTCCCTTCCTAATAAACCGATAGTTGCTGAGCGCGTGCGCTCTGCCGATTTGCCTGTTGCATGGATTATGATGCTGGGTCTTATCGTTGCGGTAGGACCTTTATCTATTGATATGTATCTGCCAGCGTTACCATCGATGGCGGATGATTTTGGTGTCTCGACAGCCTTTATGGCAAACTCTGTGCCTGCTTATTTTGTCGGCTTAGTATTTGGGCAGTTATTTTATGGGCCATTTAGTGATCGCGTTGGTCGGGTTAAGCCTCTATATATCGGCATGGTTTTATATGTAATTGCTTCTGTTATTTGTGCCACCACCAATAATGAGTATGTATTGTTCGTCGGTCGTACCTTGCAAGCCCTTGGTGCCTGCGTGGGCGCCGTCGTGACCCGTGCGGCGATTCGTGATCGTCTAACCGCCAAACAAACCGCCAAAGCATTTTCTATTATGATATTGGTGATGGGTTTAGCGCCTATATTAGCGCCATCACTTGGTGCAGTCTTTTTACAGTTTTTTAGTTGGCACTCTATCTTCTGGTTCTTAGCTGCTTTTGGTACGCTAAACTTATTACTCACTAAGTTTTTCTTTTTTGAAACGCTAAGCGAAGAAAACCGTAATATCCGTCCTGCCAAAGAAGTGCTGAGTCAGTACTGGGACTTACTCAAAGACCCGACGTTTAATTATCCAGCCATCGGCGGTGGGTTATTAATGGGCGCAATGTTTGTCTATATCAGTTCAGCCTCTGAGCTGATTATGGATACTTATGGCATGTCAGCGACGCATTTTGGTTGGTTATTTGGGATGAATGCCGCAGGCTTTGTGGCCCTAACGCAGCTGAACCAATGGTTGACCAATCGCTTTCGTATTTTGAGTATATTGCGCTTTGGCGCGATGATGCAGGTTATCTCGGCGGGGGCGCTGTTTGGGATAGGGCTGATCTTTGGTACGGATGCGTGGTTACCATTGGTTTTAATCTGTATTTTCTTTTGTATTGCCGGTTTAGGATTGACGCAGCCAAACGCATCGGCAATTGCGCTTGCTTTTCAAAAGCGCCGCGCCGGTATGGCAAGCGCCTTACAAGGCTCACTGATGTTTTCAGTCGGTATCTTTGGGGGATTATTATTAAACTTATTTCCTGTCAATCCGGTGCTTAAGGTTGGTATTGCAATGTTTGCACTGATGAGCCTTGGTTGTTATTTGATTTGGCAGATAGATCGCAACCTGAATTTGGATAATGCGGAGTGATTAACCGATAAACGCTATGTATTAGTAAAGCTATGTATCAGTAAAAAAGCATTCAGTACGTATTCATCGTCTGAATGCTTTTTTTATCCTTTTTTTACCACTATTAATACTATCTATATTTGGTGCAAGCCTTCACACACTTGGTTTTATCTATAAAAATATTAAACCCACGCAATAGGTTGTATATACTTTCATTATTATATATAAACAATTGTTTTTTATATTAAAACAAAGTGATTGCAATGGCTGAGTTGCTCAATTATTATCTAAGGTAATTTTCTGTAATGAAGTGTTTTTATTACCTGCTCAAACTTACAGGATTGTTTTTATAACTGATTTTTTGAATAAAATTGAGGCTTAAGGATAAGAGATGAAGCAATTATATCGAGCATTACCGTTTGTATTGAGTGTTGGCTTATTTGGGTGTGGGAATAGTACTCAAGACAATGCGAATGCAGCTGGTGCAACAGTAACGGAAAATAAAGACAATTTTGTCAGTAAGTTGCCTGATACCGCCCCAACATTGAAGGTGGCAATGACGGGCGATTTACCGCCTTTCTCATTTCAAGACGATTATGGCAACATGCAAGGTACTGATGTTGATTCGATTAGAGCAATTGGGGAAGAGCAAGGTTTTAAAGTTGAGTTTTATAAAGAATCTTGGCAAGACATGTTCGATAGTGTGGAGTCAGGAAAGCGTGATTTAGCTATTTCTGGTATCTCTTATAAAGATGATCGTGCAGTAAGATATGGGTTATCAACACCTTACTTTTTCAATCCGGCTACGATTATGTACTTGGAAGGGAAGTTTGATATTAAAGGTTTGAACGATATTAAAGGTCTAAAAGCAGGTACTTTAGAGGGCTCTAAAGAAGAAGATACTCTAAAGGAGATGGGTAGTTCGGTTGAATTGGTTTCAAGACCTACTGCATTTTTGGCTTATCAGGACTTGGTGCAAGGTAATACTGATGTGTTCTTATATGATATGCCAGTGCTGCAGTATATTATAAAAGGCTATCCAGAACATAAAGTTAAGATTGTACCTTATGAGGCAGCAGACGCGCCTTCAGCACAGCAGGTGGTCTTAATGGCAAAGGAAAACACCAAGCTGATCAAGAGTGTAAACGAAGGTATTACCAAGCTAAAAGCAAAAGGTACATTTAAAAAGATTGAAGAGAAGTGGCTGGGTGCGGCTGAACCTGTGAATAAAACTACTTCAACTAATCAACAAGCGAGCTAAGGGACTATAAAGATGGCAACCACACATAATGTCGATAATAAGCGCTATCGCAGTCTGATTATTTCGATTGCACTATTTTTATCTTTGATTGGCGCCTTGCTGGCGTTTACTTTTTATACCTCAAGCTTGCTTGAAAGAAATACGGTTTTAATTGATAAAACCAACCAAGTTGCTAACAGTGCCCAAGCGGTTATTAAAGATTTGTTTGACTTGGACAGCAGTTACGGTGAAGACACCAATTCACCGCATATACAACGAGTATTAGAGCGCTTAGAGCAAAATACAGCACTTATTACCAGCTCTATTACTGCCATTGAACAAGGTGGTGAAATCACCGATATCGATGGCAAAAGCTATGAATTACCGAAAATCAATAACAACTCTCAAGCTAAAGTCGCTGCCGCAAATGAGCAGTGGTTACTTTTAGAGCCTAAGATTCAGACTTACCTCAAAGACGCTGACAACATCATGGTCGATTCATCTGATGAATTGATTCAAGCGGTTGAACAAGCAAAAACCTCAAGTTTGCTGATTAATGATTCATTAGATCAGCTTACCGATGAGGTGTTTATTAACGCTGAGCGCCAAGCAAGCACTATTCGTCTCATTCAGGTATTGGGTGTTGCTGCTATTTTTGCATACTTCCTAATTTTCGTTTTCTTCTTTGTACGTCGCCTACGTGATACCGATGCTGAGGCATTAGCTGCTCGCCGTGAAACACAAGAAATTATGGAAACGGTGAATACTGGTCTATTCCTGTTAGACAAAGATTTGAATATTGGTCAGCAGCATTCGCGCGCGTTAAACGGCATCATTGGTGAAGATAGATTGGCAGGCGAAAACTTTGCCGATGTCCTACGAGGTCGTATCTCAGACAAAGATTTGCGAACCACCCGCCAATTTATCGAACAGCTATATAATCCGCGTGTTAAAGAAAAACTGGTTGATTCTTTAAATCCATTGCACAAAGTCATGCTACACAATACTTCTGGCGAAGAGAATACCACCAGTCGCTTCTTAGACTTTAAATTCTCACGTGTCTATGAAGATAAAGACATTGCCCGTATTTTGGTCAACGTTAATGACGTCTCAGATGCCGTTTATCTAGAGCAGCGCCTAGAAAAAGAGCGCTCGCAAAATGATATGCAGATTGAGATGTTGACCACCATCCTAAACGTCAATCCAAAAATTATTAATGAATTTATTAATAATACCAAAGCTCATATCGATAAGATGAACAATATCTTAAAAAATCCTGGTAGCTCGCAATTTGAGCTTGAAGGCAAATTAAAAGCGATTTATCGCGAAATGCACAGCTTAAAAGGTGAGGCATCTGCCCTTAAATTGCATAGCTTTACCAAAATCGCATCAGATGCTGAAGATAAGCTTGATGCACTACAAAATCAAGGCAAGCTCTCAGGCAATAACTTCTTACCGCTCGCTGTGCATTTAGATGACTTACTCAGCCTGTCGAATACCATTGAAACGCTAGGTGAACGTATCAATCAAGCAGCGCCAACAGCCAACAGTAGTGCAAAACCTGTAGAGCCAGTCAAGACTGCGCCACAACCAAGTGTTGCTCAAGCTCAAGTAGCAGACGGTGTTACCACTAACATAAATATCGATGGCGGTAATGAGATCGATTTGAGTGATGAAGCAGATGACGAGCATCTGTCTTATTATCAGGATTTTGCCAAAGACATCGCTGTTAGACAAGGCAAGAGAATACAGCTAAATGGTCATAATTTGGCGCACGTCAATATCCCTGAACGCCTCAAACAACCGATCAAAGAGATCAGTATTCAGCTGCTACGTAATGCAGTGGTTCATGGTATCGAGTCACCTGAAGCGCGTCAGTCAGCGGGCAAGTCTGCCATCGGTAGCATCGACTTAGAGATGCAGCGTGACAGTCAAAACTTAATCATTGCACTGCAAGATGACGGTCAAGGGATTGACTATGAAGGCATTCGTCATAAGCTGATTGCTGATGGTCGCTTTACGCAGGAAGAGGCGAGTCAGATGACTCATGGTGATCTGCTTAAAACCTTGTTTGCGTCTGGTTTCTCGACCAAAGAGCATGCCGATGAAGATGGTGGTCGCGGTGTGGGCTTAGACGTCATCAAGGCTTTGGTCAAAGAGCACAACGGTAAGCTGAATGTAAATACTGAGCTTGGAAAAATGACCCGTTTTGTCATTACCTTGCCTGCTGCATAATTAAGGACACTAAAAAATCTATGTATAAATTAATGATCGTCGATGATTCAAACATCATTCGAAACCGTATTCAGCGTGCTTATGACTCAGGGCAGTTTATGTTGGTTGCTACGGCAACCAGCGGGGTTCAAGCGCTTGAGAAGTTTAATATCCATCGTCCTGATGTGGTCACCATGGATTTGACCATGCCGCAAATGGACGGGCTTGAATGTATTGAAAAAATCATTGCTATTGACCCTGACGTTCGTATCTTGGTTGTCTCAGCCTTGTCTGACAAATCGACTGGTATTGAAGCGTTGTCATTGGGCGCAAGCGGTTTCTTGTGTAAGCCTTTTTCAGAAGAAGAGCTGGTAGAGTCTTTATATGAGCTGGTACAAGACTGATATTGACCAACTATTTTAATAAATACCTTATTAAAGAACACACATTATGAAAGAGCAAAATTTACAGATTTTTGTGAGTATCATTACCAACTACTTTACGCAGTTTGGTAATGATGAGCTGGTGGTTGATACGCCATATTTGTTAGAAAACCAGCAGCCAAAAGTCCATGATTATACCGGCGTTATCGGTATATCAGGGGTGCAAAAAGGGGTGGTTTATTTTACGGCGACTACGGCATTATTGAGCAGTATTCTAGACAATATGGGCGAGATGGATAAAAGTGAGGACAATCTGGTCGATTTAGCAGGCGAGGTTGCCAATACGGTTTCGGGTAATGCCCGTCACGAATTTGGTCCAGAATTTCATATCTCTGTTCCCTTTGTTTTTAAAGGCTCACCGCAAAGTATCATTTTGCCTAAAAGTGGCCGTTCTTTTATCATCCCAGTAAGTTGGCGCAGTCAAATCGGAGAGATTGTGGTTTGCTTGCAAGATTAAATACACAGCCCCGTGATGATAACTATGGACGATAAACAATTATGGTTAATGTAGAAAAACTAGGCGTTTTTTTAAGTTCAATCAATGCATTTTTTGCCCAGATTGATGGTGAGGCAGTGGTGATTGATACGCCGTATTTAAACAGTAATAAGCATGCAGTTGGTTATGATTATAGCGGCATGATTAAAATATCAGGACCGCTTGAAGGCTGCGTCTATGTCAGCGCCCCAAGCACGATGCTGCGCGAGGTCATCAAAGTAATGGGCGAGCCTGACTCCTCTATAACGATGATGAAAGACTTGCTGGGTGAGATGGCAAATACCGTCTCTGGTAACGCCCGTACTGAGTTTGGCGCCGATTTTATTATCTCACCGCCCAAAATCATTGAGGGGATACCCAGCATTCCTTATCTGCCAAAAGACCGCCAAAGCTATATCACGCCGTTTACCTGGCGAGGCTACAAAGCGGTCATCGGTATCAGTATCGCTTAAGCTTATATAAATTTAAAAAAAACGACGCTCAGACGTCGTTTTTTTATGCGTTATCATCGACTTAAAGCCTATAATAGCGCTAGCAGTCACTAAGCGTTATATGATAAAATACACCCCAGTTATTTTTAACCTATAGTATTCTGTAGCGTCAAATCTTAGCTTAGAGTTTTAAAACAACCCATCAACCAATGACACACACATCATGGCAAAAAATTGCTGGGTGTTTGGCGACTTGATTAATTTGCTGCACAGTTAGGTGCTTTATTTCATCTAACTCCTAGCAAATGCGTGTCGCTAGATAGGCAGTTTTTGTGATGTGGAGGCATAACCCAACCAACAGGACAGTAAACATGGCTACAAAGAATCCAACCAAAATCGAGATGCGCGACCTATTACAAGCCGGCGCTCACTTTGGTCACCAAACACGTTTTTGGAATCCAAAAATGGGTCCATATATTTTTGGTGCCCGTAACAAGATTCACATCATTAACCTTGAGCACACGGTAAAAGCATTTAACGAAGCATTGACTTACGTTAACGGCTTAGCGGCTAAGAAAAACAAAGTATTATTTGTTGGTACTAAGCGCGCAGCTAGCGGCGTTATCGCTGAGCAAGCAGCACGTGCTGGCATGCCATACGTTGACCATCGCTGGTTAGGTGGTATGCTGACCAACTGGAAAACACTACGCCAGTCAATCAACCGTCTAAAAGAGCTAGAAAAACAAGCAGAAGACGGTACTTTCGCTAAGCTTACTAAGCGTGAAGCGTTAGAGCGTACTCGCGATATGGAAAAACTTGAGCGTTCACTAGGCGGTATTAAAGACATGGGCGGCCTACCTGACGCAATCTTCGTTGTAGACGTAGATCATGAAGC
>NZ_JBFFMS010000031.1:0-34076 GCF_041554015.1 Psychrobacter sp. | reverse complement strand
GACGTAATCAACACTTTAATACGTGGCAATCTATTTAACTAATGATGCGTAAGACTTAGGTTGTTGTGATTATATAGCCTCTGTCAGTGTCGATTAAAGCTGAATTTCAAGCTTATCCCTTTTAAGTATAGGAGCTATATCATGGCCGTTCAAAAAAGTCGTAAAAGTCGTTCACGTCGTGACATGCGCCGTTCACATCACCGTATGGAAATCGCTGAAATAAGCGTTGATGCTACTACTGGTGAAAAACATCGTCGTCATCACATGACCAAAGATGGTTTTTATCGTGGTCGTCAGTTGTTTAAAGTAAGTCAAGACGCTTAATTTATTGTTATTTGATGGCTGCTAGAGATGATGGTTTTTATGACTGTCGATATTCTTTATCACGCTGTTTTCAAGCAATTGGTTTGAGCTAATGAAAGCCAAGTTATTTCGCTATCATATATTATGTGGCTAGATAACTTGGCTTTTTGCTATGAGTTTTTTAGTGGTAATGTTCATTATTGGTTTTTAATGCTGGTTATTGACTGTTTGCTTTTGATGTCCTTTTTAGGTTATCAGCTATAAAGCAGGAGCTATTTTAGCGATCTAGTATGAGTCACATCATGGGGCTTATCGGAGCAAGACAAGCAATTAACCTTTTAGCAGCTTTGTTAATGACCAATGTCAGTGTATAGTTTCATGAGAGTATGCTGTTTTAAAGGACTAGTGACAGTAATTGCTCTATAAAATTAATATCTTATTATAGTCTTTAACTCTACGATGAACCCCATTCACGCTAGGGGTGTTTCCAATCAAATAAGGAATATTGGTTATGGGCTCTGTACCCGATATGATAAAAAAACAACCAACACGTATTGCGATACTGTTTCCTGGGCAAGGCTCACAAGTGGTTGGTATGACAAGCGAGCTTGCTGAAGCCTATCCTGAAATTCTTGAAACCTTTACTGAAGCAAGTGCAGCATTAGGCGAAGATTTGTGGGCAATCTGTCAAGATGAAGAAAAACTGAACCAAACGCAATATACCCAGCCTGCATTATTAACGGCTAGTATCGCTATTTGGCGTATCTTACAACAAAAAATAACGGATAAGCCCTGCTACCTAGCCGGTCATTCTCTTGGCGAATATAGCGCCCTTTGCGCCGCTAACGTGCTGTCACTCGCTGATGCCGTCAAACTGGTACATAAGCGTGGGCAATTGATGCAGGACGCTGTGGTGGGCATTGATACGGCGATGGCAGCAGTACTGGGTTTGGAGGATCACCGAGTCGAAAATTTGTGTGAGCAAGCAACCGAGCATGTAGAGCATGCGATTGTTGGCGCTGCAAACTTTAATAGCCCAGGGCAAGTGGTGGTTTCTGGTAATGCGGCAGGCGTGAATGCCGTCATTGATAAAGTCCAAAATACGGGCAAAAAAGCCATTCCATTAAAGGTCAGTGTGCCGTCACATTGCGCTTTGATGGAGCCTGCTAGTACCGCACTGGCAGCAGAGCTTGCCGCCATCAAATTTGATCAGGCGACGATTCCTGTGATTCAAAACCGCCATGCACGTGTTGAATCCAGTGCGGTCGGTATCAAAGAGGCGTTAACCGAACAATTAAGTCAGCCAGTACTGTGGTCAAAAACCATGCAAGAGCTGGCAGACAAACAAATTAATATTTTAATCGAGTGTGGTAGTGGTAACGTTCTGAGTAATTTGGCGAAGCGTCAAGCGCAGCCTATTATCAGCTATCCAACTGACAAGCCTGCTCGTCTAGACAAATTGCTGGAGGTATTATTATGAGTCGTACGATCACATTAGTCACAGGCGCAAGCCGCGGTATCGGCAAAGCCGTCGCCAAACGTTTTGCCAAAGAAGGGCACTTTGTCATTGGGACTGCAACCACTGAAAAAGGGGCGGCACAAATTGATGACTATCTAAATGATAGCGGCGGTATTGGTCGCGTGTTAGATGTACGCGATACGGCGCAAATTGACAAGCTATTTGAAGAGATCGAAAGTGTTTATGGCGCTGTTCAGGTATTGGTCAATAATGCTGGCATCACTCAAGATGGCTTATTGATGCGTATGAAAGATGAAGATTGGGACAATGTCATCGATACCAACTTAACGTCTGTCTACCGTATGAGCAAACGTGCTATTCGCGGCATGATGAAAGCGCGCCGTGGTCGTATCATCAATATTACCTCTGTGGTTGCCCAAATGGGTAATGCTGGTCAATCTAACTATGCGGCAACTAAAGCTGGCGTAGAGGGCTTTAGCCGTACGCTTGCGCGTGAAATTGGCTCACGTCAAGTGACCATTAATTGCGTGGCGCCAGGTTTGATTGAAACCGACATGACGGATGAGCTTGATGAGCGCTTATTGAATTCAATGTTAGATGCGGTACCTATTAGCCGTTTGGGTCAGCCAGAGGATATCGCTGCTGCCGTACTGTTTTTAGCCAGTGACGAAGCTAGTTATATCACAGGGGCGGTTCTGCCAGTCAATGGCGGCATGTATATGTAGCAGTTTGCTAGTAGATTTTGCCTAAATGTGAGATCACTTATTAGGGCTAAATTTCAAGCGTTACATACTTATAATAAAAAACTGTGTGAACGAGTGTAAACTATAATAAAGGGTGCTATAATGTCGAATACTTTTAAGTCAAAGCCCTGTATGATAGCAAGGCTTTACTAGATATTAGTTAAGATATATCACTTGTTATAATACACTCAGATGGCCATATGGATCTGAAAATCCCATTTATATACAATGCTATAGTAGCTAAACCATGCGACTATGGTAGTTTGTCAAAATAATAGATCAAAAAGGAGAAAACTACATGAGTAATGATACCGAGCAAAGAGTTAAAGCTGCCGTAGCTGAGCAACTAGGTATGAATGTTGAAGACATCAACAATGATGCTTCATTCATGGAAGACTTAGGCGCTGATTCACTGGATTTAGTTGAGTTGGTTATGTCATTTGAAAGCGATTTTGGCATCACTATTCCTGATGAAGATTCAGCAGAATTAACGACTGTACAAAAAGCAATCGACTACGTACAAGCACAGCTATAATTAGCAACTTGCTCAAGACGTTCGATATGACCGCTTATCTTAATCGATAAGCGGTTTTTTTATATTCGTGATTCCTTCAAACCTTTATTCTTATCATACATCTCTAACTCATTAACAATTACGTTAACATTGGCTACGCCAAATCAACATTACTCAACATACTCTTACTGTTTATCAGCTGATCCTTTGCTTATACTCATTGTGGTAAACAAAAATGATGATAACCGATAATACGTTATCATCGTCATAAACAATAATGATGCATAATAACTAATAATATTTTAAGGGAGTAGCTATATGGGTATGTTCAGTTTTGCAAAAGACATTGGTGATAAAATTTTTAACCGTGACGATGACAAGCATGATGCTAAAACGGAAACCAAAGCAGATGCCAATACGCCAGTACAGAGCACTGAGCCTTCAGCGCAGTCAGTAGCCAATATTTTACTTCGTCGCATTCAGCAGCAGAATCTCAATATCAGCGACTTAAAAGTTAAATATAATGGCTCAACCGATACGGCGGAGATTAGCGGTAAAGCTAAAACCCAAGCGGATCGTGAAAAAGCAATCATCGCCATTGGTAACGTACAAAACGTGGCTAAAGTCATTGATAATATCGATATTGAAGAGCAGTCACCTGAGTCGACGATGTATACTGTAAAATCTGGTGATAGCTTATCTAAAATTGCAAAAGATGTTTACGGTTCAACAGGCGATTATATGAAGATATTTGAAGCCAATAAGCCGATGTTATCTGATCCAGATAAAATTTATCCGGGTCAAGTATTGCGTATTCCCAAGTAGCCATATCGTTCAAGTATCTACATATTATGTCATTAAGAACAATGTCATTAAGATATGACTTACAAAAAACACCTCTTTTAAGGGGTGTTTTTTTATTTAAAAGTATCAAATCAGACCGCTATTGATTCATAGATATACTATCCAATTTATCATGCTGTTCAGTGATTGCCCAATTTATATGCTCATCAAGCATGTCATTATGACATCCCAGCTTTGCTTGTAATGCTTCAATGACTGCTTGATTAGCAGTGGCATTGCCAAGACCAATGGCGATATTACGTAGAAAATTCACATAACCGGTGCGTCTAAGTGGGCTACCTTCGGTCTTTTTCATAAACTCTGCTTCTTGCCATTGCCATAATTCCAGCAAACTGCTGCTATCAAGGCGATGCCTTGGCGCAAAATCCTCTACGGGGGTCAGATTGGCATAACGGTTCCATGGGCAAATCAGCTGACAATCATCGCAGCCAAAAATACGGTTGCCAATAGCGCGGCGGTATTTAGTATCAATGATGCCGTCGTGTTCAATCGTAAGATACGAGATGCAGGCTGAGGCATTAAGCTCATAAGGGGCGACAATGGCTTGGGTCGGGCAAATATCAATGCAGGCGCTGCAACTGCCGCAGTGCTCTTTCACTGGCTCATCGTCAGGTAGCTCAAGGCTCATAAACAGCTCGCCGAGCACAAAGAATGAGCCAGCTTGTTTGTTTATCAGTAATGTATGCTTGCCAGTCCAGCCAAGACCCGCAGCATCAGCAATCGGTCGCTCAAAAATAGGCGCTGAGTCGCTAAAAGGTCTAAAAATAAAATCTGTGTCAGCGCCAATATCTAGATGGTGCCACTCAGGCAGCATCGCCTCAATCTTTAATGCCAGCTGCTTTAGGCGACTACGCATGATTTTATGATAGTCGCGCCCTCGAGCATAGCGCGCAATGATACCTTGATTGGGATAATCATTGTCAGTCACAGTACGTGGTGTTGGAGCTTGAGTGAGGTAATCCATACGGACACTGATAATAGTTTTTGCGCCTTCTACCAGTTGCTCAGGATGCGCACGCAGATAATGATTGCTATGCATAAACTGTAATTGTGCCTCATAGCCTTTGGCCAACCACAGCTTTAACTGTTCAGTCTGCTTAACAAACAAAGGGTGATGTACCGATAAAAAGCCGCAGTCTGCAAACCCTAAAGATTGCGCTGTCTCTTTAATCCATTGCTTAACCTCTGCGGTGGTAACAAATACGGGCGACTGTTTGACAGCAATCTTTTTATTAGAGACGCTAGTAGGGGGTGATGGCGGCTGTGCTTGAGAGTTTGTTTGAGATTTATTGCTCATATCTGACGATCAATGATAATGTGAATACGGATATGATAAGCCAGTGAGCGAAGAGCGCAAGTATCAATGTGAATAAAACCAGATTTATATAGGTCTATTTACTTTGATATATAGCCGAATTATTTAAAAAATTACCCAAACCTTATAAGAAAAACCGAGGGTCAGCCATGCTAGCGTCAAATGTATTTACAAGAAAATCTACCATACCTGTTGCGCTATATAGTAGTGAGCAGTGCTATGCGATGGAGCAAGCATGGTTTGCACAAGGCAATGATAGCTTTGCTTTAATGCAACAAGCAGCTTGGCAAATGGCGCAGCATATTGAAATACTTTATGAAAAAAAAGGTTTCAATGAGCAGTTGGCTAAAAAGGGTGTTTACTCTCGACCCGTGAATCGTCCGCGCCGCGTTAGTGTGTGGGCCGGAAACGGTAATAATGGCGGTGATGGCTGGCTTATCGCCTATTATTTGCAGCAAAGGGGCTGGCAAGTACAAGTCATAGCGGTGGGCTTTGAAAAGCAAGATTTTGCTATAAAAGATGACCTAGAAAACTCTGATGAAGATAATGGAAATCCAAGTACTGACGCAGCAAAGGTGTTACAGCTGGCACTATCCGCTGGTTGCAGATATCTACCTTTTGAAACCAGCGATGATAATGGTTGTGATACACACAGCACAGCGCTGCTGGCAGATGTTTATATCGATGCGATATTTGGTATCGGATTCAATCGTGCACCAAGTAATCTGTATCAGCAAGCAATTTGCGCTTTTAACGAAGCAGTCGAGCATGCTAAAGCAATGGTTGTCGCGGTTGATATCCCGAGTGGCTTGGTTGCTTCTACTGGTCAAGTATTTAAGCATATTGCGATAGTTGCAGATGTGACTCTATGCTTAATCGCACGTAAATTTGGTCTGCATACCAAAGATGGGCTTGATTATGGTGGCGAAGTGATTGATATACCGCTAATCCCTTATCTGGCAAATAATAACGCGCTTATGCCAATGCCAATCGCTACCCTTGTTAATACGCCTTATCGACTAAAACCGCGCCGACAAAACAGTCATAAAGGCAGCTATGGGCATGTATTAATCATTGGTGGTAACCGTATTGATAACTCACAAGGTATGGGCGGCGCTGCCATATTATCAGCATCAAGCGCGATGGCAACTGGCAGTGGCAAAATGACAGTTGCCTGTCATAAGGCTTTCCATGGGGCGTTATTAACCTCACTGCCAGATGCCATGAGCATGGATTTACATGATAACAAAGGAGTAAAACACCTAATTAAAGAGGCCAGTGTGGTTGCTATCGGTATGGGGCTAGGGCGTGATGAAAAAGCAAAACTGCTATTTACTGAATATTTGCAGGCGGCGGTAGCAGCAGGTAAACCCTTAATAATCGATGCCGATGGTCTGTATCATTTGGCTTCATTGCATCGAGAAAATCCTATGATGATAGCTGAGTTAAAAGCACATAGCAAAACCCATCAAGTGTCCCTAACGCCGCATAGTGGGGAAGCTGCTAGGTTATTAAATAAAACAGTAGCGGAGATAGAAAGTGACCGTTTAACTGCAATATCAGAATGTGCAGCGACTTATGGCGGTGACTGGGTATTAAAAGGGGCAGGGTCGTTAATTCTGGAGCAGCAATTAGAGCAAGCACATGTTTATGTGTGCGGTGTGGGCAATGCTGGTATGGCAAGCGCTGGCATGGGTGATGTGCTCGCAGGCGTCATTGCTGGGTTATTGGCACAGGCAGATTTGGAACATGAATTACGCAGCTTGCACCAAGCCGTCATTATTCACGGTCTAGCGGGAGATGTTTTGGTTAATCGGACGAGTAGCAACGATGGTGATCCGTTATTAATAGGGCAACGAGGTCTGCAAGCTAAAGATATGCCAGCAGCTGTCCGCCATGTGATGCAGCACATAACAGACAGCTTTTAACTGTCCGAAACTATCCGATTTTACCTTAGCTAAAAGGTTTAACGTGTTAAGTTGCAGATTAGCTACAATATTGGGTAATGGCTTGTTGGACACGTTCACGCTTTAGCTCAATTTCACGGCCATCCAAATATTGACGTTTGCCATTGGCATCCATCTCATAAATACGTCCGCCAACATTGAGGTTGGTCAAATTGTTACGTAACGACTGGCAACGTTGGGCATTGGCCTGCGCCTCTTGCTCTTTGATACGTGCTTCTAACTGAGCGACGCGCTGTTCTTCTGCGCTTTGCGGCGCACTCTGATTGGCGTCGGTTTTGCCCGCCAATTGTCCAGCATTGCTCTGTCTGCCATCACTACGGAATTCGATAACCTCGACATTTCTACCATTTTGCGGCGCATATTGACTGTATTTGACTTCGCCATGGGCGCCAATAGATTTATATACCTGAACGGCATGAGTGGCACTCATTGGTAGCATGAACATGCATGCAGTGCTGATACTGATAAGTAGCTTGGCAGCAATGCTGATCGTAGACGCCTGTGTCATGGTAACGGCCCTCTTAATGGGTAAAAAAATGCGAGTATCGTGCAATTAAAGATAAGGGTTAATAGAATCGATAACCATACAAATACATAATGGCTTGATTCTAGCAAATAATACTTATGAATGTACATCGTTTAATAACCAATAGTTGGGGATAGGGTTTAGAAGTTTTTCTTGACAATAGCTCATAAACCATCGAATATAATAGCAGTTGATTGGTCAGTGAGCGGCTTTTATGATATTGCCGTGGCACTTGAAAATAAGGACGGTGGGTTGCTTATCGGTAGCTTATCCAGCCTTATTATCTTTGTGACAAGAATATAAAATAGATGGTCATTATCGCAATGATTATCAGATGCTATATTTATTGTCTCCGGACTTATCTGTCTACAATGACTAAAATAAACTTATTATTACTGTGTCTCGTGAGATTTTGCGGTTATAAAAATAGAGTGTCATGCGTGTTTTTAACATCTCCTCATCAAACAGGTTATAAGATTTTGTCATCCTATAACGTGATATAAGCGATAAAATATTAAGCTTTGAGATTTGTTCTATCATTCTGTATCCATCTATTTGTCATTAGCGCAAGCTTGTATGCATTACAAATAATAAGCTTCTTTTACAGATGCACTCGCATCTTGTCACTGTATATCGATAAACTGTTGCCACAAAGCTGACCTTAAATATATTGCTGTGTTTGAGCTGCATGCTGTCTTATAGCACGGCATAACTTAGACGTAGCGGGCACATATTCTTGCCACAAAAAAAGGTGACGACAGTGACGCAAACCACGCAAAGTCCGAATATGACCGGACATACCCAAACGGGTCATGCTGCCAAGAACTTCTCTGAAAAGCAGCACCGCCTTGCTGAAGGAAGCAATGAGCCTGTGATGCTATCTGGCGCTGAGATGTTGGTGCAAGCACTAACGGATGAGGGCGTCAAATACATTTTTGGTTATCCAGGCGGTGCCGTACTTCATATCTATGACGCCCTGTTTCAACAAGACAATGTTGAACATATTCTGGTGCGTCATGAACAAGCTGCAGGCCACATGGCAGATGCCTATTCGCGTGTGACTGGTAACACGGGTGTGGTACTAGCGACTTCAGGCCCTGGTGCTACCAATACCGTAACAGCCATTGCCACTGCTTTTATGGATTCTGTGCCGATGGTGGTCATCGCAGGTCAGGTGCCTAGCAGTCTGATCGGTGAAGATGCCTTCCAAGAAACCGATATGGTTGGTGTCTCACGTCCTATCGTCAAGCATAGCTTTCAAGTGCGCCATGCCAGCGAAATCCCTATGATTGTCAAAAAGGCCTTTTATATTGCCCAGTCTGGACGCCCAGGCCCTGTGGTCATTGATGTGCCAAAAGACATGACTGCGCCAAGTGAAAAATTTGCTTATGAATATCCAAAAGAGGTATTTATACGCTCATATCAGCCGTCACTAAAAGGTCATAGCGGTCAAATCAAAAAAGCGGTTGAGACCTTACTTGCTGCTAAGCGCCCCATTATTTACTCTGGTGGCGGGGTAGTTCTAGGTAATGCCCATAAAGAGCTGACGACTCTTGCGCATCGTTTAAACTTACCAGTAACCAATACCTTGATGGGTTTGGGTGCCTTTCCTGGCTCCGATAGTCAGTTCTTGGGTATGCTTGGTATGCATGGCACCTATGAAGCCAACATGACCATGCATCATGCTGACGTTATCTTGGCAATTGGGGCGCGTTTTGATGACCGCGTAACCAACAATGTCAAAAAATTCTGTCCAAATGCGACGATTATTCATATTGATATTGACCCGACGTCCATCTCAAAAACGATCAATGCACATATCCCAATTGTGGGCGATGTCAAATCCGTCCTTACCGATATTCTAGATATCGTTGGTAATGACAAAGAGCTAGACCAACCAGCACTGTTAGATTGGTGGTCACAGATTAATGAGTGGCGTAAGCGTCATGGCCTGCGTTATGACACCAGCACCGACAATGGTATTAAGCCACAAGCGGTCGTACAAGCTTTAGATAAAGTGACAAATAGCAACGCGATTATCACCAGTGACGTCGGTCAGCATCAGATGTTTGCTGCGCTTTACTACACTTATAATGAGCCACGCCAATGGCTAAACTCAGGTGGTCTGGGTACCATGGGTGTTGGTCTGCCTTATGCTATGGCTGCCAAGCTTGCCAATCCTGAGCGCGACGTGGTTTGTATCACTGGTGAAGGCTCTATTCAAATGAACATCCAAGAGCTCTCGACCTGCTTACAATATAATTTACCAGTCAAAATCCTTAACCTAAATAACGCCCAATTGGGCATGGTAAAGCAGTGGCAGGATATGCTGTATGAGGGTCGTCATGCGCAGTCTTATATGGACTCATTACCAGATTTTGTCAAATTGGCGGAAAGCTATGGTCATGTCGGTATTAAAATCACTGACCCTGCAACCATGGAAGCGCAATTGGCGGAAGCCATGGCAATAACAGACAGATTGGTATTCATTGACGTTTATGTCGATCGTAACGAGCATGTATATCCAATGCAAATCGCTGGGCAAGCGATGCGTGATATGTGGCTAACAAAAGGGGAGCGTACCTAATGCAACAACAACATCTGATTTCGGTATTGATGGAAAACGAAGCGGGTTCGTTGTCGCGAGTGGTTGGTCTATTCTCTCAACGTGGCTACAACATCGAAACGCTAAACGTTGCGCCAACAGACGATTCGAGCATATCTCGCTTAACATTAACCACCATTACCTCGCCTGAAAAAATAGAACAAATCACCAAGCAATTGCATAAATTGATTGAAGTGGTTAAAGTGCTTAATCTGTCAGATAACGTACACGTCGAGCGCGAGCTTATGCTCATCAAAGTACGAGCAACCGGCGGCGTACGAGAAGAGATCAAGCGCAGTGCCGATATTTTCCGCGCACAAATCGTTGACGTCAATGCCAATTTGTATACGATTCAAATCGTTGGCGATAAAGCTAAGCTTGATGGTTTTATTGATGTCATTGGTCGCGAACGTATCATGGAAGTGGTGCGTTCTGGCGTCATTGGTATCGCTCGTGGTGACAAAACGCTCAGTCTATAATCAGCTTTTATGATTATTAAAAGGCAGTATTTTAAACTTATTTATTTAACATCAACATAGCGCTTATCTCACCAATCACGTCGATAAGGTGACTATAATTTAAGTGTTTATTTATCCATGGTACGCCATGATTTAGGAAAAGGACTCTGTTTATGAACGTTTATTATGATAAAGATTGTGATTTATCAATCATCCAAGGTAAAAAAGTTGCCATCATTGGTTATGGCTCACAAGGTCATGCGCACGCGCTAAACCTACAAGACTCAAACGTCGATGTAACCGTTGGTCTACGTGCCAACTCTGGCTCATGGAAAAAAGCGGAAAACGCTGGCTTAAAAGTTGCTGAAGTTGCCGATGCGGTAAAAGCTGCTGACGTTGTGATGATTTTGACGCCTGATGAGTTCCAAAAAGCGCTTTATCAAAATGAGATTGAACCTAATATCAAAGAAGGCGCTACTCTTGCCTTTGCTCATGGTTTTGCCATTCATTATAACCAAGTAGAGCCACGTGGCGATCTTGATGTGATCATGGTGGCACCAAAAGCACCTGGTCATACTGTCCGTAATGAATTTACCAAAGGCGGCGGTATCCCAGATCTTATCGCTGTTTATCAAGATGCCTCAGGTCAAGCCAAACAAGTTGCCTTGTCGTACGCAGCTGGTGTGGGCGGTGGTCGTTCAGGTATCATCGAAACCACCTTCAAAGATGAAACTGAAACGGATCTATTTGGTGAGCAAGCGGTTCTTTGTGGCGGCGCAGTTGAGCTGGTTAAAATGGGCTTTGAAACCCTAACTGAAGCTGGCTATGCTCCAGAAATGGCTTATTTTGAGTGCTTACATGAGCTAAAGCTGATTGTTGACTTGATGTATGAAGGCGGTATCGCTGACATGAACTACTCAATCAGTAACAACGCTGAGTACGGCGAATATGTGACTGGTCCTGAAGTCATCAATGAGCAATCACGCGAAGCCATGCGTAATGCACTAAAACGCATTCAATCTGGCGAATATGCAAAAATGTTTATCAGTGAAGGCGCAACCAACTATCCATCAATGACCGCTCGTCGTCGTAACAACGCTGAGCATCAAATCGAAATCACTGGTGCGAAACTGCGCGGCATGATGCCTTGGATCGGTGGCAACAAGATCATCGATAAAGACAAAAACTAATTTGCTATTTAGCAATTAGTAAAAATTTAGTCTAAAAAAGTCCATGTTATCACTGATAGCGTGGGCTTTTTAATAGCTGCTCTTTTATAAGTGATATTTTATAAGACATCTGTCTTATTTAGAATCGACGATAAGCAGTTTGGGCTGGTTGAAAATCTGCGAGAGCTGCCTAATATAGGCAAGCATCATCCTATCTACCAATGATTTAATCGGTTAGATAGGTATCATTATTTTTGTCCTTGTTATTTTCATCCTTGTGCTATCAATGTGCCAATGCATTAATGCCAAGGGTGCTTTCATTTTCTATTCTATCGATTACAGGTTGTCTGTTGTGCAAATATCTTATCCTGAGTGGCTAACACCGCAATTTATCTACCTTACTCTTAGTGCTGTCGTTGCCGTTTTGATTTGGATCGAAGGGGAGATGCTCAAAAAAACCGCTGGCAAACTACCAAATTCTAAATTCTTCCAAATCAGCTCGATTGTAGATACTTCCTGGTTCTTTATCTCAGTTGTAATGTTATACACGATTGATTTGACGCCGTTAGCAGTTACTGTTCCGGCGGCTTATGGTCTTTACACAACCTTTGGCTGGATCTATGGCGCCCGTTTGTTGAAGCGTAAAGGCATTCCTGATTCTCCAAAAGATTTGGTCATACCTGCTAAATATATTGCTTATAGTCAGTCATTTGCTCTAATATTTTTCGCGCTGTGTTTATTGGTATTAAGCTCGCCATGGTTACCGATTGCTCAATGATCTTACTTATCTTGTATGGCTAAATATAAACATGATTCGTGACCTGTATTTGAAGACGGTACAGCCTTTTATATAACATAAAAAATAATGATGATAAAAATATCTTTGATATCAATAAATTAAGTTCGTGTTTGTCGTAAGTTGGATTCTCTAGAATGAATATAAATAGATTACAAAAATCATCAATTTAGGCTGTTGCACTTAGTAAAAGCTGTTATAATCAGCTTGTACTCAAAGGATTTTGGGTAAATATATTAAGACCTATACCATATGTTTTGATAAATTTTACTTATGCATTCTGCAAAAAATACTTGGGTATATATCAATTAATCGGTGATGACACACGTCTCGCCAACAGTTAAAGAGTTAGGAAAATTTATGTCAGAGAAAGTTGAAGGCACTGTAAAGTGGTTTAATGAAGCTAAAGGTTTTGGTTTTATCGCGCAAGACAACGGCGGACAAGACGTATTCGCTCACTACAGCGCTATCCAAGGCGGTGGTTTCAAAACTCTAGCCGAAGGCCAAAAAGTGTCTTTCATCTTAGGTGATGGCAAGAAAGGCCCACAAGCTGAGCAAATCGAAGCTATCTAATCTCATTTGACATTGAGGCAGCTGTTGTTTCAGCGCACTTAATGACAATAAGATTATCAAGATGCATAGATACCTTTGTTTGTTAAAACAATAAAAATACTGTTTAGACTTTAAAAAAGAGCAACCTCTGATCAGGTTGCTTTTTTTATGTAACATTTTTGAGTTATAACCATCATAAAAAGGTCATGTTATTTTGTATAAATAGTGATAAATCACTTAGATAGCCTGAAAAATTTGGAAAATAACAATAACTGTGATAAAAAATGATGTGACTAGGCGCTTATAAACTGTTTATTATAAAACGGTGACAAATTTATGACGCATTATTCACGGCGTTGTCTTGACCTTAGGGCTGAGCTCACGCAAGATACATAGGTCTGATAATAACGGTTGGCTTAGCTTTAGCAGATTTTATAGATAGAGAGTGTGATACCAATATCTTGTTTATGGTCTGATATTTTTTATTACCTGATAGGTGCTGACGCAGCAATCAACCTTGAGTACTATTTTGAACGATGATTTTGAAGCAATGAATCTTTGGTTCTTAACTGGCAATTTTAATTCATAACATTAATAAACGAGGAACGTATGAAAGCATTAGTAGCGGTCAAGCGTGTCATTGATTACAACGTAAAAGTTCGTGTAAAAGCTGATAATTCTGGCGTGGATTTATCTAACACTAAAATGTCAATCAACCCTTTTGATGAAATTGCCGTAGAAGAAGCGGTTCGTCTTAAAGAAGCGGGCGTGATTGATGAAATCATTGTGGCATCAATTGGTCCAAAAGAGTCACAAGAGCAGATTCGTGCAGCTTTAGCATTGGGTGCTGACCGTGGTGTTTTGGTCGTGACTGACGCAAAACCTTATCCACTACAAATCGCTAAAATACTTAAAAATATCGCAGAGTCTGAGTCCACCGATATCATTCTGTTGGGTAAGCAGGCGATTGATGATGACAACAACCAAACTGGTCAGATGCTAGCGGCATTGATGGGTATCGGTCAGGGTACATTTGCATCAGAAGTAAAAGTGGATGGCGGTAAAGTCAATGTAACGCGTGAAATCGATGGTGGTTTGCAAACGGTTGCACTTGATTTACCGGCAGTGATTACCACTGATTTGCGTTTGAATGAGCCTCGTTATGCAAAATTGCCTAACATCATGAAAGCCAAGAAAAAGCCACTTGATGAGAAAACGCCGGCTGATTTCGGTGTTGATATGGCATCTAAGCAAGAAATCATTAAAGTTATGCCACCTGCTGAGCGTAAAGCAGGCATCAAGGTAGGTTCAGTTGACGAGTTGGTCGATAAGCTAAGAAATGAAGCAAAAGTTATTTAATACTTTGCTCATGCTTATCTACTACAAAGCCATGACGTTCTAAATAACTGGTAGTGATATTGGACATAACATGGCTTTGTATATCAACAACCGTATGAATAGATGATACGAATAAATAAAGGATAAAAACAATGGCAATTTTGGTATATGCAGAACACGACAATGCCAGTCTGAAAAAGGCAACTTTGAATACGATTGCTGCCGCTCAGCAAATCGGTGGCGATATCCATGTATTGGTTGCCGGCAGTGGCGCACAAGCAGCAGCTGATGAAGTGGCAAAAGCAGCGGGCGTGACTAAAGTATTACTAGCAGACAATGCCGCTTATGAGCATCAATTAGCAGGTAACTTGGCGCTATTGGTCGCTGATATTGCGGGTGATTACAGTCATATTGTGGCACCTGCGACCACTACTGGTAAAAACTTCTTACCGCGCGTTGCCGCATTGCTTGACGTTAGTATGCTATCAGAGATCTCTGCAGTGGTAGACGCACAAACGTTTGAGCGTCCTATTTATGCTGGTAACGCGACAGCAACTGTCAAAACCTCAGAAGATAAAGTGGTATTAACGGTACGTACCACCGCTTTTGATCCAGTAGCAAGCGAAGGCGGTTCAGCCGCTGTTGAAACCCTTGATAACGTACAAGAGCTTGGTAAATCAAGCTTTGTGAATGAAGAGATGGCCAAATCTGACCGTCCTGAGTTGACTTCAGCAGGTATCGTGGTTTCTGGTGGTCGTGCTCTAGCAAATGGTGAAAATTTCACTAAATATATTGAGCCATTAGCTGACAAGCTAGGCGCTGCTGTTGGTGCATCACGCGCTGCCGTTGACGCAGGCTATGTACCAAATGATATGCAGGTCGGTCAAACGGGTAAAATCGTGGCGCCGCAGCTTTATATTGCAGCGGGTATCTCAGGCGCTATTCAGCATCTAGCTGGTATGAAAGACTCTAAAGTTATTGTTGCAATCAATAATGACCCAGAAGCGCCTATCGCTAGCGTTGCTGATTACTTCTTAGAAGCTGATTTGTTCACAGCCTTACCTGAGCTAACTAGCAAGATTTAAATCCAAACGGTTCAGTGCTTGATATCGTTTAATCTATAATAGTTTTGAAGGCCTTCGATTCAATGAATCGGAGGCTTTTTTTATGTAAAAATTCAAATCCTTATAATGGCCTATATCTAGACAATCAATTTTGATTCTATTAGCCTAAACATTATGATAGACTAAAATTTAGTTTGCTAATTTAGCAGAATTTTGAATAAATAGCTTAACTATAGCACCTGCAAGCTAAGTGATAGCTAAATGATAATCAGGTGATTGTTATGAATATATGCTCGTGAGAGGCTACTCATAACTGGATGCTATGGACCAATGAATTAGTACATAAGGGATTAGGAGATACTAATGAGTGCAGGGTTAAACGCGGCAGTACGCTTACCTCAAGAATGGCATGAGTGGGTCGCGACGAACATCATACGCGGTGTCCAAACAGAGACAATCATTGAGACATTAAAGAGCAATCGCTTCTCAGATGCTCAGATCAAAGCCGCTCTCAATGATGAATTAGAGCCAGTGGTAAATGACAGCAAGCAACCCATTCGTCAGCTGCCGAATAATTGGAAAGAATGGGTCGCTACTAATCTACTTGAGGGAACCAGTAAAAGCAGTATTGCGTACGTATTGGCGCAGCAGGGATTTAGCGAGGCAGAGATTGCCCTAGAGGTAGATACGGCTTCAAAAAGCCCTTATTTACGAGCGGGTATAAAGGCTGCTAAAACGCTAAAAAAGCGAGAATGGCTACTTGAAACCTGTGATCACTTGGCTAGATTGGATACAGGTTATAATCAACAGCTTGATGTCATTGATACGCCCGAATTTGAGACCTTTATTAGAGATTATTATAGTAAGCATAAGCCTGTGATGCTTAAAAAGGGCATTGATCATTGGCCTGCTCTTAAAAAGTGGAGTCCACAATACTTTGCTGAGTTTTTAGGCGATGCGGAAATTGAGGTGCAGTTCGATCGCGAAAATGACGCGCTTTTTGAGCGCCATTCTGATAAGTATCGCAAATCGATACGGATGTCTGAATTTGTCAATATGATAGAAAATAATGGTGACAGTAATAACTATTATATGACTGCCAATAATACGCAACAAAACGTTGAAGCCATCAGATCAGCACTTGATGATATCGGGGATTTTGGTGAGGGCTACCGCCAGCTTTTAGACACTGATGCCGCTTTTAGTACGTATTTTTGGATGGGACCCAAAGGTACTTTTACGCCGCTCCATCATGACTTGACTAACAATATGTTGGTTCAGGTATATGGCGCTAAAAAGGTTACTTTGATTCCAGCTTGGCAAGTACCTTGGCTCTATAATGATTTGCACGTATATAGTGAAGTCGACTTTCCCAATATTGATTTGAAAAAACATCCATTGATGCAGCATGTGACCCCAGTTGAAGTTACTATTGATGCAGGCGATGCGTTATTTATTCCTATCGGCTGGTGGCATTGCGTAGAAGGGCTAGATAAATCTATTAGCATCAGTTTCACCAATTTTAATGCCCCAAATAACTATGCTGAAGGCTTTAAAAAAGCACAAAGTTAAGAGGCCGAATTAAAAACCTAGCTTACTCTTAAACTAAAAATGACTGATAACGCAAAATAGTGCTATCAGTCATTTTTTAATAAGTGCTGATCGATATATCGAACATTAATGCTAAGTATATTTTCTCTGGCGCAGCGTCTCATATAAGCACAATGAGCCTGCAATGGCGACATTAAGGCTTTCTTGGCCGTTAGGCTGCGGCAGAGCGATAGGGGTAGCACACTGCATCAGCTCATCACATACGCCTTGACCTTCATGTCCCATAATCCAAGCAATAGGTTGCTTTAAGTCATGCTGATAAATGACAGTATCAGTATGCGAGCTGGTCGCAAATAGTGGCGTTTGCACATGATCCAAAATATCTTGCACATTTAGATCTTCATAAATGCTTAGGGCAAACTGTGCGCCCATACCTGCTCTAAGTGTTTTTGGTGACCATGCTTGTGCGGTACCACTGGTACATAGGATATTGCGTATGCCAACTGCGGCGGCAGTGCGCAGTAGCGTGCCTACATTACCGTTATCTTGTACATCATTAAGAATCAGGCAGTCATCGCTAATTACCGCTAAGCTGGGCGTTGGTATAGTAATTAGCGCCATAATGTCGATGCCAGTACCCAAGCTACGAATACTCTCATATAGGGTATCTGATAAAGTCAAAATAGGCGTGTAAGTTGGCAGTCGCGTCAAAATCTGCTGAACCTCAGGGTGCTGATGTGCTGAGTCTGCAAGTAGTATTTGTACGAACGGATAGTCGCTACGAAGCGCCGCGTCAATAAGATGCACACCTTCAATGACGGTCTGACCTTGCTTTTTGCGTTGCCGCGCTTGCGTTAACAAGGATTTGACAAGTTTGACGGTCATATTTTTATCTGAGGTAATAAGCTCGGTGGGATTTGCTACCATAGTGGCTCGCTTAGAGAAAAATAGAGAAAAATTAAACCATCGGTATAACGCTTACAAATGCTCTGGCTTTACACCGATGATTATCAAAGTAATGGCAACGAGCTTACTTATCGTTATAACTCATATGCAACTCTTTAACATAATCGACTTCATTTTTACTGCCAAGTACCACTGGGACGCGTTGGTGAATATCGGTTGGTGCTATATCCAAGATACGATTGACGGCGTCAGTAGCGCCGCCGCCGGCACGCTCAATGAGCAAACTCATCGGATTGGCTTCATACATGAGGCGCAGTTTGCCCGCTTTATTGGCATATTTGGTATCGAACGGATAAGTGAAGAGACCGCCGCGGCACAATATACGATGCACATCACCGACCATAGCCGCCACCCAGCGCGTATTAAAATCACGACCACGAACACCTGTTTTGCCCGCGATAAGCTCATCGATATACTGCTGCATGGGTGCGCGCCAATAACGGTAGTTGGAAGCATTGATAGCGTATTCGCTGGTATCGGCATCGATGGTGACATTTTCTTCTATCAGCACATAGTCATTGGTGTCTGGGTCTAGGCTAAACATTACAACATGATCGGTAATGGTCAGTGCCAGTACGGTAGAGGTGCCATATAACAAATAACCGGCGGCTAACTGCTGATTGCCAGCTTGCAAAAAGTCGCTATTTTCACTGACTTGACTTTGGCGTTGATACGGTAAAATGGAGAAAATAGTGCCAACCGCCATGTTAATATCGATATTAGATGAGCCATCAAGGGGGTCAAACAGTACCAATAAACTGCCATCTGGATTGGCTGGGGTAGCATCGTCAAGCTCTTCTGATGCAACACCGGCACAGTGGCTGTTTTGTGCCAAAGCATCTAATAATAAATCATTGGCCAAGACGTCTAATTTCTTTTGGTCTTCACCTTGCACGTTTTGATTACCCGCTTCACCTAAGATATCTGCCAAAGCACCTTTTCTCAATAATTGTGAGATGGTCTTACCGACCTCAGTAACGGTGGTGATAACGTCATTGAGGGCAGGGGTAGTGGCGTGGGTGCTCAGATACTGTGCTAAGGTCGTCATAGTGTTTCCTAATGAATCATTCTGATAAGAGGGCTACAAGCTAAAGAAGAACGCCTGTCTAAGATTTGATTACGTTATATTGATATGAGAGATATTGTTAAATACTGACTAAGGCGTCTTTGTCCTGACCTGAAAATCAGCTACACTAACACTATTATTATTCAATGATGGTTTTAGAGGCGCTCTTTTAATACTTTTGCCAAAGGATGGGCATCTACTCTACAAAACGAGAGCCGCCTCTATTTCAGTATTGCTGATATCACTGCGGTAAATTGTAGCAAATAAGCAGCAAAATGTCCTTGTCTGTATGCGTGTCTGCCCTATTATCGAGCCAAAACCGTTAAAAAATGAACGCTAACTTATTATAAAATCATATAAACCTCTAATGAAGACGTGTCCTTATGTCAAATTCTATCGATAGCCAATCAATACCTCCCGTCTCGCCGACAGACTATGCAAAATTTGATCCTAATACCATTCATGAAAAACTTGATGCGTCATTGAGTCGCCCGCAGCTCAATACTGATGGTCGTATTCGTCATTTTTTAGGTATCGAAGGTCTGAATAAGGCGCAGTTGCAGGCAATCATTGCCAAAGCTGAAACCTTCTTTGATGACAATGGACAGCTGATTAATCGTCCTGAGCTTGAAGGCTATACGGTGATGAATTTGTTTTTTGAGCCCTCAACGCGCACGCGCACCACCTTTGAGGTGGCAGAAAAGCGACTGGGTGCTAATGTGCTCAATATCGATATCGAGCGCTCTAGTACCAAAAAAGGGGAGAGCTTGCGCGATACACTGTGGAATCTACAAGCGATGACGGCGGATATCTTTGTGGTACGGCATTCAGCATCAGGTGCCGCTCATTTTATGGCAACAGAGGTTACACCCGATATTGCGATTATCAATGGCGGTGATGGCTGGCATGCACATCCAACGCAGGGCATGCTTGATATGCTGACCATTCATCGTGAAGCGCCGCGTCCATTTGAGGAGTTGTCAGTGGCTATCGTTGGCGATATCAAACACTCACGAGTCGCACGCTCTGACATCAGTGCGCTACAGACATTGGGGGTAAAAGATATCCGTGTTTGTGCGCCGCGTACACTATTGCCCAAAGGTATTGAGCGCTTTGGGGTACAAGTTTATGAAAATATGAATGACAGCGTCACAGACTGTGATGTCATCATGGGATTAAGAATACAAAACGAGCGTATCGGCTCGCCGCTGCTGGCGTCGTCGAGTGAGTATTATAAGCACTATGGTATTACGCCAGAGCGGGTGGCACTGGCTAAGCCCGATGCCTTGGTCATGCACCCAGGGCCGATGAACCGTGGTGTTGAGATTGCCTCCAGCGTTGCTGACGGTGCGCAATCTGTGATTTTAAAGCAGGTGAATAACGGTATCGCTATTCGTATGGCAGTTTTGTCGTTAGCGATGGAAGGTCAGCGCGCTCACCAAGCTGCGAATAAATAACCCTTTATTTCGCTGATTTATATTTATTCATCCCATTTTATTGATACGGTAATAACGCTCATGTCTCATACGATAAACACTGATGCCACGATACTTAACCATCTGCCACAAAATTTTCAGAATACATTGCCAAGTGCAGTAGCTGAAAAACTATCTAATCTTGAAGCAGAGAGCGAGTTATGGCTACTGCCGCCCTTAGTGGATTTGTGCGCCCGCCTACGGGAGCCGGGTCAACAACAGCACGGTACTTTGGAGTCAGAAGGGCGCGCTGCCCGCGGTAATGGTTTTTTGCATGTGGTCATTCCACCAGATACCAATCCTATTTTAGAAAACGGCTCACTTTTAAAAGGTTTACGTGAGCGTGCGCTTGGTGATGGCGGCATTCATTTACATATTTTAGGTGCGTTAACAGAAGGACTTCGAGGAGAGAATCCCTCCAATATTGCGGGTCTGAAAAAAGGCGGCTGTATTGCAGTTTCTAATGCGCGTAGACCTTTTCGCAATGACTTAGTGTTATTGCGTACCTTAGAGTACGCTGCTACTTTTAATATGAAAGTATTCTTCTATCCTGATGAGCCAAGTTTGTCCGGTGACGGGGTGGCGCATGAAGGTTATATTGCCTCATATCATGGCTTACAGGGGATTCCTTGGATTGCTGAAACGGTTGCCTTGTCAACGCAGTTGTTGATGGTTGAAGAAACAGGCATCGCCGCTCACTTTAGTCAGCTGTCGTGTAAATCTTCTATCGAATTGATGCGCTGGGCGAAAGATAAAGGGCTGCCAGTTACTTGCGATGTAGCGATGCATCAGTTGTATTTGACCGATGATAATCTCGAAGGCTTTAATGCTCAGGCCTATGTCTTGCCGCCGCTGCGTAGTAATACCGATCAGCAAGCCATCCGCCGTGGTCTAAAAGATGGCACCATTGATGCCATATGTAGTCATCACGAACCATTGAACAGTACCGCCAAAAAAGCCCCGTTTGCTGAGAGTACGCCTGGCATCTCAAACTTTGATACCTTTATGGCGCTGGCATGTCAGCTCGTACGTGATGAGGTATTAACGCTTGAGCAACTGGTTGATAAAATCTGTCTCAATCCGGCAAAAATTGCCGGTATCAGTGAGCAGTATGAGAGTATCGGTGGCGCTGTACTGATTGATCCAAACCTTGAATGGCAAGTAACAACGGACTCTATGCTATCAAATGGCAAGAATACGCCATTCTTTAACCAGCAGTTGCAAGGCCGCGTTGTGGAGACTTTCTTTGGCTAACTGGCCTAGGCAGGATGACCAGCTGCCGCTATCCTCAAAAGATAACGAATGTCACACGGGCGATCAAATCGTAAAGGCGCACGGTACGGCTAGTGAATCTATCAAAGCGGTGGCGGTCTATGAGGTGGTTAAAGGCGTCGGTGCGCTATTGGGGGCGGGGGCTTTATGGTCGTGGCATACTGATCTTGAGCATTGGCTCATTACGGCGACCGCCTCTTGGCAGCAAGTATTCGGTCAGCTATTGGCGCCGCAGGTTGATAGTGCGGTACATATTGCACAGGTGGCAAGCCAAAACTGGTCGGTATTCTTATTATTGATTTTTGCTTATGCCAGCTTGCGCTTTCTTGAGGCCTATGGCCTGTGGCACGATAAAACATGGGCGTACTGGTTCGGGGTGCTAGGTTATGGGATATTTATTCCTATCGAGCTTTACTATCTGATAGTAAGTCCCTTTGATTGGTTCAAACTTGCCATATTGGTATCGAATATTATTATTGTGATTGTGGTGTATCGTAATATGAAGCGCAAAGGCTTAATTTAATAAGATCCAACGCTCAAATGACAATTTAAAAAGCCAGTTTAAGGTATTGATCTTAAACTGGCTTTTTATGAATAACGTCATTTAAGCGCTATATATTGGCTGATTTTTTATCAGGATGAATGCTTTTGGCGACTCTGCCGACGCTCAACCCTTGTACCAAAATAGAGAATATGACCACCGCATACGTGAGGGCTAATAAAATATCACGCTCGCTGCCCAACGGCAGTTGCAATACTAAAGCTACCGAAATACCACCACGTAAACCACCCCATGTTAGCACTTTCCAAGCGCCGGTCGGCAAATCAAGCTGACGATGAAAGGTTTTGGTCGTCATGCCCACAACGATAAAACGCGCAAGTAGGGCGATAACAATGGTCAAGCCAGCGGCAACGAATAAATTACCCGAATAAGCAATCATCACCACTTCAAGACCTATTAATACAAATAAAATGGCGTTTAAAATCTCATCGATCAATTCCCAAAATAAATCAATATAGTGCCGCGTTTTATCGCTCATCGCTAGTGCACGCCCGCGATTCCCAACCATCAACCCCATCATCACCATGGCAAGTGGTCCTGATAAATGCCAATGGCTGGCGAGTGCATAACCGCCTATGACACCCGCTAGGGTTAATAGCACCTCTTCTTGGTAGCTGTCGATGCTCTTAATCATATAATATAAAATCGCACCCAGTACCAACCCAAATATAATACCGCCACCAGCTTCAACCGCTAAGGTATGCGCCACATAATTGGCGGTTGGTATATCGCCGCTTGAGAGAATGCCGAGCAGCAGTACAAAGATGACGACGCCGATTCCATCGTTAAATAATGACTCGCCTGCGATGACCGTCTCTATACTTTTTGGCGCCCCTGCGGATGATAGGATGCCCATCACAGCAATCGGGTCGGTTGGAGATATTAAAGCGCCAAATAATAAACACCATAAAAACGAGAGCTCAAAACCAAACAATGGCATCATCATATATAAAGCGCCAGCAATCAGTAATGCCGATACTAAAGTACCGATAAAAGCAAGAATGCCAATAGGCAGCCTATAACGTTTTAGATCCCCTATATTGACATGCAAAGCGGCTGCAAATAAAAGCATCGAGAGCATGCCGTCTAGTAATACTTCAGTAAAATCAAGCTGCCCTAATAAGCTGACCTCGTAATCGATGAGTTGATCGAACCCTAAAAACCCTAAAAATATCGCCCCGATTGACAATAATATCGAGATGACCATCACACCGATGGTCGTTGGTAGCCCAATAAATCGGTGATTGACGTAAGATAATAGAGCAGTGATAGATAAAAATATCGCGCTGATTTCGAGTATGGTTAGGCTGTTTGCAGATGCCATAAAACGGATCTCGTATGATATAAAGAAGATTATTCTAATTTAAGGCTTATAGAGTCTAAATAAGCCTCTGTTTTGATTGTCATCACTGAGCCAGATGATGCTTTCAGTTGTTAGCTAAAAGCTTAAGCTTGTACCACTTGATCAGTATCGATAGCATACTTGCTAACATATTTAAAATATCTACGCTGCGCATCTTTCTTAAGCACAAATTGCTTTGCCTGCTCACAGATAGTAATAAATTCATCAATCAATTCTTGATAAATCAAATTCTCTTGCCCAGCTTGCTGGATCAGATGTAACTCTTGTAAGAGCGCTTGCTGCTGTGCGCTGTTTATTCGCGCATAATTTAGATTGATCATTGCATGACATAATGCTTTTAATACCATCAAATCAGCTGCTGCATAATGACGTATTTCGCCAAGTGACATACTTATAAAGTCAGATATCTGAGGCGTATGGGTAACCAAGGCTAATATAGCCAGCCGTTTTTGCTTGACCTCAGTTTTGGCGGCGTCCTTTTCTTCTTTTGGCGTATAAAAATGATAGGGGCTTGGCGGCTGACGGCGCATCATGATGCTCAAGCAGCTGGTCAATGACTGCACACAATTGACGGCTGTCTTTGGGTCATTGATACCAGGCGACAGGGCACGTACGGCAATTTCAGTCATTTGACCTAGGCTGTAAGCGATGTCATTAGAATGTGCCAGCCTTTGCTCTAATCGCAGACAACTGGCAAACCTCTGCCAAAACATTCCATCTGGTGCACGCGGCAATACTGCCAAGTCCGACGTTGCTGTTTTCTGTCTATTGTGCGGATGGTCTGCTGGACGTTGATAAAAGTATCCAATGACATTTTTGTCGGTGGCATAGTCGCCAAGGTTGATATGTAACTGTATTACGCCGCCGTAATCTTGCGTCAGCGTGATTAGCGACTCAAGATAGATCTGCTGTAAGTAGCCTGAGCTGGGTGAACAGATCGGTATGGCAGTCCAATGATGAAACTGCTCAATATCGTTTTGTTCAATATCTCGCTGATGTTGAATGTCACAGCGGTCACTGTACCAGTAATGAATATTATTAATAGCATCATTGCTGGCATTTTGAATAACATGAGAGGCTTGAATGGCGTGTACCATATGCTGGACAAAATACACTAATAATAGCGCGCAAATAATGGCCATTATAATGGCAAAGGTTACTGCTAACTGTGGTACACCAGAGGCGACGTCATATTTATGTATGGCCTTTAGTACCAATAAACTATAACTAAAGGTACCAATAAATGCCCCTAAAACAAATTGATTGGGTGTATCGGTCAAAAAGTTACGTAGCAATCTGGGTCCAAATTGCGAAGATGCCATCGATAATACCGCGATGGTAATCGAGAACGTGGTACCAGCCACACCTAAGACCGCACCTGCAATAGCAGTCATAATAGCGCGTGCAGCATTGTCATCGCCTGTAAAAGCGAAGGTAATCTCTCTGACCGTTTCACGATCAAAGTGCTCATCGATAGTCACTAATAAGGGTGCTAGCAATATACCCACGATGACGCATGTGGTTGGAATAAACCAATAAGAGCCAATCAGCCATTGCCAAAAGTTTTTTAGACGATCGGGCAAATCCGTTAATGTTTGAAATGACCACAGCTGAGCAAACTGCCGCAGCCTTTGCAGACTTGACGTTGATAGACGGTTAAATAAGTTGTCTTCAGCATGTTTAGTCAATGTGAGCAGCTCCACAAATGATCGTAATATTTCTTCTGTTGTTAGCAGCTCTATAGAATAGGGCTGGTAGCAATAAAAGCGCTTAAAAACAAAGTACCTGATTCACTGCAAATAATCCATTAAAAATGGGATAAAAAATAAGCCTCATTGAGACTTATTTTTTTGGGGATGATTATGTTTATAGCTATGAGCGCTACTGGGCCTGAATACTATGAACCATTATATGAACAATCAAAAGTAAATGAACACCAATATTGGGCACTACTAAACTTAAATGTCACTGCATTGAACCTCATTTATAGTTATAGCCACCATCATCGTTGACCGTTATTGAACTTCATACTAACTAAACAGATCGTCAATAAATGTACTTATCGCGGTGCCTACTTTTGCTAGTACTGAAGAGTCCTCTTTACTATCCATATTCAGCGATTGAACGTGCCTACTATTTAACATGGCTGGCTGTTTCTGTAGGCTCTGCACAATTAATGGCAGATTATTACCAGCTGTCGCTAAGATAAGGCTTGGGTTTTTAGTCAGCATCGTCCATTTTTGATTACCGCCATTATTACAACCATAACGAATTAAGCGTGCTCGATTATTATTCAAATAACCATTTTCTAAATCAAAGCATTGATTGCCTTGCTTGATGGCGTTGGTGGTTACATCCATTTGCCAAACTTGTGAGCTTGCTTGATCATCACAAGGCGCAAGGTTAATGACATTGCCACCTTGTGGCATTAGGCACTGATCTAGCGCCATTTTATTGTGAATACGACCTTTGGTATCTTGAGTCCATTGCTCAGAATCATCTCCTGTGCAAGCACTTGGTCCGCTGATAAAAGCATTTAGCTTACCATCTGCTAGTGTTTCGACTTTAAGACAGTTTTTGCCATTAAGTAAAGGGCTGACGTTTGCTAAAGGCTGGTCATCTTGTAGACCTAGTTCTTTGACAAACGTCTGAAAAGCAGTGATGACCTCAGACCCGCTTTCGTCTAAATCAGTACGGTAGACATTGACCCAACGATTTAGGCGATACATGGCTGCTTGTTGCTGCTCATAACGCTCTAATGTTTGGAATGCTTGCGGGCTAAGCTCTTGACGTAGCTCATCACGATCGGTTTTATAAGAGTGGTATATCAGCTCACCATTAGCGTCCAAACTAATAGTCGGGTTTGCCGCTTGATCTATAAGTTGTTGCTCTAATAGCGGTAATTCGATTTTTCTTAAGGCGCTAAAGCCATGCTCTTTGCCAAAGGTAACGGCTGGCTTAATGGTATCGATATAGGGACCAATAGCCGTTGATGATAATAATACCTGTGCTTCGTTGGCTTTTTTACAATACAAATCGACTTTGCTAGGGTTTTCAGAAATCGCTAAATTGACATGAAGTTTATTGGCATTGCTATTGCCATTTATACGATTAGGGGCAAGAGCAATATTATTGACCATATTATTACTATAAGTGACGGCCAACCAGCAGCTAGCAACGTCAGCTGACGTACTTGCCGCTGGCAAATCAAAAACGTTACCCCAGTTACCACGCGCTGCCGGATAAATAATACCCTTTTGTGTGACAGGGTCATAACCGCCTAAAATGGTATAAACAGGCACGCCTTGCAAACGCGGTCTTAAATAATTGCCATCCGCGCTGTTATACCAAACATTATTAGATTTTGGTACTTTTGGTTGAGCCACTTCCATCTTTCTGAGATCAGCATTCCATCTTTTATAGCCCGTCATTGAGTCACTGGCAAACATATAACGATCGAATGCTGGCTGAATTTTGGTTTTTGTACTAAAACCGGTGTAATGAGTATAGCGTGAAATATCACTGTTATTAGAGCCACCAGACATGGCGTCACGACCATAGCCATATTGACTTAAGAAGGTAGGTGAGTCTTCAGTACCGGCACCGACATCTTTGCGCCACCATTCAAAGTTACCTCGCATTCTATTTCTAAGCGGCATGAATCCCCAACCACTATCTGCATGGTGCTCTGACCAGAACTTTTTATCGCCAACTTTACCCGGATAATGCCCCAATCCATAATGATGGCCAATTTCATGACTAAATTCATTACCGACCGAATCAATCAAAGTCAGCATGCCATTACCACCGCTTAAGCCATGGTTGAATATGCCGTTGGCGTATTTGCCACGGGCATGGTGTGCATTGACATTTTGGGTAAGTTGCGGCTGCTCTTGGCTTAGCATCGATGCGCTGGTGATGCCCCAGTTCGCCAGATTGATACCGACACCAAAGGTTGATTTGCCGGTATTTTCGCGCATATCGCCGTTATAAACGTCACCAGCTGAAGCACTACCTGAAGCCATATCATAGATAGTACCATTCGCGACCATCACCCGATCAAGCACGACATCATCATATTTAGCGACGGTCATCTGAGCAGCAGGAATAGTTTGGAAATAATCTGCCCCCGCCTTTTCTGGCTGTAGTAGCATATAATGACCACTATTTACAGTCACTGGACTTAAAAGACCAAGACGAATATTGGTTAATACCAGCTCACCTGGCGCCGCAAAGTCTATTTTATTCTCTAGCAATTCACCACTACGATTTTGTTCATCGACAATGCGAATTTTGAGACCAGCTTTTACTTCATCCCAGTTCAATCGTGTTGACCAAGCACGCTTACTATAAGTAACACGTGGTCTATCGTCGCTATTTGTTTGGTCAGAAAGTGGCAGATGAGTCGGGTCATCCAAATGGACCCTGCGTAATAGTAGGCTATCTTGATAAATTTCAGCAACCAGTTGATCAACTACTCCCATCTCAAGCGTAGGTGTCACTAATAACAGCGCATCTTTTTCTGCGGTTAGGCGCGGCATGTTCTTTTCTTCGTTGCCTTGAGGATCTACTGTATGACTCTGCCCAAATTGAATCATAGCTTGGAAAGAACCTAGTAAGTCAGAACGGATTTCTCGCGTCTCACCTACACCGTCATAATCAAAAAAGCCTAATAAATAATAATCAGCAATGTCTTTTTGCGGTTCCGGATATTTAATAGGCGTGGCTGGTTCAATCGGCGTAGAAGGAATACTGGTTACAGGAGGCTTGATAGGCGTACTTGGTTCAAGTGGGGTTGCGGGAATACTGGTTACAGGAGGCTTGATAGGCGTACTTGGTTCAAGTGGGGTTGCGGGAATACTCGTTACTGGTGGCTTGATAGGCGTACTTGGTTCAAGTGGGGTTGCAGGAATACTTGTCACTGGTGGCTTAATAGGCGTACTTGGCTCAAGTGGTGTAGCAGGGATACTCATTCCAGGTATAGTAACAGGTGGGTTTACTACTGGAGGAGGGGTGTCACTGCCTTCACCACAAGCGGTAAGCATGATAGAAAAAATACCGATATTTAATGCCTTTAGTGGAAATATTATGGTCGCTTTCAATGAAATATCCTCATTTTTATAATGAGGGTAATATAACAGCTATGTTAATATAATGTACGACATTTGTTCAACATATAAATTTTATTATTGCTTTAACCTCTAATTGAAATCTTTTTGTTATGTTTTGATGATGAACTGATCTATTTTTTATACTTAGACAATCACATCGATCTTGGGTTATCGGCTTCTGTAATAATATCGCGTTTAGTATTAGACAAATCAGCGTTTCTGTTATTTGTATCGTCGCTATCTTGTGGGATAAGGATTTCACGATTATGTTCATCACGTTCTATGTCGCTATCCTTATCATAAGCGACTGGTTCAAATTTTGGCAGATCATCTTTACTATCTAGAGGCTCTTGTAATAAATGACTGGAGGTTGCCGCACTAGATTTCCTAAAATGCGCATTTTTCCCTTTTTGCAGCTTTTCGTTTTTATGGTGCGCTGCTTGGTCATTAGCAGTTTTCTTACGTGGTTCACTATGGGCAAAGATAGCACCAAGCGGCACATTCAATTGTGCTTTGGCATAGGCTTCGGTGTTTTCAAAGCGATTAACCAATAGGCTAAGCCAAGGTTTTTGATCTTCTAAGCTCATCTCATCGAGCTCATCTTTGATCGGTAGTGGATAGGGCAGGGTACGATAAAAATCCCACAAGGTCATTTTGCTCAAATCCCTTTTGAGTACATAGTGCTCATCTTCTGTCATGGTGATCAAGTTGCTGTCTTGCAGATAGTTGATATAGGTATACCATTTTGGCAGCTCTTTACGCCCCAAGACATCGCGCAGCGCCTGCTCGCTTACGGCTTCACCTTTTAAATGATGGGTATAAACAAGGTTTAACATATCAAGTAAGCTTAAAAAGGGATGGCGCGGATAGACCTCTTTTGTCTCAAATATCGTTAGGGTATAGCTGATCTCGACCCCTAATAAAATCAGATTCCAAGACAGATATATCCATAATAAGAAAATCGGCAACGCAGCAAATGCGCCATAGATTGCCTCATAGCTGGTAAAGTTTGCCATCACTGTACCAAACAGATGTTTCATCAGCTCAAAGACAAGTGCTACAAAGACACCGGCAATGGCCGCATTTTTCGCTGGTACGCGTGCTTTTGGTATAAACCAATACATACTGATAAAGCCGGCAATCGTAACTGCAATTGATACTATCTGTACCCAAAATGACCAGTCAATACCATAACCACCAATTTGTCTATTCAACAAACTCAGACTTTGTACAGCGCTTGAGGCGATAAACGCCGTACCCAGCACCAAGGGTCCCAAGGTGACGATGGTCCAATAGCGCAGCATGCTTCTCATGCCACCAGAACGATCTTCCACGCGCCATATTTGGTTAAAAGCGCGCTCAATGGTGGTCAAAGTCATGATGGTAGTAAAAAGTAAGAACATCGCCCCGATGATGGTAAGGTTGGATGATTTCTCAGCGAAATTATTGATATATTTACTGACTTGCAGGCTCGATTGCGGCAGCAAGTTACTATAAATGACCTCATAAATCTGCGCTCTAACGGAAGCAAGTGCTGGCACTGAAGACAAAATCATCAAAAGTACGGTCAAGATAGGCACAATTGACAACAAGGTTGTATAGGTCAGGGATGCCGCTTTTTGCTGGCAATTGTCCTCAAAGAAATGACGCGTCAAAAAACGTAAGAACTGAAACCAACGTTGATGTAAAAAAGGTATTTTTTTTAATAGATTTTCCATAACGACCATCTAGCAGGGATAATGAGTGCAGATAGTGTAACAAAGATGGATTGTCTGAATCTGCGCATTAATTGTGTCAATATGCATTAGATTGTACTGAGTGGTTACGTAAATACGGCAGGTAATATACTTGGCGAGTAGCTTCGGTATGCTGCCAAGTAGTAGGGTTTGTTTGCATGTCAGTGAATGACTCGGGCATAATGGGCACTATGTATGTCACTGTTAACGATTTTATAAGGAAGTTTTGCCAATGAGTCAAACCGCCCCTTATGTTTTGGTACTCTATTATTCAAATTACGGTACGACTAAGACATTAGCTTATGCCATCGCTCAAGGTATCGAGGAGGCGGGCATGACCGCGCGTATTCGTACGGTGCCGACCGTTGCGCCTGAAACCACGGTAAGCAAACCTGCGATTCCTGATGAAGGGGATTTATATTGCACCATGGACGATCTAAAGAATTGCAGCGGTCTGGCACTTGGCAGCCCAACGCACTTTGGTAATATGGCCGCGCCCATGAAGTATTTTTGGGACAATACTGTCACCATATGGCTGGCAGGAAATCTACAAAACAAGCCAGCGGCAGTATTTACGGCGACAGGGTCTATGCATGGCGGTCAAGAGACGACGCTACTAACGATGATGTTACCCTTGCTGCACCATGGCATGATGATCGTCGGTGTCCCTTATGCTGAGCCAGCTTTAAACCGTACTACCCGTGGCGGCTCACCTTATGGTGCAAGCCATGTCAGCGGCGCTTCCCATGATCAACCTGTATCTGCTGATGAGCGCGAGCTTGGCATCGCTCAAGGGCGTCGCTTGGCGATTACGGCAGCTGCATTAGCGCAAGCTAACTGGGGTCGCTAATGCGCCCATCCATTACTGTTTGGCATGAACAATTAGGAAATATATATCTCTAATGGCTAACAACCTCTCTCATGACGACAGTCAACCGCAAACAGTCGCAGCCGTTAATCAAACAACCCAGCTGCTAAAGCCTATTAACCCTATCCGTCAGCGTTTAATTGTAACGTGGCTAGTATGGCTGGCGTTTAGGTTATTGGCGCTGCCAATTTTAATCAGTGTCTTGAATCCTAGTCGCCCTGATATCATCGGCGGTATCGCATGGCAAGCCCTATGGCTGATACCAGCCTTTGTCTTAACCCCATCGATACTACGCGGGCGCTCGCCTTATGCCTTGTTGATAGACAGTATGTTTACCTTGGTCTATTTAGGTGCAAGTGGGGTTGTATTATTCACGCGCGCTTATGGCAGCAGCTGGGCAGAGATTACCGTCTATTTCGTTGATTTTGCTCTGCTATTTTTGATTAATGTCTGGCTGTTTATCTTATTAAAGCGCTTGCCTTCGATGAATAATGTGGTAAAGCAGCCGCGCTCCTAAGGTCTTGCCTTACGACATTGCAAGATTGCTACATTGCAACATCGAAGCTTGGGCAATAGCTCCCTAAAGTTTTTGATAAAAACTGACATAAAAAAGCGGCAAGCTATTTAGTTTGCCGCTTTTTCATTTCTTACGCTTGAGGATAAATGCGGTTAATTTACTTTGGACAATTCTAAATCCATCTTCTTACCATCATTAATCTGACTGACTTTCACTGGCAGATAATCTAAGCTTGGTGCCAGCCAAAAACTGGTCGATCGGCTATTGTCTTCATGGATACGGTCGACACGCACGGTATCAAAGGTACCAGCCGGAACCGTTATCTTAGTATTACCAGATTTTTTAAAGGGGGTTTTCTCGATTTTATCGTGTTTTGCCATATAGTAATTGCCAGAGAATTTGCCATTTAATAAATCTTGGCGAATTTGCACTTCAAGGCTCAAATCATCAAAGGCTTGCTGCGACATACTCATGGTCGTCGACTTACCTCTATAGTTGCTCACTACTTTTTTACTGCTGGAATTAAAGTCTAGCTTATGGGTACGGCCAAGGCCCAATAGCTTATAGGTGGTGCTGGCTTGTGTTGGACTGACATTGTTACCTTTGATAACAAAGGTACTGTGCTGATTGGCACTTGCGACACCAGCGACTCGCGCATTGACATCATATTTCCATGTGTTGCCTGATTTAACCAAACTGCGAGTGGCTGTACCTTTATATTTGTCCTCAACCGTAAAGGTATAACTGGCGCTCGACGGTTGAATATCTTTTGCACTGGCAATCGTTGGTGCGGTCATGCCTAACGCTCCGATAGCAGCAATGCTCGCACTGCTGGTTAAAGCCGTTAAAAAAGTAGACTTACGATGTTTTTTATCATTATAGACGGTCATGGATATTCCTTAATTAATTCATATCAGACAATAACTGCAGTAAAGCTGTGTATTACATATGAGGTACTCATGGTTTTGCAGTATACAGATTGAGTTATATTTACGAAGACTATAATGGTCATACTTTGTTACACTTTCAAGGGGTAAGGATGTCGCGGTCGTTTGCCTCTTGTAGTCGATGTTACGCTAATGACTTGTATCCGCAATCTACGTAACTTGCTGTAAGTCTGACAAGACAATGCTTGTTATTTAAAGGTTGTCTGTCATTTATTCTGGTTTTCTCATAGGAGTTGTCTACAAATAAAAATTCTTGTAAATTTTTGGGCTTTACACTTGAAGGCAACTCACTGCGCCCCCACTTTTTGATACAAGCTCAAGGCTTATCTTAGTAAAAGCATTTTTTATAAGAGGGCTTTTGAAGATAAGGTGTTGAGACTAACAAACCAAATAAACTTTTAACTCAAATAACCAATTACTGGAGACATATTGATGAATATTCGTCCTTTACATGATCGTATTGTTGTCCGCCGCATAGAAGAAGAAACAAAAACGGCTGGTGGTATCTTGCTTCCTGGTTCTGCGCAAGAAAAGCCTTCACAAGGTGAAGTGCTTGCAACCGGTAACGGTCAGATTCGTGACAACGGTGAAATCCGCGCGTTAGACGTAAAAGCTGGCGATAAAGTCTTGTTCGGTCAATATGCTGGTCAAACGGTAAAAGTTGACGGCGAAGAGCTATTGATTATGAAAGAATCTGATGTACTCGGTGTGTTAGAAGGCTAGTCCTTTTTTGGTATTTTTATACTCAGCGCATTTTGACAACATTATTTAAAAATTATTGAAACATTTAACTGTATTCTCATACTTATAATAGTGGAGTAATTTAACATGGCAAAAGACGTAAAATTTGGCATTGATGCCCGTAAACAAATGATGGACGGCGTAAACGTTCTAGCAAATGCAGTAAAAGTTACTTTAGGCCCTAAAGGTCGCAACGTGGTTATCGAT
>NZ_JBFFMS010000030.1:0-36534 GCF_041554015.1 Psychrobacter sp. | reverse complement strand
TAAGTAAGCGCGCTCTAATAGCTTACTGGTTTGCTCAGGACTTACTGTGCTCGCATTAGACAAAAAGCTGTCTGCGTTTGAGTAGCGCGGCGTTGGTGAATCAGTGGGTAAGGTTTCAAGAATTTGTTGGTCATTTTGTGGAATAAAGGGTGCCGCATGCAGAAGGGGGCTGCCGATAAATAATAATAACAGTAATCCGACAAAGGGCTTAATCCAGTTCATAAGATATCTCAGCTCAAAACATAAAGAAACACCTGATCAAGAGTTTGATCAGGTGTCAGGTTTATATCACGTTAGATTACAACGAGGCATTGGCATCGGTTACCGCCACAGGCTCTGCTAAATTGGCTTCGGGAAGGATGATCCGATCAATATCTTGCGGTTCATCGGTATTCACATCCTTACTGGCGTTGATCACGCTAGAGACTCTCTCAGCTGCAAGATTTGCCTTCGCTTGATCTGCTGCTACATCGGGATTGCCTTTATTTCCCGTCTCAAAATTCTTGTTATCGTTATCACCGAAGCAGCCAGTAAGCGCAGCCGACCCGGTAACCAATATCGCTAACAGTACATAGCGCATGGTGTTTCTCCTTATATTAGGTTCAGCTTAGCGGCTGCCTGCATTAGGGGTTTTTAGATAAGGAAAAACCGAGTCAAAAGCAGGGGCAGATTTTACGACTCCGTCAGTAAAGGGCGCTGTACCGGCTTTAGCATCAGCGGGAACACACGTCGCTTCTGGAGGTAGCCCAGCATGACATAAGACGCCCATCGCTACTCTTAACGATACATCAGTGACATCATCACCCGGTCGTCTACCATTTGGGAAACCTGCGGTATCACCACCGATCACACCTAAGTCATTCTGATTTGCCGCTACTACAGTAGCTGTGCTGGTATTTAAGCGCAACATATCAGCTGGTACCAGTTTTTTGTTAGCAGGTTTGTTGATTGTAGGAACGCCCGTTAAGAACGCAGTCACGAGATCTTGACGGGGGAAGTTAGTAGGTGCTGGCGCACTTGGATATAGGGTTTGGATTAACGCAGGAAGCGTAGGATAAAAGACGTAAGGCGCAAAATTGGCCACATCATCTTTTGGCTCTGAGGCGTTAAACTTGTCTTTGTCTTTAAGGCCAATGACAACTTCATTGACCAGCGGCATACCTAGTCTTGAAACTTGAGTCCAAGCACCACCTTTTTTAGCAGTGGTACTGATGCCAGAAGCAGGTGATGGATTGACTAAGGTCGCCTGACGGACACTGGCAGTCGTCCAAGCGCCAATCACAGGATCCACACCTTTTTTATTATCACCTAAATCTACTTGCGCTGCATTAACGAGACAAGCTTTAGGAATCTCCATTGCAATAGAGGTAATGTTTTTATCTGCTAAGACATTTGTCCCGCCATCACGTGGACCTAATGGGTTTAGGTTAATCAGATCGAATACTTTGCCCAAGTCAATGGCAAAGCTCTCAGCGCGTTGACCGACAAAGACCTTACCAGTTCCACAAGTGCCTAAATTTAACGGTTTAATAAAGCCTCTTGCATAGCCTGGATAGTCTGCAAAAGACTTGGTGCCGATATAATCAAATGGCTTGTTAAAAGTCCCAAGTGGTGTACGCGCGCCGCTGCGGCGATCACCTTTAACCATGGTCACATCATAGCTTTCACTGGTTTGTACATTAGCTGGGTTTGAGGCATCCCCCGCGTTAGATAAGGGTATTGCAACTTTTGGCGTCGATGCATTACCGTCTGAGTCAATCTCGATACTATTTAGGGTTTGTTTAAAATCAAATTGGAAGGTGACATCTTCGACCGCATCACCGTTATTATCAATATGGATCTCATACAGAGCATCATCATCTAACGAAAAATAGTTGGGCCCGCCGTAGGCGTCTTGCAGCGGTAAATAGTTGGCGATGATGGTGACGTAATCTGCTCGACCACTCTCATAGCTGTTAAACATATAAAGGTCAGTGGCATCGACTTTAGGCGTTTTGGTGATGGAGGGCGCTTCACGGTGACTAGAGGCTAAAGCGCTTGCACTTGCGCATAAAGCCATCGCTGCTAATAGAGCGTGTATAGTGTATTTCATACGAATCCTTGTAGAAAAACTTGAGGGCTAAGTGATGTTTAAACCATAAATATATAAATGATATATATTTAGATGTGGCAGGTCTGAATGGTTGATTGTGAGATATTTCTGAGAGTTTCTTGAGATAATCATAATTTGTATTATATACAATCCATATATAAATACATCTAAACTATCCTTCAAATAAGTTAAACCAAACTATATACTTAAGCAAGAATTTTATGATGGCATTCGTCGGATTTATCGTAACGTTCATCGGATTTATTCGGTTAAATATATATATTATGTTACAAGGGTGTTTTTAAATCACCCATGCAAGTAATCATCTAACAAGGTAGGCAAACAAATGGAATATAAGCGCTAGAAAAGTGGAAACAATGGAATTATAAGCTGGTAAAAAATATCATCATCTATGAAAAAATGGAGTACCGTTTTAAGTAGCGCTAATTCTTGAAAACAGTGCTGCTTCATTTACCCTTTATCGCTATCTCAAACCATAAGCAGTTAACAATCTCATATTAATACCAATGAGCAAGAAAAAATAAGGTATGATTAATTAGATTATCTTTATTTTGCTACTGAATTTATAAGAAAAAACCTTGTATATCTGAATGTTAGCGATGCCTATTTACACTCAAGAAAGCTAAAAATTGGATTCTATACCACTATGAAATCTACCATTGAACTACTCGAAGAGACTGATTTTCCTACTATTAAAAGGCGAGAGCTGAAAGTTCTACAAGTAAATATGGGTTACCTGTGCAATATGTCCTGTGTGCATTGTCATGTTGCTGCCAGTCCGTACCGTACAGAGATGATGTCACGTGATCTGGTTGAGCTGATTCCAGAGATTCTGCAAGCGCAAAATATCGATACACTCGATTTAACTGGTGGCGCGCCTGAGATGCACGAAGACTTTAAGTACTTGGTGAAAGCGGCACGAGCGCTGGGCGTCAAAGTGATTGACCGCTGCAATCTGACGATTCTGATGGTAGAAGACTATGAGGATATGGCGCAGTTCTTGGCGGACAATAAGGTTGAGATTGTCGCCTCGCTTCCTTGTTACTCATTAGAAAATGTTGATAAGCAGCGCGGTAAAGGGGCATTTGATGACAGTATTTTAGGACTGCATAAGCTGAATGCCTTAGGTTATGGTAAATCTGGTTCAGGTTTGATATTGAACCTTGTATATAACCCGCAAGGGGCGACACTACCGCCCAATCAGCAGCAGTTAGAAGCCGACTATAAGCGCGAGTTAAAAGCGCACTTCGATATTGAATTTAATCAGCTGTTTGCCTTAACCAATATGCCGATTCAGCGCTTTGGTGCGGTGCTATTGGCTAAAAAACAGTTCCACCCCTATATGGATTTGCTCAAAGCAAATTATGTGGCTTCCAATTTAACTGAAGTGATGTGCCGCTCGACCATCAGTGTCAATTGGCTAGGAGAGTTATTTGATTGTGATTTTAATCAGCAGCTAGAGATTCCGGTGCCAAATAAATCTCGTCGCCACCTACGAGATTTACTAACACAAAATCCTGCAGGTGATGATATTGCCATAGCGGATCACTGCTATGGTTGTACGGCAGGACAGGGCAGTAGCTGCGGCGGTACTTTAGAAGAGTCAGTTATTTAGATTTATTGATGTAAATCAGATTAGCATAGGCAGAAACTTATCGATGCTAATGGAGTAAATACAATGCCTTTATTCAATCACTTAACGGTAAAAACGACTATTGTCACCGCTATTTTGTTATCAAGTGCAGCCGCCTACGCAGATTTTAATCACAGCAGCTGGGATGCGTTGCTAGACAAACATGTGAACATGACCAATGCTGGCAAGGCATCTGTTGTTAATTATGCTGGCATGCAGGCAGATAAAAGTAAATTAGATAGCTATATGGCTGCCACTAGCAAGGTGACTCAGTCTGAATTTAACCGTTGGAATAAAGATGAGCAATTGGCATTTTTGATCAATGTCTATAATGCAGGTACGGTAGAGTTGGTGCTTACTAAATATCCTAATCTTAAGTCTATTAAAGATATTGGTGGCGTATTTGGCTCGCCTTGGAAGCAGGATTTTATTCCACTATTGGGTAAAACGCGCTCGCTAGATGATATTGAGCATAATCTGATCCGCGGCTCCAAGCGTTACAATGAACCCCGTATTCACTTTGCGGTTAATTGCGCCAGTATTGGCTGTCCGGCTTTGTTGAACGATGCTTTTACCGCGAGGAAGCTGGATAAACAATTGGAGCAAGTAACCAGTAGGTTTTTGGCAGACAGCAGCCGCAATCGCTTAAAGGGCAATATGCTTGAGATATCGCCAATCTTTAAATGGTATAAAGAAGACTTTACAATGGGTTGGCGTGGTACTAATGACGTTGCAGGATTTTTGGGACGTTATAATCAAGCATTAGGAATGAATAGCACTCAAGTAAAAGGCTTAGAGCAGGGTAAAATAAAAGTCAGTTATACCAATTATGATTGGCGGTTAAATAAAAAATAGACTGGGCGTTAATAAAAATGACTGCTGTACCAATCAAGCTCTCTATCGTAGTACCGCTATTAAATGAAGCGGATAATTTGCCGCAATTGATGGGTCATCTTGCTCGTCTGAATCCAGCACCGTCTCAGATCGTACTGGTGGATGGCGGTTCAACAGATAACTCAGTTGCCATTGCCAAGGAGCTGATAGAAGGTTTGATAGATAGCAGTCCATCTGTTACTAATGAGCAGGTTATTAATAGGCAGGTTATTGATTGGCGATTAATAGAGTCCGCTGCTGGTCGTGCTACTCAGATGAATGCAGGTGCTAAGCTAGCAACAGGTGATGTGTTATTGTTTTTACATGCGGATACGCAGCTGCCGAACCACGCTATTGCTGATATTACATTAGCTGTCAGGCAAGCTGCGTGGGGGCGTTTTGATGTACGACTGGATAGTCCTGCATGGATGCTCAAGGTGGTCAGTCAGATGATCAGTTGGCGCTCCAGACTGAGTGGGATTGCAACGGGCGATCAAGCGATATTTATCAAAAAACCATTGTTTGATCAGCTAGGTGGGTATCCGAAGCAGCCACTGATGGAAGATATTGAGCTCTGTAAGCACCTTAAAGCTATTGGTAAGCCCGCTTGTCTACAAAGTAAGGTAATCACGTCGGCACGGCGCTGGCAACAGTATGGCACGTGGCGCACAATAGGTTTGATGTGGCATCTGCGTTTTGATTACTGGCGCGGGGTATCTGCTGATAATCTTAAGCAGCGTTATTACAAGGCTTAGTAGTTATCGGTCATACTTTTGGTCGTACAAGGTCCTAGAGTGTGCTCTAGTCATTTAAACTTGGGCTACTAGACATTCAAATACTTATGCTAAAAGACTCTATACCAAAAGATGCTATGCAAACAGACACGCTTATTATTATCTTTGCTAAGTTCCCCGCGCGCGGTATGGCAAAGACACGTTTGCAGCCTGCGCTTGGTCTTGAAGGTGCATCAATAATAGCAAAGCAGCTCTTATTGCATAGCGCTGAGCAGGCAGTAGCGACTGGACTTAGCGTCGAGATGTGCGTGAGTCCAGCGCCACATGATCCATGCTGGCGGACACTTGATTTATCCCAGTCATTGCGGTGGTCATCACAAGCAGATAGTGACTTAGGGCTACGTATGTTAGCGGCTAGCAGGCAAGCGTTACATACTTTTAAACAAGTGGTGTTGATTGGTACGGATTGCCCAAGCTTAACGCCAGTACGTATTCAAGAGGCAGTACAGCAATTAGAGCAGTTTAACACAGTTATGATTCCAGCTGCAGATGGGGGTTATGTACTGTTAGGATTTAAGCAAGCTGATGCCAGTTTATTTTCGGATATCGAGTGGAGCACTGCCAGCGTGGCGGCGGTGACTCGCCAACGTATTGCAGCATTGGGTTGGACATTGGCGTTATTAGAGCCGTTGCATGACATTGATGAGCCTGCAGACTTGCAACACTTGCCCGTAGGTTGGCTTGAAAACATGGGCTCATGATTGGCTGGTTTTGTAATAGGATTTCTATCTCTTACCTCTTACCTCTTACCTCTTATCTCTTATCTCTTATCTCTTATCTTTAGGATGACGCTGATATCGGGTGCTGAGTAAGAGTGCTTAAACTGTTTTATTATTAATAAGGAAGTTATGATGCATGAGGTCGTTCAAGATTATTATGGTAAGCAGCTACAAAGTACTGAAGACTTAAAAACGTCAGCATGCTGTGATATTAGCAATATGCCAAATTGGTTAAAGCCTTTGTTAGCGAATATTCATGACGAGGTTCTAAGCCGATATTATGGCTGTGGACTGGTATGCCCAGCGCTACTTGAAGGCTGCCGTATCCTAGATTTGGGCTGCGGTTCGGGCCGTGATGTCTATGCATTAGCACAATTGGTTGGACCTACAGGTCATGTGGTCGGTATCGATATGACAGATGAGCAACTAGCCATTGCAAAGCAGCATCAAAACTATCATGTGGAGAAATTTGGCTACGACAATGTGACTTTTCTCAAGGGCTACATCGAAAAGCTAGATGAGCTCAATTTAGACCCCAGTAGCTTCGATATCATTGTCTCAAATTGTGTCATTAACCTATCACCTGATAAAGCCGCCGTGATGGCCAGTGTGCAGCGTTTGCTCAAGTCTGGTGGTGAGTTTTACTTCTCTGATATCTATGCAGACCGCCGCATCCCGCAGCATTTAGTCAATGATCCTGTCCTTTATGGAGAGTGTTTGAGCGGCGCCTTATACTGGAAGGATTTTGAGCGCTTAGCGCGACATGCTGATTTTTTAGACCCGCGTTTGGTTGAGGATCGTCCGCTTGATATCACCGATCCGCTACTTGCTGCTAAGATTGGCAATATTCAGTTTTTTTCCGCTACTTATCGATTGTTTAAGATTGCAGCGCTTGAGGATGCTTGTGAAGACCACGGTCAAGCAGTCATTTATCACGGAACCATAGATCAGCTACCACATCATTTTAATTTAGATAAGCATCATACGATTGAGACGGGCCGCGTATTCCCTGTCTGTGGCAATACTTTTCGTATGCTAAAAGAGTCGCGCTTTGCCAAGCATTTTGATTTTATTGGCGATGACAGTCGCCACTACGGTATTTTTGCAGGTTGTGGTGATAGCCTACCGTTTGATCATCAAGTAGATATAGCGTCTGGTCCATTGGTGAATTCAGGAAGCTGCTGCTAAAAGTAAGGTAGGTATGCTAGTAAATTAGTATGATGCTAAAAAAGCAATCTCTAAAAGCTGTCTGTCAAAAATAAAAGAGGCCATCAAATGTAATGAATTCAGTATGAAAACGATACAGCGGGACTGGGATAAATTTTACGCAGCCTCTGTCGGCGTAGGCACAGCAAGCCAGAAAAATTTATACCAGTTCCGCGTTACAGTATGGCGTATCTATTTTATTTGGAATCGACTCTAATTTGATGGTCTCTTTGGTATAAATAAACCTGATAAAGGTTTAAGTTTTCGATCTCTACGGAAGTAATGCCGCAAGTCTGGTCCGTGTCTCTGCGCTCATCGCTGCAACTGGCGTGACTAATGCTTGGCTCAAAGCCGTATGGGCAATGGATCTAGGCTGCTCATCAACAATTAATGCTACAGCTTGCTTGATGACTTGCTGGGCATTGTCAGCATTTTTCATCAGATTTTGTATAGCATAATCTGCACTGACGGCTTCTTCATTTGGATGCCAACAATCAAAATCTGTCACCAGCGCCAATGTTGCATAGGCGATACTGGCTTCGCGTGCCAGCTTAGCCTCTGGCATATTGGTCATACCTATGATGTGCGCTTGCATCTGTCGATACCAGTGTGATTCTGCCCGAGTTGAAAATTGAGGTCCTTCGATACATACATAGGTAGCTTTTGCGTGGCATTGCCCATCGGCAATACCTGCTTTGTCATAAGCACGCCTTAAGATATCCGCTATCTTAAGGCATAAAGGGTCAGCCATAGATACATGGGCGACCGCACCCTCTCCAAAGAACGTACTGACTCGCTGCTTCGTCATATCAATCATTTGATTAGGGATGACCATATCTAGTGGTTTTAGCGTTTCTTGCAACGAGCCAACCGCTGATACTGAAACGATATAGCGTACACCTAAAGTCTTTAGGGCGTAGATGTTGGCACGATAAGGCACTTCAGAGGGGGTTAACCTGTGCCCTTGACCATGCCGCGTTAAAAATGCCACCGTAACGCCATTAAGTTCACCGAGCACGATACTATCGGACGGATCTCCATAGGGTGTCTCAATTTTCACGCTGCGCTTATTGGTCAAATCTTGCATTTGATACAAACCGCTACCACCGATAATAGCGATATCGGCAGTGTTTCTTACGGTACTCTCTATCTCAATTGAAGTCATATTAGGGGCCAAATGATACTTAGTAAAAGTGGTTAACGTTAATAGTACTAGCGTTTGGTGACTCTTTTATACATACCTTGAGTAATCGCTTTTACGATCAGCGCCTGACTTTGCAAAGCTTTGCAAAAAACGCTTATATTTGGGCAAGTATCAAGTAACTTAAGAAGTAACGAGATTCTCACAACTCACTTTTAGCAACACGTCTAACCATGTGTACCACGAATAGGATAATCATTATCTCTGATAAAGCTTAAACCATTTGCAAGTGCTGCAAGCTCAGGTCTAGCAAAAGGCGCATTGGATATATCAATGATTTGAATATCTCCTTCAGCATTAATCACGAATACAGCAGGCTCTGCAAAGGGGTGATCGGTTTCTTTTTCTGAACGGGGTTCTGAGATGTACAGCCCGAGCGTCTTCATTTGCTCAACGGTCAAACCATAGGCAATAGGGAATTCGATATCTAGTTTGTCGAGATGACTCTCTAATTGCGCTTTACTGTCACCTGATACGGCGATGATATCGACCCCCACATCCGTGAATGACGATTTTACGGTTTCCAATTGATTGAGGTATTTGGTGCAGATTGGACAATGTTGACCTCGGTATACTACGACCAATTTCCAGTCATGACCGTTGTCAGGCATGCCTAATGACTTTACGTCACCATTTAGCATTTGTACATTTATGTCAGGGAACTTGATACCCGCTTGAAGTTTTTGTCCGTAATTTGATTGCATGAGTTATCCTTATTTAATCATTTATAGTAATGCTAGAACTTGTATTAAAAATAGCTAGGGAGTTCAATGTTAAAACGATATACCAGTTTTGCGTTGTAATATAACTTATCTGTTTTATTTGGAATCGACTATAGTCATCTTTAACTTAACTGAATTAGAAAGGATGTTCAAGATTATTTTGAGTAATCACTCAAAATAATATCTGATTTTCTGCGCTATCAAATCTGCAATATCTTGATATGTAGACATATGTTTTTGATATATAGCAGAAGCGCATCACATGACAGCAGAGCTTATGGCCTTAATACTGCTAAAAGACCGCTCGACTGTCCTGCGCTTTTGCCCTACCTTTACCATTAAGGCGTGCTTATTTTGCTTTTAAAAAATCTGTGACCTTTAACAATATCAATTCATTGTCATCAGCTTGATTAGGGTTGCGACTGGATGAAAAAGGCAGATTGTTGTCATTTCCGACCACAATATGGTTGGCATCGACAATGTCCACATTTTCAATCGTGAAAAAAGGGAAGACAAAGTGCGCCTCTTTTCCAGATTTGTTCTTAACCAAAGGTTTTCTAGCCACCGCTTTATTGTCGGTAATGGCCATTAAGTCAATGTAGGCTACTTTTTTAGCCATGCCACCTTTAGGGTCTAATTTTACTTTATAAACACGTTTAAAAACTGCCGGTTTGGCAAAGCATCGGCTGCTATCTGTCATGGATTGTTTGCAAGCTTTATCACTAACGCCCTCTAAGTTATCTCGCTCAATAATTAAGCCATAATTCGGGTCTATCATATTAAAGTCGCCAATCGCATGCTCATTGCTATCAAGCACATACTTCCAGCTTTTGTCAGTATAGGTGTTACGCTTGGTGTCGAACTGTAAGATGCGCAAAAAGTTTTTACCATCGATTGAGTCGTAGTCTTTACTATCATGATTATAGATTGCGCCCTCTAACATCGGATATAGATAGCGCCCATCAGGTGATGCGGCCATGCCTTCAAAGCCTTTAGAACGTTTGATCTGATATTGCGGTAGGGCATCATCTGGCTTGGCGGGAAGTTGTAAGGTAGGATGATCGGGTGAGTAAATGCTCTTGTTACCAACCTTTGTATCATGTATGGCTTGTAGGGTGCCGGTGCTATCGAACTTGAGTAACCATGGACCAAACTCATCACCTACCCAAATATCACCATCAATAATCTGAAAGCTTTCAGGATCAAAATCTGCTCCTGTCAAGTAACGCGGCGCACTGTCCTGATGGGTAATCCGGGGCGGCAGTACTTTATTTTTATCGTTAAAAAAAATCGTTTTTATTGGCACAAAACGTCCTTGGTCCCAATCAATTCGATACTGGCGCATAAACAGCATAGCGTCAGGAGAGTTTGCTTTACTGCCAAATCCATTGTCTGTTAGTAGCCAATACGTACCATCAGCCATATATTGGATACCTGAATGCCCTTGGACAGGTTGCCCTGTAAATGGCAATGAGATGCCAGTGGGACGGTTTGAGGACATGCCTTTAATACTGCCAATGTTTTCAACCAATGTCCCTGTGGTGTATTTACCACTTATCTGTAAGTCTTTGGGCGCATCTGCTGGAGCTGGGATTGTGGTCTTGGCAGGTAGCAGGGCATGGGCAACCAATTGGGCAGGGTAAATATCGGCGGCAAGCGCGGCTGGGCTTAAACTTGCCGCCGCAATGATGCCCATACTGACTCTCAAAATAGAAGCCGCTATTGTGTGCATTTTTTTCTCCAATCTCACAGTTATTCAGGTTTTGTTATTTATTAGGGAGATTGAATCATGCCTGTATAGTATGTCGGCTTCATGACATTATGGCATTATGATAGAGATACCGCATTTGCGTATAGCGCCAACAGCTGTAAATCACCTGATTAGGTGTTTAGGTGTTGGCAGCTATAGATATAGAGATAAGACTGGTAAATTGATACTTCATTTTATTGACCAAAATGCGCACGCATTGTTATAAAAAAACCATTTTGGGTGGCTCATGCATCAAGAAGTTTTGGTGAGAGATATTCCAAGCGTAAGCGCCTGCTAAGGTAAAAACTAAGTAGTCGCCGATATGCAGCGCGTCAATCCATTGGTCTTTTGCCAGAATGTCTTTGGGTGTACAAAGCTGACCGACAAGGGTTGCCCTAGTGTCCGTGATGGCGGCTTGCGTTATCAGATTTTCTTGCGGTTCGGCTGCGATTGTTCGGCTTGTGCGGCGCGGCACGATATAAAAAGGATGGTTGTGCTGCTGGGCGGCGGGCGTTCTAAAATGATGCGTGCCGCCATGACCAATCACAAATGTCTCGCCAAGATTTTCTTTGATATCCAATACTTCCATCACATAATAACCACAGGGCGCCGTAATAAACCGTCCAATCTCAAACCTAACCATAAACTGCGGATTTGCCGTTAACATGCTCGCAAGCTGCTGACAGAATACTTGCCACTCAAAATGCTGCGGCTGCGGGTCATAGTGAATACCAATGCCGCCGCCCACATTGATGGTCAGTTTTGAGGGCAGCGATGGATAATCCTGCTGCCACTTCTTGACCATCTGTATATAGCGCTGCATTAACAATAGGTGACGCTCGACTGATAATTGATGCGACATCAAGTGAAAATGAAATCCGCAAAATTCAATAAACGGACTTGAGTCAATGATAGCTAGCGCTTGCTTGAGATGGGTTTCATCCAGCCCAAAGGGGGTAGGCTTGCCGCCCATGACCAGCTTACTGCTGCCGATATCACCAATATCAATATTCATCCGTAAAAATATACGGACGGGAAGCTGTAAGGACTGACTCAAGGTTTGGATGCGGGTCAGCTCGACCAGACTCTCCACATGAATGGTATCGATTTGCTGTTGTATGGCTTGCTGCAAATCTGAGGTCAGCTTACCTGGTCCACCAAAAATAATAGGATGGTTCGGCTGGTGGGCTTGTAGCCAATTAAGCTCGCCTGCAGAAGCGGCCTCAAACCCATCGACATGCTCTGCCAAGGTGGATAGTATCTTAGGCTCTGCGTTGGCTTTGATGGCATAAAACAGCTGCGTATTAGCAGGTAAGCAGCGCTTCATAGTCTTTATACGTTCTGCTAACGCTTCTAAATCATAAATGTAAGCACAAAGCGGTGCCGACTGTGTACTATGTTCATGAATAGCATTTATAATTTTTGCAGGCAATAGGGGGTTGTCTGCTGGTGGGAGTGAGTGGGTTGGCGTCATGTCAGTTGTCATTTTGCGAGTGCCTTTTAGTCTGATTGTTGGTCTGGTTGTTAGTCTGATATGGAAAGATGGTGGAGTTTTATAATAGCGTCATTGTTTGGCTGTCTGTTTTGGCAGTGAGCACAGAGGGCTGCCACGGGCAAGGCAGCATGACGTAGGCAGAATGCTTATCAGCAAGCGTGAGCAATCGAGTTTTATAATTGGTCTTACTGGGTAAGCTACCGCCGTCTAATAAATCCTGAATTTCAGGCTGAGAACCATATACCAGCTGCCAATTGATCAATATCTCTTTGACACGCTGCCAGAGCCGCACCTCTAACGTCTTAGCTGATTGCGAGCCTCGGCATAAATAAAAGATGGCCTCACTAAGATTATTGACAAAAATGCAATAGGCAATACGTGACCATCCTGCCGCTCTAGAATAGCGGATAGACTGTTTGCAGCGCTCAGATAAACCGGTCGCGTCAGTAAGTGACCACAGGCTATCCACCAGCTTGGTGCCTTCTAAATCTCGAATCCACACGCATGTCGGCAGGTCTTGATGAAAGCCAATCACCGTGTTTTGTAAATGCGGCTCGAACACAACGCCATGATTAAAGAAGTAATCAAACGTGCCGTCAATCAAAATATTGGCATAACGTTTGAACCATAAGCAGGCTAGGGTGTCGTAGGGTACGCGCTCATTATCATGCTGATCACGGCGGTTGCAGCGATGCTGTAGCTGACGCTCGATGACACTGTCTCCAAACCTATCTTCGGTAAATAAAGCGGCAGCCACTTGCGACGTTAGGTATGTAATATCATCTGTCGTAAATGACTCTCGGAACAACAAACCAAAGGACTCGGTGATAAACTGAGCCGAGCTGGCATTGCCATCGGGGAATTTGGCGCTCATATCAAGGGTGGCAGCCCCCGGCTCCAACATTAGCTTAAAAGCGGGCGCAGTCAGGCGCTTGCTGCGATCAATTTTTTCTAAAATATTATTGAGATAAACGGCGCTGTGTAGCTCATACCAAGCGTTTTTGCGAATGCAATTGGTCAGACGAACATGGATGGAGCATTTAATAAAATGCGTCAGCTGATCATGATATAAGGTACGTACCGATGAGGTTGGGGACACCGCCTTACCCGCCAGACCAAGCGGTATCATATAACCTGATGCAATTGCTCGCTTGATGGTCGGATTTGCCAAGATGCCATCGACCTCCCACGGATGACAAGGGTAGTAGACCCAGTCGGTGTCGCTATCGGTATTTAAGCTGTCAGTATTTAAACCGCCAGTGTCTGCATTCACGGGCGCTAATAATTCATCAGCAAGTAAGGTGCGCGCGATATTGCGCAGTATAGCTTTGGTGTCTTTGCCAATATAGCTGATGAGGGAGGGATCAACCTTAAACCAAAACAAAGTAAACTGGCTTTGGGTTTCGGGCGAGTGCGCCAACAAAGACGCCATATCGACCCCTTGCCGGCTTTTCGGTGACGGATGATATGCATGACCCCAAAGTAATGTCTGTTCGCTAGCTATATAGCCATTGATGGTGGATGTGTCTTGCTGCACATCCTGCTGGTAGCTAGTGGCGTGGTTGCTCGAGGTCTGCAAAAAAGCGGTGGTCACGCTGATGCTATTATCAATCTGGTATTTTAGCTCTTGGTTGATATCGATCTGATAGCGAGTCGCAATATAACTGTGCAGATAATCGACCAATTGATAAATATCAAGGCATATCCACGATTGACCGTGAGCTTTTAGCCAAGGTGCGCCGCTCGGCTGGCACTTGCCTAAATGACTGAAATAGGTCACAGGCAATACGATTTTTGCAGAAGCGGTCTCATGAGCGATAGGAAATCGAATCGTCAATAGTTGTGTGTTCAGGCCAGCGTGGTTATTGAGTAAGCATAGTGGTAAATCGTCATCAGACTCATCAATGCTTAGGTCTTGATGAGGAATGGAGAACTCACGAAGATAACAATTGATGATGTTCGTCAGTGCATGCTGCTCAGACTTGTACTGATGGTACTGCGACATTAGGTTTGGCATTGGGGTGTTTTTGACTGATGTACTGGGCCACAAAAAACTTGGCATCGTATCGTTTGGTAGTGAATAGTTTGGTTTCATAAGTGATCTCTTTTTTTATGTTTTAAATGTTTTAGAGTGATTGTTGTTGGTAGTTCCCTTTACACCGTCTTGCTGTATTTTGCTTGATAGATATTGATGGTTATTATTGCGATAACTGCCATCATAGCTGAGAGCATAAACGGAGAGAGCAGACCAAATATCGGTACAAACAAAGTAACTGACAGTCCTGCTAGCACGCCGCCCCATTTTGCTAGCGCATCGTATCTGGAGAATATTTTGCCACTATGCTTAGACTGGTTGGTATCTGCCATTTGCGCATGCAGGCTTTGGTAACACATAAACATGCCTACGCCGAATAGCATTCTCGCCAGCCAAATCAAGGCAAGATAATCTGTCAAGTGCAGCAAAACCGCACTTGCTAATACCGTAAAACCAAGGCTTAAGGACATGGCTGGCATACGATGACTGATGCGTCCATAAAGCAGCTGGCAGATCAGATATATGGCATGAGGCATGGCATATAATTGTCCTATTTCAGCGCTGCTAAGCCCAAAGGTTTTGGCAAATGGCAAAAAGTAGGGAAAAGTCGCTACCATACAAAAGGCTAAGAAAAACTGCAGCAATGATATAAATAGATAAGGATTGGCGAAAAAAGCTTCGCCTGTTATTGCTTGTACTGAGGGCTGCGTCTGCTTTTTATCGCTTTTGGCTTTATTACTGTTACCGTTGTTATTTTTGGTGTTTGCAGGCGCTTTAGACAACTGGGTAATATTGGCGGTGGTACCGATATTGCCTGCCGCAATTACATCTTTTTTTAGCAAAAAGCTAAGTAGTAATGCCAATAAAGGCAGTATGGCTAATACGCGATATAAACTTAATACCTCGTAATGATGCACCAAAAATCCCAGCCCAATTGGGGCAGTGATCAAGGCAAGCCGCGCCGAAAATTGAGTAAAGTTCAACACCTGCTTTAAGGCGTTTTTATCGGTGATGCTGGTGGCTAAATAAGCATTTGATGCAGCCATCGTCCCGCCAAACAGCCCCTGAACGCTCAGCCCTATGACAAGCTGCCATAAAGACTGGGAAAATCCGCATATCAAAAAACCCACCACTAAGCCAAGCTCCGCCCGCAATAAAGACGTCTTGCGACCATAAGTATCGGCAAAACGTCCCCAATATCTGGCAGCGATGGCGGTCATGAGTGTCGGTAGTATAAACAGCAAGCCAACCCAGCCTGATTGCAATGGCGCATCGAGCTCTTGGAGCATGATTGGCAAAAACAGTGGCATACCTAACGCAGAAAAGGCGGACAGGTAGTGACAACATAGAACGATTGCCACCATTATTCGATAGTTCATTAGGCGTCCTGCTTGTATTGCTGCATAACTTTTAAGGTGTTGGGCGCTGATTTGCCATAAAACTTATTGATATCAGTCGCGCCAGACTGCTCTTTTGACAACAGACTGCCAGCAGACAACAAGTATTTGATATACCAATGCTGGCTCTCTAATAAGACTTGCTGTGCAAGATGGGTGTCGTAACCTTGCTTGGATAGGCTGCGTAAGGTCATATCAATACCGCTTAGGAGGGTTTGATAGGCCTGATGACGGTCGATGATGGCATAGGCGCTCATCATCTCGATAATGGCGGTGATGTCTAGCTGGAGCGTGATGGTCAAAAACATCTGCGCCAACGCCAATTCATCTTCGACGACGATACGTTGGTCTTTAATCTCCTTGATGTCTATTAAGCTATCTAAACCAGCTTGCGCCGTAGCGGCGTTAAACCTTGGTGGATAAAGGCGTGCAGAGTCATTGTCTTTCATGAGCAAGGTCATTGTGCGGCTATGGTGATCAAAGACAATGATGGCATTTTGCTGGTTGGCTTCTAACGCAATGCCGTATTTGATCCAAAGTGTCAAATGGACATGGCACAACAGGCCAATGTAGTCTTTTAACCAACGCTGACTATCGCCATTATAAAAAATATCAACTAAGTGGCTGACAAAGGGGCGACCATCCGGCATGACGCTGCCAAATGCTGCCACCGGGACAGGGGTTTTACCCATTAGATTGATGTCATCATAGCGTCTGACGATAAAGGCGAGCGTTTTATCATCGCCCATATGACCACCTAGGCTTTCATCGCAATGGACGTAACACCCTTGCAGCGCAGCATCATTTTTTTCAATCAACTGCAAGGTGCGTTGAAACCAATGACCATCATAAATGGTTGAGGGTTTGATTAAGCGCACGTTTTTATTGCCCAGGGTGCGGGCGATGAGCGGTACTTTGATATGGATATTTGGCGCATCGCAGCATACTACCGTGCGCACAGATAAGGTTGGTTGTACGCTGAGCGCAGACTTGGGGGCCAATATAATTTGCAGCGATGCCTCCTTGAGAGCATGCTGTTGTAGCAGCGGCAAGGTGAGCGGATGGACTGGAAATAGGTGATGCGTCTGTTTTAAGTCGCTACTGAGACCGACGTCGACAAAGCTTGGCCAAATATCAGGCAGCTTGGTGCTGATAGTGGCTAATGTTTTTGAGATAGCCACCCAATGTAGGCGAAAGGTTGGTGCAAACTCTGGACTATATGCTGCAATATCAGACGCGTCTAGGCCAAGCTTGGCTCGGGCAGTCGGATAATAAGGATGATCTAAATACGAGGCGACTTGATCGGCGTATAGCAAGCGCTCAGACCAGTTTGGGTATTCAGTAATATTGCGCGCAAGATGGCGACATTGAGACTCAAACCCTCGGCGTGCTAACGCTCGGTGTTCGGTAGCACAATCAAGCTCAAGCAGATAGCTATCAAGCGCAGTCTCTGAGGCATCTGGCAACTGTTTGAGAATGGCGATAAAATCTTGATAATCATGCTTGATAGCGTAACCGTCTAAGCTTTTTTGCAGCCACATTGGGCTGGCAAGTTGCCAATATTGCATATAATCACTGGCCGCAACGGGCAACCAATTGGTTTGGTCAGGTGAGGTTATCTCTAGCCACAATATTTGTTGTTTTAATCCTTCTGGCAGATGAGGAAGATCAAATTCTGTTTCTATAATGGTGCTATCTGATAGCAAGCCATAAACATCTTCGCGGATGCAGGTATTGATAAAGCGTTCGGTGATATATTGTTTGTCCATTATAAATTCTCAAAATATAACAAGTTAAAAACCAAAAGTTAAATAGGTAACAGGTAGATCTCACGTTTATGCGTCAAACTGCCATTGCATGCTTGCTATGGCATCGCTTAGTACGTCATTCATGGTATTTTTGCAATCAGAATAAGCCAGTAGTCGGCTTAAATAGTCTTTATTAGAGTGGGTAAGGCGAATGGTTTGATGTTGTTGTTTTAGCGGCTGGTGAATGATAGTCGTCTGCTGTATTTGCTTATTAAAGGGGCTAGGCGCTGTGCAAATGGTGCCAGATTGAGGGGCAACAATATAATGAATGCGCGCATGGGTGTTGATGACAAGTGCTCCGTACTCGGCCTCTAGCTCAGCAATACTGACCCCTTGATGCAGTCGAATAATGGTATCAAACCAAGGGTAGTGCGCCATATCATCTAATAAAAACTCTCTGCCATCACCGATGCTGCGATAGTTGATTTCAACCAAATGTATCTCGCCCGTTGGGGTAATAATAAACTCACTGTGACAAACGCCAAGTCCCACACCGATATCTTGTAAAATCGCCAAACAGTGCTCACGGTACTGGACACATAAGGGCGTATTCCACACCGCATCAAGCTCTACAAAATGTGGCGGCTCAGTCAATGTCACTTCAAAGCCGCCTACCGCCACCAAACGCTCACCATCGCCGAGTGTCTCTAATGTCACTAAGCGCCCAGCAACATAGGACTCAACCAAAATAGGCAGGGTTTTTGACTGCCAAAAATTTTGGCAATAGCTAATCAGTTCATCTTTATCCATACAAAGCTGCACATCCATGCTCGCGACGCCTTGCTTGGGTTTGGCAACTAAAGGAAAGCTGATGGCAGGATTGTTGATAGTAAGGTTCTCGATGGCAAAAGTGTCAAGGTGTAAATCTTTGGCATTTAGCAGCTGATAGCCGGCTTGGTATAAGTGAGTAGATTGCAGCTGTGTTCTCACTAAGTACTTGTCTTTAAAGACCAAGCAATGACGCCAGTTTTTACTAGGCAGATGGAAGAAGTCAGCAACGATGGCGGTTGAGGCTTGTAGATGGTCGCTATTACTAAAGACCAGAGTGGGCAGGATATGATGATTGTTTAAGGTATCAATGATTGCTAGCGGGTTAAATACATCGCATTCAAGAATGCAAATTTGCGCCCCTAGAGGCGTTGCTATTAACGCATCCATGTGTGCGTCTTTATCATCGGTTATGATAATTAATTGATTGTCAGGTGCGTGCCTAGATTTTAATAACGCGGGGATAAAACCTTCAATAACTGCATCATTGACCACATGAGTGATAAGAACCGTCGCATAAGACATAAAGCTTTCCTCTTATAATGAACCATCAGTAAAAAACAAGCATGACAATATTTCGTGACCGTAATGATAATGATAATGATAATCATTTACAAGTATAATATGACAATATTGTTTAATCAATGGCAAGAATCTAGCAAGTTCTGATGAAAAGGGCTGTAAGATGGGGCGGCTGAGTGTTTTTATCTTTAACAGAGGAACGGCTATGTTTTGGCGGCTTAGAATAAAAGCAAATCTATGGCAGATTTGCTTTTATCGTTACGAAGTATTTAAGGATTAGGGTTTATCAACCCTCAAAATTGATAATTGAGACCCAACTTGTACGAGCGTCCCGGCGCAGGATAGCGACCGACAGGGCTGGTATCGATACCGCGGAAATAATATTGCTCATCAAATAAATTGTTAATACCAAACTGCACAGATAGCTTTTCGTTCTTGGTATCTTGCAGCGTCTTTTGTAGGCTTAAGTTCCAAACTTGATAAGCAGGTGTCTCCCCAGTACCGCCGTCTTTGCTTTCTGCTACCGTGTTGGCATTATCAGTATAAGCTTTATCATAGTAAACGCCAGATAAGGTGGCGTTGTAATCTTGGTGCTTATAGCTTGCATGCCAGCCTAACTGATGCGGTGAGCTGTATGGCAGCTGATTGCCTTCATCTACCCCTTCTTTTAGCGTGGCGTCAAGGTAGTTGTAGCTCAGACCAACATCGAGGTTTTTGAAGGTTTTTGGCGTATAACTGATCGCAGTCTCTAAACCTTGATGCAGCGTACGCCCTACATTATCAAAGCTTTGCTCCGCGCTGTTCCATTGCAGCTGATCTTTAAAATCGATGCGGTACAGTCCCAAATTGGCTTGTAGATTATCAGTGGTATAGCGGGTGCCGACTTCATAATTCCACGCAAGCTCGCTGCCTTCTTCCCCTTTACCGCGAATATAAGCAATTTGCGGCGTTCTCAGCGATTTTTGTGCATTGGCATAAACCAGCCACAGCTTATCGTCCGCTTTGCTTAAGGCGTAAGACGTGGTGAGCCCCGGCAGCCATTCTGTAATGGTATTGTCTGCTTGCGTATTATCGCCAGTATCATTAAACGTCATTTTTGCATGCTCGTAACGGATGCCAGGGGTAATCGTTAGGCGCTCATCCAAAAAGCGCATCTCATCGCTTAGATAAGCCGCCCATGCGTCCGTTTGTAGGTTCCAGTCGCGCGGCGTGGTCGTCGTACCATCTGCAAATTTGGTCTGCGTCAGCTTATAGTCAATGTCTTCATTAACATAGCGCACGCCGCTGATAAGATGATGCTTGATGTTTGTATCATCGCCAAACTTGATAGAAAATTTCGGCTCTACGCCATAGACATCGAACTCACGAGGAGAGGTGCGCAGGCTATCTGCGGCAACCGCTGGGTCTGCCCAATGTACCCCTTGTTTATTGGCTTGCGAGTTAAATCCCCATTCAAAATTACGTGTGGCATGATGGCCAAAGGTGGTGAGGTCTAACACCGCTTGGTCGCCGATATCCAAGTAGTTTTTGTATTTCGCATGCCAGCGTGTTGATTTACCTTGATAGGCTTCATGCGGCCGCTGACTCTGTCCAACATCTTGCTCATAGGCGGCGGGCGAGAGCGCACCTGGCATTTGCGTATCTGCATCATAATATTGCAAGAACCCTTCAAGTTCCTGAGTGTCATCAATATACCAAAGGGCTTTGGCTTGTAAATTGGTGACCTCGGTATCTGAGTGGTCTCTAAAGCTGTCGCCTTTAATGGTATTGGCCTCTAACTGTATGCCAAAATCATCAGTTAACCAGCGGCTATGACGGGCATATAAGCTGGTCAAAGGCTTGCTGTTTTGTTCAAAAAACGTCAGATTGGTGCCAATTTCGGTTTGAGTCTCATCGGCAATCGGTTTGGTGACGAGGTTAATCACGCCGCCGACATTGTTCGGACCGTATTGGGTCGCTGCCCCTCCGCGTACCACATCAATGCGCTCAATATTATCAAGGGTCGCAGGGAAGATAGACTGACCGGTATGCGCATAAGGCGCTAAGGTTAATGGAATGCCATCCATCAAAAACTGCGCCTGTCCACTACGGCTGGCACTCAACCCGCGAACAGAGATATTCGGTAATACGCCAGTACCCGTTTCATCATCGATTTTGACACCGGGGATAAACTGTAGAGCGCTATCAATCGAATGGCTGGCGGTTTTTTTAATAAAATCGTTATCAATCACCGTGCGATTACCGGCAAATGCTTTGACCTCATTGGCGCTAGAGCTGCCCAACGTGTCGGCAGTTACCACGATGGGCGCTGCGGTCACAGATACAGTATCGGCTGTGCTGTCTTTTTGAATGCTGCCTTGGGAGTGAATAGTTGCCTGTACCTGCGACTGCGTGTCAGAAGATTTGGACGTCATCTCAGCGCTACTTTGTTGATAAATACAAAGCATTGCCAGACAAAGCGCTGAGCGTTTAAAAATAATAACCATAACTATTCCAATTATTTAGCGAATATTTGCGTCAGTTAAAAAATAATAGTGTTGCTAAAACGTTGCAATTATAAACAGTAATCGTTATCATTTGCAAAGTTATTATCATTTAGATGCATGATAAGGCAAGGCTGCCGCTTGACGATATAAGCCTCTCCTTATTGTTGCTCCTTATTGTTACGCGCCAATTTATAATCAAACTGGTATTTACTATTTGTTCTCATACTCACCCATTCTTAAACATTCTATGGCCCTATATATGCATAACAATCAACCTAAGCGGCTGGTAATGGCGGTTCGCGCTCAGTTATTCTTAACCATAACCACATCCGGTTTGATGATGGCTGCAAGTACATCATTATTTGCTCAAGAGACCTTCAATCAGCCAATAAGCGCAGAGCCTGCGACCACACTTGCCCCCATTGTGGTGGTCACCGCAAAAAAATATGAAGGTTATGCCGCTTATGCGCCAACATCAGGGACTAAGACACAGACAGAATGGCTGGATGTGCCGCAGTCAGTATCGGTAGTCACCAAGACCGAGCTTGAAGACAGAGGTGCGGTACGAGTGTTGGATGCGGTCAAAGGCGTTGCTGGTCTGAACAATACGCTGGGTGAGGGCAGCCGAGATGAGTTTGTGCTGCGCGGGTTTAATAGTCTAAATGATGTGTATAGCGATGGCATGCGCGATGATGGCAAATTACAGTCTTATCGCAGCCTCGCCAATGTCGAGCGCGTAGAGGTGGTCAAAGGTCCCGCGGGCGCCTTGTATGGTCGCGGCAGCGCAGGCGGTATTATAAACCTCGTCAGCAAAAAAGCAGAGGGCGATGAGTTTAATAAGGTACAAGCGCAAGTAGGTAGCGATGGCTTGGCCGTAGCGCGTGTCGATAGCTCGCATAAAGTATCAGATACCGTCAATACCCGTCTCAATGCTGAGTATCGCCGTAGTGACTCCTTTGTCGATCATGTCGATTCAAACGATGTCTTTATTGCCCCAACAGTGCGCTGGCAGCCGACGGATCAGCAAACCCTCGATTTCTCCCTTGATTTTATGCGTCAGCACCTTGTGCCTTATCGCGGCGTACCTTCTAAAGATGGCAAGCCAGTTGATGTGCCCGTCAACACCTTTTATGGCGGCACCAATGATTACCAAGATTCAGACAATTGGCATGCGGCGATCAATCATGAGGTTAAGATTAATAATGATCTTAAATGGACCAATCGGGCATCATACAGTCATATCACTTTAGAACAAAAAGGCACCCGACAGACATCAGCAGATGTGAAGGATGACAAAGTTGGGCGTACCGTGAATAATTTTGGTTATGACCCACGCACCAGCAAAACGGTGCAGTCAGAGCTTGCTTGGAATAAAGGCAATCATGAATTGTTATTTGGCGCCGATTACAATGATATCGACATTGATTTGACCCTTGCGACGGATAAAAATGTACCACCTACGTCAGCAACCAACCCAAGCGCAGGTCCAACCCCCAATCCAGGGTTTCCTAAATTTCGTAAAAATAGCACCCAAAGTGTCGGCGTCTTTGCCCAAGATGTCTATCATATTGGCGACTGGTCGCTCGTCGGTAACGTCCGTTATGACAATATCCAGATGGACCAAAGCGCTAATGGCAAGGATAGTGAGCTGAATGACGACAAATTCAGCTACCGCGCAGGTGTTGTCTATAAGTTCAATGACGCTACTTCCGCTTATGCGACGCTCGCGCGCTCATGGCAGCTGCCTTACTCTGGAACGTTTATCAATCCAAAATTGGGCGCACTGTATCAAACCGACCTAAAAGAGATTGGTGTTAAGACATATCTCTACAATGACGATATTATGCTCAATGCTTCTGTCTATCAGATTGATAAAGAAGACCCAAAAACCAATGACAATCGTGAAGTGATTGATAAAGATGAGTTTCGTCATCAAGGGCTTGAGCTTGAAGCACGCGGAAAGATTCGGGATAACTGGGATGTGTCAGCAGGTTATAGCTATTTGGATGCAAAAGACAAAAAGACTGGCCTTGTGCCAAATGATGTCCCAGAGCAGACTTTCTCATTATGGACCGCTTATCAGCCTGATGACCAATGGCGTGTCGGCGGCGGCGTCAATTATATCAGTGATCGCTATGCAGGGGATGCAGAGGCAGTAGAGCTTGATGGCTATACGACTGTAGATTTGATGACTGCTTATAGTATGGGCAAACATAACTGGCAGCTGAACCTGAACAATGCGCTGGATAAAAAGTATGCATTTGGGGCGACCAACGGCAGCTCAGGTAAAAATCAGATCGGGTTTGGTGCGCCAAGAACGTGGCTATTGACCTATAACTATGAGTTTTAATACGTCAGTGTTAACACCAAGCTCTTATATTGTTAGCGCCCAATCCATTTCATGATAGTAAGACAGGTTATTTATGAATCAACGTCCAAAGCTCGCGCTTATTCTACCTTTATTGGTCATCGTATTGATTGTCATTGGCGGTATTGTTTTTATTGTCAATCAAAAAAACAATGCTACGGCAACGCTACCAGTGAATGCTGATAATGACACATCGGTAGCAGCCACTCAGTCAAATGTCAGTAGCAGTAATAGCAGTAGCGACAATCATGCTGTCCAGCTACTAACTGATAAAGAGATCAAAGCGCGTTTGCCCAATCTAGGCGACTACCCAAATGACCCAAAGCGTATCGTGGTTTTGGAATACTCATTTTTAGGGGATGCGTTAGCATTAGGTCTGACGCCAGTTGGTATCGCCGATGATAGTAAGCCTGACAGTATTATTCCTGAGTTTACTCAGCAGCTATCTGGCTATACCTCGGTTGGTTCACGCTATCAGCCAAGCCTTGAGGCCATTGCTGATTTAAAACCTGATCTGATCATTGCCGATGATGAGCGTCATACGGTCATCGCCGATGAGCTGAATCGCATCGCACCGTCGGTCGTACTAAAAAGCCGCGGTGAGAGTTATGTGGAAAATATCCAGACGGCGCAATTGGTCGGGCATATCGTTCACCAAGATAAAAAAATGTCGCAAGTTATCAATACCCATCTTAAAAAAATGGCAGATTTAAAGTCGCAATTGGCAGCCACACCGCTTGCTAAACACAGCGTGCAGTTTGCGATTATCAGTGATAAAGGCATGTGGCTACATGGTCCAAGCTCGTACGCAGGTAGTTTGCTCAATCATCTAAATATCAAAAGTCCGATTCCTGAGCAAACAGGTGAGGCGTATATCGCGACCAGTTTGGAGCAATTAATAGCGGCCAATCCGGATTGGTTGTTGATTGGGCGCTATAACGACCATACCATTTATGATGAATGGAAATCCTCACCGCTCTTTAATCAGTTAACGGCGGTCAAAAACAATCAGGTCATCGAAGTCGATCCCAATTATTGGGCACTCAATCGCAGTATGCAATCCGCTGAATACATGAGCGCTGAGCTGCTTAAGATTGCATCGAGCCAAGGTAAAGAAGGCGCAAACCCTTCCGTAAAAGAATCAAAATAATGCGCCATTACAAGACTGTCTGTTTAAAACAGGGCGGCTTTTATGGTTGAGACAAAACTGAGCCGCTCCTCTTCTAGACCGCCAAAACCCTCCATTGCAAAGCGTCCGATAACACGGGCGCTATTGTGGTGCGGATTGTTCATTATTTTGCTAATAGGCTGTTGGCAAGGGTTGACGGCGTATTCAAAATTCTCCCTGTCGATTTTGGATGCCTTTTCTTTATTGGCTCAGTCGAATGCTAAAACCTCATTAGCCGCGCAATTATTAATAGAGATTCGCCTGCCGCGCGTGCTCGTGGCGATTATAGTCGGTGCCAATTTGGCGGTAGCTGGGCTGCTGATGCAGGTGATGACTCGTAATTCACTGGCGTCTCCTGCGGTATTGGGTATCAATGCTGGGGCAGCATGTGTCGTTGCTTTATCCTCTATTGGCTTAGGGGTTAGCTTTTTAACCTCGACCTTTTTGCAAGCGCTGGTCGGCGCAGTGCTTTCTTGTGCCCTCGTGGCTGGATTGGCAGGCTACTTCTCCGGTCGTCCAGTGCATCCTGTCCGTCTTATCTTGTCGGGCGTTGCTATCAATGCGCTGCTGGTCGGTCTGACGCGAGCGGCGCTCATTACCACGGATGAACAGGCATATGGAGTGCTGTATTGGCTGGCAGGTTCTATTGCCAATACGCGCTGGGAATCCATTCCTATGCTAGCAATTATATCGCTGCTGGCATTAGGTTATGGCTGGTGGCTGTCGCCTAAATTAAATGTCTTGGTGCTGGGCGATGAGGTGGCGAGCAGCCTTGGGGTAAACCTGCGAGCATTGCAATGGTCGTGCGGGGCATTGATTACGATATTAACGGCGGTCAGTGTGGCAGTCGCAGGTCCCATTGCCTTTGTCGGTTTGATTATCCCGCACGTTGCCAAACGTCTATTAAAACAAGTATCTAATATGGCGTATGAGCAGCTCCTGCCCTTATCCATGCTACTTGGCAGTATATTGATGGTATGGGCAGATGTCTTATCACGGGCTATCGCTTATCCAGCAGAGACACCGGTGGGCTTATTAACCGCGCTGATTGGTACGCCAGTTTTTATTGCGCTGGCATGCAGGCGACGGCTTGATAGCTAACAAGAATACATTTGAAACAATTTATGTAAAAGCCAGTTATTCGCTTTTTTATAAAGCGACTCAATATTTATAAAGCAATAAAAGTAAGCAACAGATGACCATAAAAACCAACGCCTCTGCACCGCTCTTACACTCATTATTTGCTCGTAAATCGGCAAGTAGAGCGGTGGTACTGATTATTGTGCTTCTACTTATCCTTAGTGTGAGCAGTATTTTTTTTGGTGCCAGTGAATTAACGTACGGGCAAGTCTGGCAACATTTACAACAAGGGTTTAGCGGTGACAAAGATTTTATTGTCTGGCAGCATCGTCTGCCGCGCACGCTATTAGCAATACTGGTGGGCGCAAGTCTTGGTCTATCAGGCTCATTGGTGCAAGGGGTGATTCGCAACCCGTTAGCCTCACCTGACTTAATGGGTATCAGCGCTGGTGCAGGGTTTTGCGCGACGCTTTTACTGGTGATGATTCCTACGGCACCTACGTGGTGGTTGTCGGTCGCAGCGCTACTTGGTGGCTTATTAGCCTTTTGTATTATCATGCTCTTGGCACAGATATCTCAGCCTACGCCCGCGCGCCTAGCATTGATAGGTGTCGCCATTAGTGCGTTTTTAGCCAGTGGTATTAATTTTTTATTGGTGCTTTATCCCGTCGAGATCAATACTGCAATGATTTGGTTAACCGGTAGCTTGTGGGGTCGCAGCTGGCAACATATTCCAATGCTAACGATAATATTTGCCGTATTGATGGTCATCAGTATGTATTTAGCGTGGCGTTTGGATGTCTTGGGACTTGGTGAGGAGACAGCCTATCATTTGGGTGTGTCCGTCAAACCACTAGAATTTAGCACCTTGCTCATCGCAGTGGTGATTGCGAGCTTAGCGGTATCGGTAGCAGGGACAGTCAGTTTTATCGGACTGCTTGCGCCGCATATCGCCCGCTTGCTCTTTGGGCATCAGCACCGTATCTTATTGCCAGCGTCCGCGCTGATAGGCGCGATCATTTTAGTCAGCGCAGATGTATTGGCACGCAGTCTATTTGCGCCAATTGAGCTACCAGCTGGTGTCTTAACTTCAGTGATCGGTGCGCCTTATTTTATCTTTTTGCTATCGCGCTATAAGGGGTGGTGATGCTATCAGTGAATGAACTCCAGCTTGGCTATCATAATAGCCAACGTATTATCAAAAACTTGTCGCTTGAGCTGCCAGAAAATAAAGTCATTGGGCTCATTGGTCCAAATGGCTGCGGAAAATCGACGCTATTAAAAGGCTTATGCCGGCTGATTCAACCGCAATCGGGAAGGATTTTACTTAGACAACAAGATATGGCGCAATTAAACAATCGGCAGATTGCCCGTCAGATATCGGTATTGCCACAAGTGCAGACCAATCCTGAAGGCTTGAGCGTCAGACAATTGGTTGAATATGGTAGGACCCCTTATGTCTCGCATTGGGGCAAGCTAAGTGCTACCGATAACCAGATAGTAGATAGCGTCATGGACGAGATGGCGATTGACTCTTTGGCTGATACGCCGCTTGAAGCTTTGTCAGGTGGTCAACAGCAGCGCGCTTGGATTGCGATGATTTTGGCGCAAGACACCGATATTATCATGCTTGATGAACCGACCACTTATCTAGATATCTCCTATCAGATAGAGCTGATGCGGCTCATTCGAGCATTAAAAGATAAGGGAAAAAGCATCATCGTTGTGCTCCATGATCTTAACCAAGCAGCGAGGTATTGTGACCTATTGGTAGTGTTAAAATCAGGGGAGGTACAAATGATGGGCAGCCCTCATGAGGTGATGACGGAGGCGATGCTTGCTGAGATATTTGATGTACAAGCCAAAGTGATTACCGACCCTATAGCAGGCTCGCCGATGTGTGTGTACGTATAGAATATTAGTGTTATCAAATTGATTGTTAATGAGCTTTCATCACATGCTTTGATGCCATACAAATGATAGAAAAATAGGTAAGATATATATCTTCATTTTAGAAACCTTTTGTGCCTAAAAATAGTCAACATTATAGTGATTTAACCATTCTAATATCGATTATCTTGCTATCCTCGTATAGCTCTTCACTATGCTTGCCATCAGGCTCAAAACCAGATTTTTTATAAAAGCTAATCGCAGGTAGGTTATTCTCTAGCACCCATAAAGACAAAGTAATACATCTGTTATGCCGAGAGATATCTTCTATGGCTGCATTCATTAGCTTGGTGCCAAGCCCCAGACTTTGGTATTGAGGCAGGATATATAGGGTCGTTATTTCACACTCATTATTCTTTGTGAAGTAAGAAATAAACCCGACATTATTATTCTCATCATCATAAGCTATCCATGTATTCACACCAGAGCTAAGCATTATTTTCCCCCACATCGCTATCTTTTGAGGTAAATTATTCTCTTTATCACGGTAGGCTTTGGGCAAAAGGTCTGCATAGGTAGCATGCCAACTTGTGAAATGTATATGAGCAATATCTGAGACATCATGTTGGTCGGCCTTACGTATAAAAAACATGCTGCACTCCATAAGTGAATGATCGTGTTTAGACCTTAAAGGATGTAAATAACTTTGATCTATAAAATTATCTCAAACAAGCATTTGCGTATAGCATTGTTATCTTTACTAGGGTACTGCGTTTTTAGAATAATCTAAGACACGAAACGTTTCATCAAAACTTCATCAATATACTGTCCATTATCTTTCATTGCCTGTATTTCTATACCATAAACTTCAAAGCCAAATTTCTTGTAAAGATGAATTGAAGGCTTATTATCATCGGCGACAGTAAGTAAGATTTGCTCCACATATTTTTTACTATAATCTATGACTGCACTAAGTAAGTTACCTGCCACACCTTTTTGTTGAAACTCAGGCTCAATGAATACACTTGATAAAGTTGCTTTATGAGAGAATTTTATGCCACTTTCTTGTGTTAAGGTTGCTAAACCTATAATTCTATTTTCATGGTAAGCGCCAAATACAATTGAGCTTGATAAACAGTTTTTGAAAAAATTCAACGATTTTTCTACCTCTGCTATATAAGTAGAGCCAAACATTTCGGGAGATTTTTTTAAAGCTGAAAGTCTAATGGTTCTGAAATCGTTAGAATTATCTACGCTCAGAATTTTAATCTTGACGTTTAACATATGATGCTCTTATATATTTAATGTAATGAGTTATGGTTCGCTTTGACTAAAAGATTTATTAATTTCAAAGTGGTTTTTTACTATCGACCGCAAAACGTATAAAATTGATATAAGCTAAAGCGTTAATAAACTTGCCTAATAGTGCAAAAACCAGTTGCTTGTTTTTATGTATGTATAAGCTTTTTACTACCATTAAACTTCACATTGGCTAATATGAGTCCGGATAAAATAAACAGCATAGCCAGCATCTTCCACCACGTCACAACTTCCCCCATAAGCAGCACTGAGGTCGCCATACCGAATACGGGTACCAGCAAGGCAAATGGCGTCACTTTTGAGGCCGTATTTTGCGCGAGCAAGTGTGACCAGAGTCCAAAGCCAATCAGCGTTGAGATATATACGATAAATCCAAGCGATAACCAAGACTTAAGTGACACTTGGGTAAACGTCGCCACCTGCCATGCGGCGCTCTCAAATATAAGAGACGATAGAGTCAAAATCACACAAGCGATCAGACCACCCCATGCTACCAGTGCTAATGCAGACAGTGCCGATGCTTTATTCTTACTATTAGTAGATGAACCAGTATGCAGACTAGCACCTTGCTGCATCGTCTGTGCCATTGTTTGTGTTGATACCTGCTTTGAGGCAATGTTGCCAAAGCTCCAACCGATTGCCGCAATCAAAATACAGATAAACCCAATTAAAGGCATATCACCGCCAAGGTTAAGCGCGATGACGCTAAGTCCCAGTACACCGACTACCATACCGATGATTTGCATACGATTTACTGCTTCACCCAATATGACATACGCCAGTAAAACCGTGATAAATATCTGAACTTGTAACAATAGTGCTGTCAATCCTGCCGATGCGCCCAAATGCATGGCAGTAAAGACAAAGGCATACTGCATGACAAACGTACCAATCGCATAGATAAATAGCGTACGATTAAACTTAGGCGGCTTTAAAAATAAAACCAGTGGCACAGCAGTAAAGAAAAAGCGTAGAGCAGTGAGCATGAGCGGTGGAAAGCTTTCGAGCGCCCACGCAATAAAGGTAAAGTTTACGCCCCAAATAAAGGCCACTAGCACAGCTAATAAAACATGGATAGGCGTCATACATTATCCTAAAGTTATTATTATAAAAGAGAATCTTGAAAAATACTTTTAAATTCAATGGATTGCAAGAACTCTAAAGATAGATGATTATCGACTTACTAATAACCTCTTTTTTTAAAGGCAAATACAAAAAGGATAAATACAGCCGATATCGAAATAGAAAATATAAAGAACACTAAGTTGGTGTTTATCCAGCCAAAATAGCTCAGTATGGGCGCAGGAAGAAAAGCGCCTAAGGTTGCAAAAAAAGCAATGACGGTTTCATTAATGCCTTGAAACCTCAGCCTTTGCTCCCCTTGAATATTACTTAGCAGCGCCGAACCTCCTGAATAAGTAAAATTCCAGCCAATACCTAAAACAACTAAAGCGATATTAATAAAAACAGTATCAACAAAGATGATAGGCAATAAGCATGAGAGGGAGATCAAAACAAAGCCAAGTATGATGGTGTTAACGCTATTGATGAGATTGATAATCTTTGCCACAGAAAATGAGGGTAAAAACATGGCCAGCACATGCATTTGAATCGCGTAAGACGCATAATCAAAAGAATGGCTTTGCTTTAAAAATAGTGACGACGCTATCATCATAAGGTTCATAATGTAATAGCCTAAAGCACCGCCTAATATACCGATGACAATGATGTATTTTCTAACCTCTGTCGTGTTTAAGAGTGCCGTTTTTGTTTTTAGACTGCTTTTATCATGATGAATGTTTGCTCGATGCCAAAAATGAATAATGACAAATAAAATAATGGCAAGCGCTGATAAAGCTAGATAAATGAGTGAATAATCAGGTAAGTCTGATGCTTTGGCCAAATTGATAGCCAATAATGGCGCGACTATCGCAGCAAACACCCCACCTGATATGACCATTGACGTGGCTTTGGGAATAAGATCACTACTTATAGTATCGGTAGCGGCAAATCTATAAAAGTTAGCGGTTGAGATAAAAAGCCCTAATAAAAAGTGACTTAAGCATAAATACAAAAAGTTTTTATCTATTAAGGATAAAAATCCAATAATGCCTGACAAAAATAAGAACCCAATACCAGCATTAAAAATACGATATCTGCCGAATTTTTTCATGAGTCTTGAGAATAAAACGGTGCTAACTAGGATGGCTAAAAATTGTAATCCATAAGGAATAGTTGCAGAGCTCACTGTTGGTGCTAAAGATAAACCAACTAAAGCAGCTACCGTCACCGATAGCACCGCAGTTGTGAGATTAATACTTTGACCAATTAATAAAAAATAGACATGGCTGGGTAGTTTGTGATGGTTTCGCATATAGTCTCTAGCTAAAGTCGGATTTTGAGCGTTACGCAATTATCATCTATTGAAACAGTGACGCTTGCCCAAAATTTAGTGGCAACTCTCAGAAGCGCTTGTACGTTTTTCAAAGTTTGCGGTTAAGTTTAGTCTACCTATCATTCTTAGAACTATAAGTACTATTGATATACTCGACTATAGTTTAAATATTTACAGCAGATGCGATATAGTGTCACAATTGGTGAGCAAAGTGTATAGTTATGCGCAGCATGACACCTCGTTTATTTATAGACTATATAAATCATACTATATAAGGATAATTCGAGTATATTAAGCAATAAAAAACCCTTGCAGCGCATGGCTTACAAGGGCTCGTTATGTCATATCGTTTTTGTGGTGCGCTCACCAGAATTCGAGGGATTTAAAAATCTGAGAATGAAAGCTAATCTTAAATAAGATCTAGGTCGCTATAGGTGTATCTAGAGTGACTGGTTCTTCTTGAATTTTTTTACCATCCACGGCTGCATTTAGGTTGACAAGGAAAATAGCAATGGCTGCAATTATTCCTGGTATGGCGATAAACAAAAAGTTTGTCTGGTGGCTTAGCTCAAGCGTAAGTAGCGCCCCAGTCAAGATAGGACCTACGATAGCGCCAATGCGACCGATACCCGATGCCCAGCCCATCGCTGTCGTACGTACAGCAGTCGGATAATACTGAGCGACAAAAGTATAAAGCAGGATCTGTGAGCCAATAGTAGTAGCGCCTGCAATCGCGATTAAGGTATATAGCACCACTTGCGGGCTGTTGTAGCCAAGTAATATCAACGCGGCTGCACCAGCAACAAACATAACGGTTAATACCGGCTTTAAGTGGAATCTATCAGCCAGCACCCCGCCACCAATAGCACCGATCATCCCGCCAATATTGAGCGCAAATAAGAACAGCATACTAGCGCCTAGCGAATAACCCGCTTGAATCATCAGCTTTGGTAACCAACTGGCGAGAGCATATACCATTAATAAGCACATAAAGAAGGCGACCCAGAACATGATTGTGGTAAAGCCGCGATTTCTTAGGAATAGTGCCTTGATAGGGGCATCATCGCCTTTAGTTGGTTCGTCTAATATCAAAGTAGTTGACGCGGTAACTTTCTCTTGTGGTGCAAGTTTGCGAACGATTTGTTTGGCTTCATCATGCTTTTTTTCTTTGACCAAATACATCAACGATTCAGGTAACATTTTCCAGATGATCGGTAATAGCAAGGTAGGAATGCCTGCGATATAAAACATAATCTCCCAGCCATAATCTACCACTAGGAACGAGCCCAATAATGCTGATGCCATGCCACCTATCGCGTAACCACTAAACATAATGGCGACTAGAGTACTACGGATACGTTTTGGAGCGTACTCAGAGGTCAATGCCACACAAATGGGCATCACGCCGCCGATTCCAAGACCAGCAATAAAGCGTAAAGCCGCAAATTGCATGGGGCCATTAGCAAAAGCGCCGAAAAAAGTAAAGCTACTGAATAGGGCGACACAGATCATAATGGTCTTTTTTCGACCGATTTTATCAGATAAAGTACCAAAAATCATGGCACCGAACATCATACCAAAGAGTGCTGCACTAGCAAGAAAGCCTGCTTGTACCGCGGTCAATGACCATTCTTCCATGAGTAAGGGTAGGGCTACGCCATAGATGATGAGATCATAACCATCAAAGATAATGATCAGTAGACACCAAAACAGCACCTTCCAATGAAAAGGAGCAAATTTGGCTTCATCAATAACTTTATTGATGTTTAAGGTTGGTGATTCCATTCGTATTTCTCCATGGGTAATATCCTTATAAGTATCTAATAAGTTATTGTGTTCTGATGATCAAGTCAAAAACCATCTGAGTATAAATATATACCTATAAGGTATGGTGTTTGGCGTTATGACGAATTAGAAGATGCAAGTAATAGTAGTTAGTTTGAATAAAAAAGTGTATTGCTACTAAAAAAATGGCTAAGCAGCTCATAACCCTTTAAATATCTGTTTTTCTACACTTTATGTGCTTGTTGGTAATAGCGCATATTTCTTAAAAGGTAGATGAAAAAATAGCCCGTATATCTTTTAAATATATGAGCTATTTCGATTTTTATTAAATTATGTCGGTTATAAGAGATAAAATAGCGACTTTAGGTATTGATTTAAGCAAGTGCTTTTACCGCTAGATATGACTCTTTTAGAAAGCTATTTCTTCATCGCTAAATAATCTAGTGCCAATTGGCTAAGTGCTTTAGTACCAAACTTAAATGATGATTCATCTACCGTAAAGTAGGGAGAATGATTGTATGCCACTGTGGTAGGATCTGTTCCTACTGGCGTGCCACCTAGAAAAATAAATAACCCTGGAACTTCTTGACTATAAAATGAGAAGTCCTCAGACGCTGTGGCTTTTGGCACCTCAACGAGATTGTCTTTACCGACTATTTTACTAAGCGTGGGTAGCATTTGCGCGGTCAGTTCGGGATTATTGATGGTAACAGGATAACCTTTTTCGATTTTGACGTCAGCTTTGGCGCCTGATGCCAAGGCCATATTAGTTGCAGTCGTTTTTATGTTATTGAAAATTTGTTCGCGATTGTCCATATCAAAGTTGCGAATAGTACCTTGCATATGAACAGTATCTGGAATGATATTGCCACGTACACCACCAGATATTTGGCCAATTGATATAATGGCAGGCTCTTTAGTAATATCAATTTGGCGGCTGACTATTTGATTAATACCTGTAACAATTTGCGCCGCACTAGCGATAGGATCAACTCCGTTCCAAGGTGCTGAACCGTGCGTTTGCTTACCATTCACTGTAATGTGAAAGCCGTCAGAACTTGCCATAATCGGGCCGCTTCGATAGCCGATTTGTCCACTATTCAAGCTTGACATGATATGTAATCCAAATGCCACATCTGGTTTATATTTTTTAAAGATGCCTTCTTTCAACATCAGTTCAGCACCGCCTTCTTCACCTTCTGGAGGACCTTCTTCAGCAGGTTGAAAGACGAACATGATGTTTCCGTGTAGCTCGTTTTTTACAGCTGCTAGTACTTCGGCTGTGCCCATGAGCATGGCCACATGAGTATCATGACCGCAAGCATGCATGACCCCAACGTCTTCGCCCATGTACTTAGTCACAATAGTTGATTTAAAGGGCAGATCTGTTTTTTCAGTCACAGGCAGCGCGTCCATATCTGCTCGTAACATCACGGTGGGGCCTGGTTTACCCCCTTTTAAAAATCCAACAACGCCAGTATAACCAACATTGGTGTCAACCTGCATGCCGAGCGACTTTAAATGTTTGGCAACAAGAGCGGCAGTTCGAGTTTCTCGGTTGCCCAATTCTGGATGCTGATGAATATCTCGGCGCCAATCAATGACCTTTTGCTCAACACTTTTTACCTGTTTGTCAATATTTACCGTGGATGGCGCACCATAGGCACTAAACGTGGCAAAGCTGATAGCGAGTGACAATAATAGTCGTTTCATACTCTTTTGATGGCTCATGTAAATTCCTTACGGTGGCGGTTAGTTGTACTATTTAACTGACGTTAATACGGTGATTGCGTCAATAGTTGTCTATGCGCTTTTGTGTTGATTTAAGTACTGTTGCACCAATTGATTGAACGCATCCGGCTGCTCAATATTTGAGATATGTGAAGCATCGATAGTCGCAAGCGTAGCATTAGGAATATGTTCGACCATATATTGACCATCGGCAACCGTCGTCACTGGGTCTTTAAAACCTGCAACCACCGTAACTGGCACGCGGATATCTTTTAGCTGTTCACGTGTATCAGCGACAGATAATGCCTCACAGCAGCTTGCATAACCCTCACTACTACCAGCTGCAAGAGCGTCAGATAATGCTGTAACGACATCAAGATGATTATCGATAAAACTTGCTGTGAACCAACGGGAGGCAGCCGTAGCGGCAATAGGATCTAGACCTTGCTCACGTACCAATTGCGCGCGATCTGCCCATGCGACCTCGTTACCAATCTTTGCGGCGGTATTGCATAGCATCAAGTGCTGAAAGCGGTCAGGGTGGTTGATAGCCAGCCATTGACCAGTCATACCGCCCATAGAGATGCCACAAAAAAATGCTTTATCAATATTCAAGTAATCAAGCAAGTTAATGACGTCTTGCCCAAGCTGATCCAAATTATAAGGACCTGTTGGTGCAGAGGATTTACCATGGCCACGGGTGTCGTAGCAGATAATAAAATAATCGTTTTGTAAGGCATCGATTTGTGGCTGCCACATATGATAGCTGGTACCTAAAGAGTTGGAAAATAGTAAAGCAGGATTGCTGCTATCACCAAAAGTGGCGTAATTTAGAGCTATTTCTTGATTGTCAAATATGGGCATACTGAGCATCCTTATTTAGGGTTAAAATGTCGAAGGCATACATAGGGATGGGTATTACGCTTGGTAATCAACTCTTTCAATAATCATGGCAATGCCTTGTCCTACGCCGATACACATCGAGCAGATTGCATAACGCTTACCTGTTTTCTCAAGTTGATTGAGTGCTGTCAAAATCAAACGTGCTCCTGAGGCGCCAAGCGGGTGACCAAGTGCAATTGCCCCGCCATTCGGATTGACACGTTCGCTATCGTCAGCTAAGCCCAAGTCACGCGTGCAAGCCAACGCTTGTGCTGCAAACGCCTCGTTCAGCTCAATCACATCCATCTCAGCGAGAGAGAGTCCCGTTTGCTTAAGTAACTTTTTTATAGCAGGGGCGGGCGCAAATCCCATAATGCGCGGCTCAACCCCAAC
>NZ_JBFFMS010000029.1:0-38243 GCF_041554015.1 Psychrobacter sp. | reverse complement strand
TGAGAGTAGGTCATCGTCAGCTCTCTATTCTAAAGTAAAACCCCCTTAGCTTAGTTGCTAAGGGGGTTTTCTTTGTCTGACGGGTGGGGATGTTTGTCTTAAGAAAATTAATATATCTTATATCAAATATATTCGTTCTTATTCATTTAAAATGATTTGACTTATATCGTTATAGCTGCTAATTTTAAAGAGTGTTTCAACTTTAGTTAATTAGTAGTATATGTAGAGTTTATACGGAATTTGACTCTATCATTGATTTTTTAGTAAAGACTCACCCCCTATCCATGGTTATCAAAAGGAATTGATAATGAAGTTAGCCCCTCTTTTTTCAATAGGTGCCTTAGCAGCTATTAGCCTTCTAGGCTGTTCTAATCAAGCTTCTGACAGTACTGATGCTTCCGCGGCAACCTCTCAAGAAACAACCACATTACGCTTCTCTCATTTTTGGCCAGCAACCTCATCTATTAGTACTGAGGTCTTTGAGCCGTGGGCTAAGCAAATTGAAGCGGACTCTAATGGTCGCTTAAAAGTAGAATTGTATCCTTCAGCGGGTCTTGCTAAAGCGGATGTTACTTATGAATCTGCTTCAAAAGGAACGATAGATATTGGGTCACAAGCACATGGCTATACCAATGGACGTTTTCCTTTAACTCAGATCACTGAGCTGCCTGGTTTATCAAATTCAGCTACGCAAATGGGCTGCATGCTACAGACGCTTTATGAAGATGGCACTTTAGCTGGTGAGTATGAAGATACCCATATGTTATTTATGTATGGTGCTGGTCCAGGCTCTTTGCACACTACCAATAAGTTAATACGCACGCCTGAAGATATGAAAGGCATGCGTATCCGTCGTCCTTCTGCGGTCGCTGGCGATATTATTGAAAGTGCTGGTGCTTCTCCTGTAGGTCTGCCTGCCAATGACATGTATACGTCTTTACAACGCGGTGTTGTTGATGGATTGAGTTTCCCTTGGGAGGCTGTCACTGCTTTCAAAATTGATGAAATCACCAAATACCATACCAATATTCCTTTTTATAGTTCAGCGCTTATGGTGACTATGAATAAAGAGAAATATGAAAGTTTACCTGATGATTTAAAAAAGGTACTGGATAAAAACTCAGGTATGGCGCTTGCCAACAAGGTTGGTGAGGTATTTGATAAACATGATGATATGGCGATAAAAGCAGCTAGAGACAAAGGTGATGAAATCGTTGAAATCCCTGATCCATTAAATGATCCTAATTGGAAAGGACCGCTTGAAAAAGGCACCAAAAAATATCTGGCTGATGTCAGTGCCTTAGGTTTAGATGCAGACGGTGTTTATGCCAAGGCCAAAGCTGCCAGTGCCGCCTGTAAGGTTTAACCTAAAGGAGTTGTCACATGACCTACCTAGTCAAACTTAGTACTCTCATCTCAAGGTTATGTCAGCTTATTGGTGGTATCAGTCTTATTATTATTGTACTGACCACCATGTTAGATGTGATTGCCCGCTATATATTCAAGCTCACCGGTGGTGAATTTGGGTTTACGGTCAAAGGCAGCGTTGAGATTGTTTCTTACTTTATGCTCTTTGCTTTACTCGGCGCCTTTGCCGCTTTTGTTGAACGTTCACAAATCATTGTCGATGTCTTCACACAAAAGATGTCAAAAGCTGTCAAAGGTTACATGATGGGCACCTTTATGATGGGCTTTTTTATCATTGGTGTGGTGTTTGCATGGGGTCTTTATGAGAGCGCTTTTGATGCCATCGAATTTGGCAAAGTTACCCAAGACCTTCGCATATCAATGATGCCCATCTATGCTATCAGTGCCTTCTTAAGCATCTTACTTGCCATTCGGTCATTGATCGAATCCATCAATATCTTTAAAACAGGCGAGTTCTTTGACGCTGAGGAGACAGGCGCATGAGTCCAGAAATTATTGGTGCCATTGGTTTGGTATGCATGATTGTAATGGTTATGCTGCGTGTTCCTGTTGCACTTGCGATGCTCGGAGTTGGTTTGGTTGGCTTTGGTGCTGTAACAGCGCCGATTGGTGCTCTGCAAATGCTCAAGGACTTACCCGTTGATGTGTTAGCAAAATATGATTTTAGTGCCATTCCGTTATTTATTCTCATGGGGGTATTTGCTTCTCATTCGGGTATGGCAGGCAAATTGTTTGATGCGACTCGAACCATCTTTGGCGGCGTTAGAGGAAGTTTGGGTATAGCTGGTATTGGCTCATCCGGTATCTTTGCCTCTATCTCAGGGTCATCATTGGCGACGGCCTCTACCATGACCAAAGTAGCATTGCCACAAATGGAGAAGTACGGTTATCAACCGGGCTTTGCCTGCGGTATTTTAGCCGCTGGTGGTACTTTGGGGATTATGATTCCGCCCAGTATCGCGCTACTGGTCTATGCTATCTTAACCCAGCAGTCTGTCGGTGATATGTTTATCGCTGGTTTCTTGCCGGGGATGCTTGGCATGGTAATGTATTCAATCACGGTCATGATCATGGTGCGCTGGAAGCCGCATTTAGCCCAGCGCGGAGAGCCTACTTCTTGGAAACAAAAGCTCATTTCCTTGACTGGCCTTATTCCCTTTAGCTTTATTTTTATTGTGATTATTGCCGGTATTTTCTTTGGGTTATTTACTCCAACAGAGGGTGCAGCAGTTGGTGCTTTTGTATCGTGGGCTTATGCTTTTGCCAAAAGTATGCGCATGACAGGGCTTAAGCAGTCATTGATTGAGACACTTGCTCTGTCTGCGGTGGTCTTTTTTATGCTGCTTGGTGCTGAAGCACTTGGCTACTTTATCTCCGTATCACGCTTGTCTTATAGCTTAGCGACGTGGATTGGTACATTGGCAGTCAGTCCAATGGTGGTGCTCATTTGCATCTTGATCATGTACTTTTTGCTAGGGCTATTTATGGATGCGCTAGCGATGCTGGTGATTACCATTCCAGTGGTCTTTCCAATTATTGTTGCGCTAGGTTATGATCCAGTTTGGTTTGGTATTATTGCCGTATTGACAGTAGAGCTTGGACTTATTACGCCGCCTATGGGGATGAATATCTTTGTGATTAAGGCGATGGCACCGCATATTAAGCTGTCCGATATGTTTAAGGGGGTGATGCCCTTTATTGTCTCAGACTTGGTACGCTTGGTGATTTTGGTGGCGTTCCCAGCGATATCTTTGGTGCTCTTGAGTTAGGCGCTTTTGATAAATTTTTGCATAAAGGCTTTCATGTAAGCTTGGCTGAATCAAAGAGTAAAAACAGCGGTTTGATTTTATAGCCATATTATCATTATGATAGTATGGCTTTTTTATGCTTAATTTTAAGCAGAGGGATTATAAAGGTGGGGCGTTAACATAACGCGTCTCGTTATTAGTGATAGCTATAGTAAAATTCAATCTATCCATTTTATTTCCTAAAAAACCATTAAGCAGAAAGACCATGGCCATTGATCTTACCAATACCTTAATCGTTGCTATATCGGCAACCGCTCTATTTGATTTATCAGAGTCTGAGAATCATCTTATATCGCTTTTACAGCAGCGCCCTCGCGATGCCGTTAAAGAGTTTCGCAACTATATGGCTGAGCGTGAAAACGATCCATTGACCATGGGTGCAGGTTATCCGCTTATTAAAGCGCTGTTAAATTTAAATCATTATTGCCATGATTGTGATAATAAGGAGGATGGTGTCGATGCGCCCTTGGTAGAGGTGGTCATTGTTTCAAAGAGTAGCCCTGATACGGGGATTCAGGTCCTTAATGCCATTCGTGAGCATGGGCTAACCATCTCGCGCTCAGCCTTTATATCTGGTAGCCCTATTGCACCTTATATCAAAGATTTTAATGTAGATTTGTTTTTGACTACCAATCTTGACGATGCGCAGCAAGTTGCAGATGCCAATATCTGTGCTTGTGCGATATTGGATGCAACGCCAGTCAATACTTACGAGCTGGATACCAAGCAGCTGCGTATCGCCTTCGATGGTGATGCAGTGTTATTTGATGATTCAGGTGAGCTGCTTTATAAGCAAAAAGGGTTGCAAGCTTTTCACGACCGCGAAGCTCAGATGCGTGATTTACCGATAGAAAAAGGTCCTTATGCAGAGCTATTGATTAAGCTGTCAAAAATGCAGGAACGTCTGCCTGCAAGCCTACATTCTTGTCCTATGAAAATAGCCTTGGTAACGGCTCGCAATGCACCAGCTGACTTACGAGCGATAAAAACCTTGCGTGATTGGGGCGTAGATATTGATATGGCATTTTTTTTGGGAGGGCTTGAGAAGACTGCGGTACTTAAAACCTTTGCGCCGCATATTTTCTTTGATGATTCGGTCAAACACATTGACGCTGCTCGCAGCTTTGTACCGACCGCGTTGGTGCCTTATCATTCAACTTCGTTATTACACGCCAGTAGTATGTTGGCTGCTAATAAAGAGGCCTCATCGCTATCTTTTAAACCCATAGAACCAACAATCTTGTCTACCAGTCATTAACATGCGTTTAATAAGATAAAAAGGATATAGCCTAGATGCAGTGGCAGCAATTGACGACACTTATAATCGTACGCATTAAGCAAGTATTTGGTCTATATGCGTTTGTACTGATACCAATGTGGGTGATGTTCTTTCTTAACGACAGCGTGTTTTTTGGTCTATGGAATATCTTTGGTATTGTGCCACGAGCATTAGATATTGGCAGTATGATAGGGGTATTTGCTTCATGGACGATGCATGGCAATTTCTCACATCTAGTGGGGAATTCACTGACATTGATGCAGATTTTATTTTTATTTGGTTTATTTGAAAATAACGCTTATCGCACCGTCATTAAGCTGATAGTTGCCTCAGGGCTTGTGACATGGGTGATTGGCTCACCGTTATCGATACATATTGGTGCCTCTGGGCTGTGTTTTGCTATGCTTGGGTTTATGATAGGGGGCGCGATGTTCGCTAGGCGTTGGGGTTATTTATTGGCTTGCATTGTGATGGGAGCCGGTTATTGGTTGACTATCAAGCAAGGTTTGATACCGCAGCAGGGTATCTCATTTGCGGCGCATTTTGGTGGTCTATGCGCCGGCTTGTTATTGGGTGCCAATTCTAAGCATGCTTATACAAAAGTGAATAGTCGTTATTAGCCTTATTTTCGGCAACTATATTTAGACAGACGGTTCAATAAGTCATAAATATAGTGATAAGACAGCTAATAGTGGCTTTGATGAGTGTTTTTTTTATGACTTAGTCATTTTTGATTCACACAAACATTGATATATAGAGGATCACTTTTTTCTAAAGGTCGCCAAGCGGTCGTTTGTTTTACATGCTCATCAAGCGTTAGCTTACTGCCTTTTTCTTGTAACACATAATCTGCACGGGCAGGGGCAGCGCAGTCGATCACTTGCGGTACTTGCTGCACACTTCTGCGTCTTTCAAACAAATACAGGTTGACCAGATGGATATTTTGATTGTCTACTTGTACGCTGGTATTGGCTGTATCGGCAGCGATAAAACGTAATATTTGCGGCTTAACATAAGACCAAGGGCGAAACCACGTAGTACTTTTTGCGACTTTGACGACTTGCACGCCTTCTGGTAACTTGCTCACTTGCTGACCATACCAGTTATACTCTTGGTGTATTTGAAAGGCAAACATACCGATCGCAGCAAATAAAGGAATAAGCCATTTTGGTGCGCGTTTGCCCGCCAATTTACTGAGGTGAGTTATAATCAGTGCCAGACCAGCCATACCAAATGCGGCAGCGATGGTAGCGATAAACTCAAAAATCATAAAATGTCCTTAATGCAATATATATTTATAAAGTACAGTAATAGCCATAGGATAAAAAAATCACTCACAAGCAGCTACTGCCTGTGAGTGATCTGTAGGATAAATAGCACACTAAAGCTCTTAGTGGTCTATTGCACCGCCAGCGCCACGTGGAGAACGTACGCTTTCAACTAGCTCTTGAATATGAGCTGGAGGTGGCGCAGTCGCATAAGATACTGCGAAAGCTACGATAAAGTTCAGCAAGGCACCCACTGCACCAAATGATAGTGGTGAGATGCCAAACAACCAGTACTCTTCAGTATCAGGGAAATTCGCTGTACCACTGATGAAGAACCAGCCCTTGAACATAAAGATATAGACAAGAACGACTATCAGACCAGTCAACATACCTGTAATAGCGCCAAGATTATTGATGCGCTTAGAGAAAATGCCCATCATCAAGACAGGGAACAATGAAGCAGCAGCAATACCAAAGGCTAATGCAACCACCTGTGCAGCAAACCCTGGTGGATTAATACCTAAGTAAGTCGCTACTACGATCGCTACGGCCATAGTGATACGAGCATATTTCAACTCTTGTGCATCAGTAATATTCGGATTGAGATTACGTTTGATCAAGTCATGACTGATGGCTGATGAAATTGCGAGTAGTAGACCTGCAGCTGTTGATAATGCTGCTGCCAAACCACCTGCTGCAATCAAACCAATGACCCAGCCTGGTAGCTGTGCAATTTCTGGATTCGCGAGTACCAAGATATCAGGGTTAACCTCTAACTCGTTACCTGCCCATCCAGCGTCTGAAAAACGACCATCAAGCTCTGCATCGTGTTTAATACGAGCGGTTTCTACTGCGGCAGTTGCTGCGGCAACGTCACCACCATCAGCTTGAGCGGTATTAAGAGCGATTTGAGCAGCCCCTAACCCACCATCATTATACAACTGCATACGACCATCGTTGTTTAGATCGTTATATTTAATAAGACCTGTTTCTTCCCATGTCATCATCCAATCAGGGCGTTGGTCATATTCTAAAGGTGCTTCAGCAACGCCTTGCGGATAAACAGTATCAACCAGATTTAAACGTGCCATTGCGCCCACTGCAGGAGCAGTGAAGTACAATAATGAGATAAATACTAACGTCCAACCAGCAGTCCAACGAGCATCAGCAACTTTAGGAACCGTGAAGAAGCGAATAATAACGTGTGGTAGACCTGCTGTACCGATCATGAGTGTTAAGGTAAATAGCACCATATTAAGCTTGTTTGGTACATCAGCCGTATAGGATGCAAAACCTAAATCCGTCACGACTTGATCAAGCTTAGTCAAGATAGGAACACCTGCTTCAACATGATTTGAGAACAAACCAAGACCTGGAATCGGGTTACCCGTCAACTCAAGTGAGATAAAGACAGCAGGAATGGTATAGGCAATCATCAGAACCACATATTGCGCTACTTGCGTATAGGTAATCCCTTTCATACCACCTAGTACGGCGTAGAAAAAGACAACTACAGCAGCGATAATCAGACCAGTGGTACTTTCAACTTCTAAGAAGCGTGAAAATGCCACACCGGCACCAGTCATCTGACCGATAACATACGTGGTTGATGCGATAATCAAACAAACAACGGCGATCATGGCCGCAGTCTTAGAATAAAAACGGTCGCCGATAAAATCAGGAACCGTAAACTTACCAAACTTACGTAAATAAGGCGCCAAAAGCATGGCTAGTAGAACGTAACCACCCGTCCAGCCCATCAAATACGTTGAAGCGCCATAACCGCTAGCAGCGATTAGACCGGCCATAGAAATAAATGAAGCCGCACTCATCCAGTCAGCCGCTGTTGCCATACCGTTGACGACAGGATGAACCCCACCGCCTGCAACATAGAATTCACTGGTCGACCCGGCACGGGCCCAAATCGCGATACCGAAGTAAAGTGCGAAGGATAAACCCACAAAAATAAGATTAATTACAAACTGACTCATGGGTCTATTCCTCGTCTACGCCATATTGTTTATCTAACTTATTCATACGCCAAGCGTAAAAGAAAATTAGGATGATAAATACCCCAATGGATCCTTGCTGAGCGAACCAAAAGCCCAGATCAGTACCACCGATTTTGATACCAGCCAATAGAGGACGTAAAAGAATAGCAAAACCATACGAGCATAGCGCCCATACGATTAAACAACCTTGAATAAGACGGATATTGGCTTTCCAATATCCAGATGAATCGCTGTGGTTCTCCATAGGACAACTCCTTTTGCCTAACATAAAAACAAGGTCACTGACTTGAGCCTGACTAGTCCCTGTGCTTTATTTTTTATCTTACTGTCAAAACAGTGTTTTATGTCCATAAGAACAGTAAATGAACAACTAAAGCAGAGCGATCAATCAGTATAAGTAACCTAACATTATCAAAATATGAAGCAATTTCTCTCTTGTAAATGCTATCAATACGAGGATAAATTGCTCGATATAACCACTAAAAAGTTAAAGAATAAGCGTCGATATCAATCGCTTAACATCCCATTATTTAATACTAGATAGTCAGATAGGTGATTAAATTTATTATAAATGACGAGGCTTAGAGAGGAGGGGGCGGTATCAGCTGACAATCCTCTGTCTTATTATTGCCATCGTCCCGATAGCATGGTTCTAATGTTTATAAATATACATTCATGCCAATAAGTATTGAAATCAGCTTTTATAAACTTATTAGGAATATATACAAAAATGACTTGATTAACAATAAATAAATTTTATTTACTTTATGTAACTAAATATGTATTTGCAGAAACTATAACTAACTTATGTTAGTAAAAGTGAATGCAACCATTATTTATGGTAAGGTTTCACATTAAAGCCGCATTATTATTATGGATTTGGCTTAACCACTATAATGATAAGCTGGAGTAATAATCCCCCTTTACTTTGACAATAGTTATCATAAACCAGTCAAGAAAAATTAAGCAAATAAGGATTGTAATAGTCACTATCATTTATATAAATATGTTTTTAATCTTAAGACAATAGTTAATTCTTAAAAGTTATTTATAAATAGATATTTTATAACCATAAATTTTTAATCTTTATTTATTACTAAGCAAAAGTTTGTAAATGATTAATAATTAAAAAAAGTATTAAAACTGCTAAATTGTTTTTAGTAAGTTAAAATACCTCCATATGATAGAAGTGCCTTGTTTGTCATTTTATTGCTGAAATAAACAGTGATGAGTAATAAACAGCGTGAGGACGGAGCATCATAGAAAACCATTAGTCACATCAATTTATAACATATGCTAAAAGTATAGAATGTTAGTGAGGGGGATAGAGTATGAGCGAAGGCATAGCAGGTGGGTTTAATAGCATCGTAAACTATGGTGTGAGTATTATTTGGGGTAATAACGATTGGTTGATTGCCAGTAATCCATGGTATGGACTATTGATGTTCGTCTTAATAGGAGCAGGTCTATATTTTACTATTGCGACCCGTTTTATTCAGTTTCGTCATTTTGGTCATATGTGGCAGTTACTGAAAGTCTCAAATCAAGGGCGTAAAGATGGCGGCATCAGCTCATTTGAGGCACTGATGACGTCTCTTGCTGCACGAGTCGGTACGGGAAATCTAGCAGGGGTGGCAATTGCCATCTATTTGGGCGGACCGGGCGCTGTGTTTTGGATGTGGATGACCGCCATTGTGGGTATGTCGACCAGTTTTATCGAATCGACCTTAGCGCAAGCGTATAAAGTGCCACATAACGACAATGTCTATCGCGGTGGACCCGCTTACTATATCGAAAAAGGCTTGGGTAAACGCTGGCTTGCGATATTTTTCTCGTTGTGTTTGCTAGTAGCATTTGGTTTGGCGTTTAATGGCGTGCAGTCAAATACCATTGCACAAGCAACTAATGAAGCCTTTGGTGTTCCAACATGGATGACAGGTTTAATATTGGTAGTACTAGTCGCCCCCGTGGTCTTTGGCGGCTTACGCTCTGTTGCCCGTATTGCTGGTAAAATTGTACCAGTAATGGCGATTCTTTACATTGTGCTAGCGCTTTATGTCATCTTGACCAATTTGAGTGAATTTCCAGCGGCGGTTGCTTTAATTGTCAAATCAGCATTTGGCTTTGAACAAGCAGCAGGCGGTGTGATTGGTTATGGTATTGCGCAGGCGATGATCAACGGTATCAAGCGCGGTCTATTCTCAAACGAAGCAGGTATGGGTTCAGCGCCCAATGCCGCTGCTACAGCAAAAAGCCATCCTGACCATCCTGCCGTGCAAGGTTTTATGCAGATGCTAGGTGTATTCTTGGACACACTGGTTATTTGTACAGCGACCGCCTCAATTATTATTCTCTCTGGCGTGGTTGACCCGAACGTCGAACAAGAAGGTATTCAATTAACACAGCTTGCATTGTCACAGTACGTAGGGGATATGGGCGTGATTTTCGTTGCCATAGCCATCTTCTTCTTCTCATTTACCTCTATCATTGCAAACTATAGCTATGGTGAGTCAAACCTTGAGTTTATTTCTGGCGAAAAAAATGCCAAGGTCATGATTATGATCTTCCGCTTTATGGTCTTAGGCATGGTATTTGTCGGTGCTGTCGCAAGCCTGCCAGCTATCTGGAACTTTGCCGATTTGTCCATGGGTTTAATGGCATTGGTCAACTTAGTGGCAATTCTAATCTTGTCGCCGGTAGCCCTTAGAATATTACGTGACTATGAGCGTCAAATTAAAGAAGGCAAAACTGCTGACCAGATCAAGTTTAATCCAGATGATTTTGTGAAATTAAAGGATGAAGCCAATCGTGATGCGTGGACCGATTAAGCTAAAACCCTAGATATATATCTATTAAATAAGCCATAAAAAAATCGCCCTTCTAAGGGCGATTTTTTTATGGCTTATTTTAAATTATAACCATCTAAACACTATATCAATAACAATTTACATGTTTGGATAGTTAGGACCGCCGCCGCCCTCTGGCGTTACCCACGTGATGTTTTGTGACGGGTCTTTGATATCACAAGTTTTACAATGGACGCAGTTTTGCGCGTTGATAACAAATTTAGCGCCTTCGGCATCTTTCACAATCTCATAAACCCCAGCTGGGCAGTACAAACGCGCAGGCTCAGCATAGAGGGGTAAATTGATAGTGACAGGCACTGTGGGATCAGTTAATTTTAAATGTACTGGCTGATCTTCTGCATGGTTGGTATTGGAGATAAAGACAGATGACAATTTATCAAATACCAATTTGCCATCCGGCTTAGGATAGGTTGGCTGATAAGCATGAGCGGCACGCTCAAGCTGAGCATAATCTTTTTGATTGTCATGAATGGTCAAAGGCATTTTACCGCCAAGCAAGTTTTGCTCGATAAAGGTAAAAGCGCCGCCCATCCATTGACCCATACGGTGCATAGCAGGAGCAAAGTTACGGGCTTCATAGTTATCTTGATATAACCATGATTCTTTGTACATGGTGCTATATGCTTCGACGTCATCATGCTGACGACCCGCTTGCACTGCCTCAAAAATTGCTTCGGCAGCTAACATGCCAGATTTCATTGACGTATGGGTGCCTTTGATTTTGGCAGGGTTTAAGAAACCTGCGTCATCACCCGCCAATACGCCGCCTGGGAAAGTGAATTTTGGCAATGAGTTAAGACCGCCTTTGGTCAGCGCGCGAGCGCCGTAAGACAGACGTTTACCGCCTTCTAATACATTACGAATAAGCGGATGTAGCTTTAGACGCTGCATCTCATCAAACGGTGACATATAAGGGTTTGAATATGATAAGTCGATGACCATACCAAAGCTTACTTGGTTGTTTTCATCAAAATACAACCACCAACCGCCAGTTGAGCCAGTGTCCGTCAATGGCCAGCCCGAACCATGCATCACTACGCCTTCTTCATGCTTCTCAGGCGTCACTTCCCATAGCTCTTTTAGACCAATACCGTAATGCTGTGGATCTGAGTCTTTATCTAGGGCAAAGCGGCTGATAAGGCGCTTGCCTAAGTGACCACGGCAACCTTCAGAGAAGATGGTATATTTGGCAAGCAGCTCATAACCTGGCTCAAAGCTATGTTTCGCTTCGCCACTAGCAGCCACGCCCATGTCGCCTGTCAACACGCCTTTTACTGAACCATCATCATTATATAAAATTTCATCAGCAGGGAAGCCTGGGAACATCATGACTTCTAGCTCTTCAGCTTGTTGCGCCAACCAACGAACGACGTTGCCCAATGAGACAATATAGTTGCCTTTATTGTGCATGCTAGCAGGGACAACTGAATCCATCAATTTGGTCGCTTTGGTCGCTGAACCTAGCATATAGAGGCGATCTTCAATTGCAGGGACGTTTAGCGGTGCGCCTTTTTCTTTCCAATCTGGGATCAGCTCGTCTAAAGCGCGCGTTTCCATGACCGCACCAGATAGGGTATGAGCACCAAACTCCGAGCCTTTTTCGACCACACAAACCATGAACTCATCGTTCCCTGCGGCAATAGCCAGCTGGCGCAGACGAATGGCCGCTGAAAGGCCAGCAGGTCCACCACCGACGATGATGACATCAAACTCCATCGACTCACGTTCAACTTCAGGCTCTGCTGCGACAGGTTCTGGCGCTTTGTCGACAACGACCGTTTCAGCGACTGGCTCACTGGCCTGCATATCTACAACAACAGGTGGTTCTTCAGCAGGTACTTCTGGTATGACAGTGGCTGATTCTGGATTGGCGGGGTCTGTCACGATTGGGGTGTCGATATTTACAGTATCACCATCAACAACTGGCGTTTGATTGTCTTGCTCTTGCATACCTACTCCTAAACTTGTAGTGGCTTATCTCAGGGCATCATTAGCTTAACAATTGAATAATAAGGCTTGTGGCGCTAACTTTACTCAGACATATGGCTGCCCGATAAAAAGGGTCTTTACGGTATCAGTTGACGACGTTACGATAAAAGTATTTTTAAAAACATAACGTAAAATGTGTCATTAGTACAACGCCCACCAGACTATTTCAAATAAAAAATCGTTACTTATTATAAAAGAAAAGTCCCACAAACACGATACGCATTTCACAACATCAGTGTTAAGGTAAGATTAAGACAGTGGGTGTACAATGACGATATTGCCTGACGATGTTATCTGACCATATTATCTGACCATAGTGTCTTATGATACCCGAAACTAAAATTTATAGTAATAACAGATTTGCCAAACTTTGATTACTACTTAAAGGTTCTTACGATGACAGATAATAATACACGTATCAATGCCCCGACTATAGACACCATGAAGGATACTAATGCCTTTAATGATAAGCTGTCTGAACTAAACAATTTAGACAACTTGAGTCAGTATCTAAAGTCTGTGGCGGGGGCGCGTGAAGGGCGTGCCATACCGCCCCTAGAGAACTGGCATCCCGAACAAATTGATGATATGGACTTGGTCATCAAAGCCAATGGCGAATGGTGGCATGAGGGCGGGCATATGACTAGAGAGTCATTGGTCAGTCTGTTTGCCACTATCTTATGGAAAGAAGAAAACGATGGCGTGACTGAGTATTTTCTAAAGACGCCCGTACAAAAACTGCGCATTCAGGTGGAAGATGTGCCACTTCTCATTAATGATGTTGGTATCGTTAACGAAGATGGTCATAGTTGGCTTGAGTTTACTACAACAACAGGGGACGTCGTTCGCTTAGATGATGAACATCCTATTCATTTACGTCATTATCTTCCTAATAACAAAAAAAACGTTGCGCAGAGTAACAATCAAGAAGAAACCAGCCAGCATGCGGACGTAACGACACAAATACGCCCTTACATGCTGGTTCGAAATGGGTTAACCGCGCTTATCGGACGTAACGTATTTTATCACTTAACCGAGATTGGGCAGCTGACCGAGCAAGATGGGGAGACCATACTGACCCTGCAAAGTGGCGGTCGCGCTTATACACTGTCAATGCCGTCCATTTAACGGTTGATAATGAGCTATAATTAGTCAGTTATTGCTAATAATCTTTAGCAGAACTTGTTATCTATTTATAATTCTTTTTATTTATAGACCAATCGTTAAGGATGATGTTAGTTAACATTATCAGTAGAATCGGTATAAGAATACTTCTATCAAATGGCAGTAAAATAATATGAATGTTGCCGCAAGCGCCGTTACTGACACGGTGAGTAATTATTCAGGAATCCCTGATACGCAGACCCCTAGAAAAGTAATGACTAGTACTGTAATACACAATCAGCCTATAGACCATAAAGGGATAAAGGCCGATTGTAGTGCACCCATTGGTTTATTTGATTCTGGTATCGGCGGCTTGTCTGTTTATCTGCATCTGGCTCAGCAACTACCCCATGAGCGTTACGTCTATTACGCCGATAACCTGCATGTGCCCTACGGCAACAGAGACAGTGATGATATTAAAGCGTTGACATTAACGGCAGTAGAGTGGCTATATCAACAAGGCTGTAAGCTTATTGTCATTGCATGTAATAGCGCCTCAGCCTACGCGTTAGAGACAGCAAGGCAGCACTATCCGCAGCTGGCGATTGTCGGTTTGGTGCCAGCATTAAAACCTGCGGTATTGGCCAGTAAAAGTGGTCATGTGGCGGTACTGGCAACTAAAGCAACACTAAACGGCACGCTTTTAAATGATGTCATTGCTAAAATAGCCAGCCCAAATGCCACCAAAGTGACCAAATATTTTGACCCACAACTGGTGCCTTGGGTAGAATCAGGCATGCCAATCAACAGTAAAACGGCGCAAAATCTGCGTCAGCAATTGCAAGTGTTTGCAAAGGATGGAGTAGACCAGCTGGTATTGGGCTGCACGCATTACCCGTTCTTTAAAGATTTTTTGCTACAAGAGATTGATGAGCAAAAACTATCGATGCAAGTGGTTGATTCGGGGCAGGCAATTGCGGAGCGTGTTAAGCAACTATTGATAAGCCATAATTTGTCAGCATTACCTACAGATGACGTGGATAAAAATAGGGTAGTGGGTGCTGGTTTGAGTGGCGATCAGATTAAGCCACCATTGACATTTTATGCGACCAAATATGATAAGCAAATGAGTCCGCTGTTATCACGTTTGCTTGGCGCGCAAACACCTTTACAATACCATCCTCATTTTGAGTATCTGTCTTAGATGCGCCTGAGATTAATCTCAATACAGCTGTTATAATCCCGTAGTATATTAATGGAATTGGAAATAAAATAAATGCACTATAGCAATATTATGCTAGGCTTGTATTTACCAAATAGAATATGTAGATAGTTTGTTATTATGCTTTTTTTGAGAGCCTACTTTTTTGATCAGCTAACTAAGATTAGAGGTGTTCGTGCTAAACCGTCGCTACCATATTCATGTTGTATGCGCTGATAACGACCAGTTATTGGTATTGGATAGTATTGCGATATTTTTTCAAGGGCGCGCTTTTTTAACCTATGATGCCTCCAGTAAGTTACCCAAAGCCTCATTGTATGGGCGTCAATGTATCGATGCTTGTGACTATGCTTTGATGGTCATTGGCGATAGCTATGGTACTACCCAAAATAACGGTGTCAGTCAAATGCATCTGAGTTATCTCAATGCTAAAGCGAAGCTCAAGCCGTTATTGATACTAATAAAGAAACACCATAATGGCGCTAATATTAGTAGACAGCTGCAAGAATTTACCAATGCAGTTACGTCAAAAACCGATAAGATCTATTATTACGAGACAGAAAACGACATCGATCAGCTGCTTATCCAAGCCTATTATAAAATGGTTGCCAGCCATCACATAGAGGCTGAGTGGATCAGGGTTGATGAAGAATTGATGAAGACCAATAAGTCTTCAGTATCTGAGGCCCTAGCAGCTACTTTGACAAACAATCAAGTAATAGGGCAAGAAACGACGGTTGTTCCTCAGCAGAGGATGGATGATAATGTCAGTAAACCACTCGTATTGACCGATACCTTTGAGATTCGCTATAAAGCTCAGGCTTATGAGGGTGGTAATTTAACTGACGTCACAAGATCTATGGTACTAGCATGGCAAGACATTTTGATCACGCTGATAAAAATGCCTGCTACTTTTTCAAACTATGGTTTGCAAAGTGGTATCAACCGCTTAATTGCGACGCGAGCTGAGATTGATATCAAGCGCGAGATGCCAAATGTCCATGCGGTAGCACGGTGCCAGATCTCTCAAGACGATCTCACGCATTTGCAGCGGCAATTGATTGGTGCCAACTGGATACAGCTAACCACCTACGGAACACGGGTCACACACGAGCTTTGGAAATTAACTTTTTATGCAAAAAGCCTACTTGGTGAAAAAAAGCCATTGCTAGGAGCTTCTGCCATACCAACTGCCACTAGCTAACATATGCGTATGGCCTTCGCTATCATCATTCAGTACTTTTACGATAAATCTTATTATTGCATCCATATCATGATTCTCTAACACGCTTTTTGCCGCTGGCTACGTTTTGTAATACAAAGTATACGTGGCACTCGTTGTCAATCCTTTTGATACTCGTAATAATGATTTATATGAACACATAATAATACTGAGTAATTAAGGAGAGCGAACAATGAGTAATGATAAAAATGACGCGTTAAGAAGTGAGTTGGATAGCTTAGAGCAAACCATGCATGAGGCAAGTCAGTTTCATACGCTAGAAGAGCAGGTAGCGGATATGAAGCGTCGCGGCATTGATCCGACCAAAGTCTATAAAGAGCTGGATAGAAAAGAAGAGGACGCAGATTGGGGTGATGCCACTTGGAAAGAAAATGGCAAATGGGAGCCTAAGACGCCAGCAGATTTAGATGAAAAAGCTCGCGAGAACTGGAATGGTGACAATGGTAAGCCAAATCCGCCGCCCATCGTCTAATGTCTAAAAACTGGATGTTCGATATATGAGGTCAATTGTTGCAAGTTATAGTGAATGACAGAATATATCCCATGAAAAAGCCACGCTAATGAGCGTGGCTTTTTGGTGTTATGTGTACTTATTATTAGTTAGTAGTATCTAAAATAATACCATCTAAGCTAGACATAGCTAAAAGACATTATCTGATCAGGAGCCTGCATCAATACGTACCAGTTTTATGCTGCCATCAGCCCCTGTTACACGGCGATATCGCGTTGTACCTGAGTTTGAGGGAGTGATCGCTGTAGGCTGCGAGTAGCTAGTAGGCGCTGTGCTTTGCTGTTGAATCAATTGTCCCATACGATCAGCAGGTACAGGATTCAAAGGACGGCTGTTTGCTGGCTGGTTATATTGATTGCCGTATTGCGACGTGTTAGGTGCCGTATTACCCATGATGGCACGATAGAACTTCTGACCTGCACGCCCATCAGCTGGAAAAATGCCATGGCTAGACTGGTACTGCTGAATAGCGGTACGCGTATTATCACCGATGATGCCATCGACGGCGCCGATATCATAGCCTGCATTTAATAATGCTTGCTGAATCGCTCTGGATTCTTGGCGACCGATACCAGGGTCGTCAGTTGGCCACGCTGTGATAAAGTCGGTTTTACTACTGTCCTCGCGCGTAATCAGATCTGATAAATGAGCAATCGCCAGCGCATAACTTTCTGAAGCATTATAAGAATAGAACGTATCGAAGTTTTTACCGACTAAGAATGCAGGGCCATCTTTGCCAGCGGGTAGGAGTAATCCCGCACTACTTAAGTCAGAAGGCAGAGGGTTACCATTGGCAAGGGTCAAGCCTTGATTGCGCCAGTGACTCATCGACTTTTTGTCTTTGCGATTGGACGCTGCCCAGAATCCACTTGGTAGTTTTACCTCATACCCCCATGCTTCGCCTGAACGGTAGCCACGTTTGTCTAAAAAGTTTGCCGTAGAGGCAAGGGCATCGGGGACGCTATTGACCAAGTCGCGGCGACCATCACCATCAAAGTCGACTGCCAATTCTAAAAAGGTACTCGGCATAAACTGCGTTTGTCCAAATGCCCCTGCCCAAGACCCTGTCATATCACTTGGTGCAATATCGCCGTTTTGGACGATTTTTAGCGCATTGGCATATTCACCTTGGAAATAGCTCTGGCGACGATCAAAGCAAGACAAGGTCGCTAAAGACTCAAACAAAGGCTTTTTGCCCAATGTCTGGCCAAAGTTCGACTCCACACCCCACACGCCTAATACGTGCTCGGCTTTAACGCCATAGCGCGATTCAATTTTACGTAACGTATCTGCCCATTGACGCTTGGCGCGGATACCATCTTCAACGCGTTCAGTATCAACGAGCGACGACAAATAATCCCAAACGTCCTTTTGAAATTCTGGCTGATAATTCAATGACTGAATCACGCTAGGATCAGGCTGGCTTGGGCGATAATTATTAAAAGTATAGCTATCGACGCCGCGAAATTTGCTAGAGTTCTTAAGGCCGTCTAGACACTGCTGAAACTGAGCGTTAGACAAGTTTGGTGCGTCTGGTTTGGCAGCTTGAGCGGTGCTGGCAAGACTAAGACCAATGGCTGTCGTTAATAAAGATAAGGTGGATAAGTAAGTCAAGCGCATAAAAATATCCTATAAGCGTCAAAGTAGCTGTTAAAAATAGTATTAGAAACGAGCTATTAAAAAGTGAAGCAAAGCGATTAAAGGTCGATTTACTTAGAGTAACCAATCTCAATAGTAAAGAAAAGGTATCGCAGCACTCAGTTACTATAAGCTGACGTTGGCGTGATATTAGGATAGGGTTAAAAAATACAAATGGAATGTTTTTATTTTTTCTTTAACAACCAAACAGGCTCTGTCACTGCCATCTCAGGGGCAGCGTTCAATATAGATGACTCTTCTTCAAGCTGATAAATTTGATAGTAAGCGCTGTAGTATTGCTGAATTTGCTCAGGGCTGATTGAAAAGGGTGGTCCTGCTCGCTCATTTTGATCGTAATTGAGGGTCAATAACAGCTGAGGCGAGTTTTGACTGAGGCTACAAACCTGCTGACTATATTGAAGGCGCAGCTCTGGTGGCATAGCAATCAGTGCCGCTCGATCGTAGACAGCATCAACGTGACCGATATCATGAGAGGTTAATGTAAAAATGTCAGCAGCCCATAATGCTATGGTTTGCCCTGACAGAGTGCCTTGATAGCATTTGATGTCTGAATTTTTACTGTGCGGTTTTATGGTATAAGAGATATCGTTCTCAATAAAAAACGCCTGTACCGCTGACTCAACCAATTCAATACCAACAATATCGAAGCCTTGCTTGGCTAGCCAAATCATATCAACGGATTTGCCGCATAAAGGGGCAAAGATACGGCTATTAGCTGGCAGGTTTAGCTGCGTAAAGTACTTCGCTAACAGTGGATTGACATCAGGCTGATGAAAGCCGATACGTTTCTCTTGCCAGCGGTTGTGCCAAAATTCAGCGTTCATATTTTTGCCTTTATTCGTTGAGGTTATGAGATATAGTCAATTCCAAATAAAACCGGTGCCTTATATTGCAACGCGTAACTGGGATAAATTTTTCTGCCTTGCCTTGCCTTGCCTTGCCTACGCCGACAGAGGCTGTATAAAAATTATCTCAGTCCCGCTGTATCGTTTTAATATTGAATCCATTATCTCTATATAATAACGGTTTGAGTGATACTGCTAAAGGTACTAAAAAGCCAAATACTTATATGATAAGCATTTGGCGTTTATGACCTATATGACCTACTGAGACTGTGGTTATAGTTAATTCTGAGCTGTTAAGCACACTGCTATTTAACTCACCATATATTGGCTAAATTCTTTACGCAATTTGGCAAGCTTTGGTGGTATGGCAAAGTTGCAATAAGCCTGTCCTGGATTGCGATTAAAAAAGTCTTGATGGGTATCTTCTGCTTGATAAAACTCAACCGCAGGGTGTACTTCGGTGACCACATTGACGCCCATATCGCGCAGTTTGTTGATGGTGCGGTCGATCGTGGCTTTTTGGTTTTCTTCGGTATAAAAGACCACGCTGCGGTACTGACTGCCGACGTCATTGCCTTGGCGGTCCATGGTAGTGGGATCATGGGTGGCAAAGAAAACATCAAGTATCACCTCTAACGGGACAATAGAGTCGTCGAACTCGACTTTAATCACTTCAACATGACCTGTGTTGCCACTACAGACCGCTTCATAGTTGGCAGAAACAGCGTCTCCGCCCATGTAGCCTGAAACCACAGATTGTACGCCTTTTACCGATAAAAATACCGATTCGGTGCACCAAAAACAGCCACCGCCTAATATAATGGTTTGCATAATTTTTCCTATTTTTATAACTATAACATACGGGCTAAGGATTTTTGCTTAGCGATACCTATTTAGCTTAGCAGGGCATCTGATGGCGATAAGTAACAAACAGTAATGTTATAATGTGCTTTTGCTACGTTGCGGCGCTTGCAGCTAATAATGACGAGCAAGACCATCAATTATCTTCTAATTTACGTTCTATTATCACACAATGAGTCGTACCATGAGTCAATCTAAGCCTGCTGTTGTTAAACATGACACCCTATTTACCACGCCACTTGATAAGGCGGCGCGCTTCTCTTTTGATGAGCAAGTAGTGGCGTGTTTTCCAGATATGATTCGTCGTAGTGTGCCAGGTTATGGTCAGGTACTGGCGATGCTACCTATCTTTGCTCGGCGTCATTGTAAGTACCGTCAGCAGAGTGAGAGTGGTCAGCGTGTCAGTCGCGTTTATGATTTGGGCTGCTCACTTGGCGCGGCAAGCATGGCACTGGCGGGTGAATTTGAGCCGCAAGACTTACAGATTAAAGCGATTGACATCTCACCTGCGATGACCACCGAAGCGACTACTTTACTTAATGATAATTATCCTGCGCATAATATTGAAGTGATTACGGCCGATATTCGCGATGAAGAGCTTGAGCCATGCGATATGGTAATTTTAAACTTAACCTTACAGTTTTTGCCCGCCAACGATAGAGTCGCAGTATTAGAGAAAATTTATGCGGCATTAAGCGAGGGCGGCATACTGGTACTAACTGAAAAGACCCATGCTTTTGATGAGCAATATGATGCGTGGTTGGTTGAGCGTTATTATGATTTTAAACGTGCTAATGGTTATACCGAGATGGAAATCAGTGGCAAGCGTAACGCGTTAGAAAATGTTTTGATTACTGATACTTTAGATGAGCATCATACGCGTCTGGCGCAAGTTGGTTTTGAGCGTCATCTGACGTGGTTTCAGTTTTTAAACTTTGTCTCTATTGTGGCGTTTAAATAACGGTTAAATTCCTAAAACTGAACAACCTCCTATTTTCTGATTTATACGGTAATCCGCTTTTATGCTTAACGACACCATCATTCACGCCGAACGCGAATTGTATTTAACCTTGTTAGAGTTAGCCCAGCAGCAGCCGAGCGCTTATGAGTGGCTTACGCGCTTACCAACATGGTTAAATGCTATCAAGGACAAAGCCAACTACGCGCATGCACCCGCTTATCAAGCATCAGTCGCTCGTTTACCGAGGTTAACGGTCAATAATGTCGCTCTAAACAGCGATGTTCTGACGATTGAGGCAAATCTTAGTGAGTCTCAGCACAAACAAACAACGGCATTATTAAAGCAGCTGATGCCGTGGCGTAAAGGACCTTTTCAAATCGGGACTGCACAGAGTGAAGATGATCAAGCCGCGCCAATTTTTATCGATACTGAATGGCACAGTGATTGGAAATGGCAGCGGGTTGCACCGCATTTAAGCCCTCTAAAAGGTCGTCGCGTTCTAGATGTGGGCGGTGGTTCTGGCTATCATGGCTGGCGTATGGCAGGCGCTGGCGCGAATACGGTCATTATCATTGATCCGTCTTGCTTGTTTTATCATCAGTTTATGGCGATTCGGCATTTTGTCGGGGCTGCTGATAGATATAAAACGCATTATATCCCCGTACCGCTTGAAGCCTTACCTGAGCATAGCCAGTTATTTGATACCGTATTTAGCATGGGGGTGCTCTATCATCGCCAATCGCCGTTTGAGCATTTACAACAGCTAAAAGGACAGCTGGTCAAAGGCGGTGAGTTGGTGCTTGAAACCTTGGTTATCGAAGGCGATGCCAATACGGTACTGGTGCCACACGACCGCTATGCGCAGATGAATAACGTGTATTTTTTACCATCCGTCGCGGCATTGACCGGCTGGCTAGAAAAAGCGGGATTTACGGAGGTGCGCTGCGTCGATGTGGCAGTCACCTCGATTGAGGAACAACGTAAAACGGACTGGATGACTTATCATTCGCTAGCAGATTTCTTAGATCCTAATGATCCTAGTAAAACGCTTGAAGGCTATCCTGCGCCGATGCGTGCGACTTTGATTGCCAAAAAATAAGTCGCAAAGTAAGACGTTGTTAATATGGTTTAGATAAACCACCGTGTAAATGCCATTTCCAGCAGTATTTTTAAGATAAAGCCGATAAAGCCAGCACCAAGTGCTAAAAACATCCAAAACGTACCAGCGCGACCTGCTTCAGACTGTTTTGATAGGTCCCAGATGATAAAGAATAAAAAAGCAATAAAGATGGGCAATAAGATATAAAGCCCCCAACTGGTAACGGTACTGGCAGCAATAGCAAACATAATTTTATCCTGTAGATAGAGTCAAAAAGTACCACGTTCTCTGTTCGCTATTTTTATGACTTCTGAGTGCAATACTTATAAATAGTTGAATAAGTATTGGCGCGGCACGATATCTAGAGAAGGTGGCCAATAAATGGCGTTATTATAACGTGGAACAGAGTAGGGATGAATATATCACTGACCTTAGGAAACAGGAACGCTACAATAGCCCTGACTTATCTGCCCTCTGCCACTTATAATAGCCCTTAAATGCCAAATACATCCTAGATAAGCGCTAGCACCTTGCTACAAACGGCATTTTATGGCTATTTTTGGCTCAAATAGTGCAATAGCACGTAAAGGTTGTTATATTTATAGGTTACTTATCTTTTAGCATTAGTTTATATCCCACCATTTTTATTGTTTATTTATCTGAGTTTATAGTCCTATGTCACAAGCCCAAATCGATACGCTTACCTCACTGTTTGACAGTGCGATTGAAGTCCTCAAAAATGACGGCGAATTACCGGCTGATTGGCAAAACAATAGCCAAATTACGCGTACCAAAGATACCAGCCATGGCGATTTTGCCAGCAATATCGCCCTGACGGCCGCTAAAGCCGCCAAAGCAAATCCACGCCAAGTGGCTGAAAAAATCGTTCATGCTTTGCCTGAAAATCAAGATATTCGCCAAGTAGAAATCGCCGGTCCTGGCTTTATCAACGTCTTTTTAAATAGCGAAGCAAAATTTGCTGTTTTAGATGATATCTTTACTTTACAAGAGCGCTTTGGTTTAACTAAGCAGTTTGATGGGCAAAAAATACAGGTTGAATTTGTCTCCGCTAACCCAACTTCTAGCTTGCACGTCGGTCACGGTCGCGGCGCTGCATTTGGTATGAGCGTATCAAACTTGCTTGAAGCTATCGGTTATGATGTGACACGCGAGTACTATGTCAACGATGCCGGTCGCCAGATGGATATCTTAGCGACCAGTACTTATTTGCGCTATTTAGAAATCAATGGTGAGACCATTACTTTCCCAGTCAATGGGTATCAAGGCGATTATGTCAGTGAGATTGCTCAGACACTAAAAACCCAGCACGCTGACAGCTACGTACATCATTTTGCAGACATTGCCAAAGACGTACCAGCAGATGCGCAGTTTGAAATCACTGCTGCTGGCGAAAAGGTACTGCTATCAGGTGATAAAGAGGCGCATATCGATGGGCTGATTGCCAACAGTAAGGCGTTACTGGGTCAAGACTATGAGCTGTTCCTAAATGCTGCATTGAGCAGTATTTTGGCCGATATCAAAGACGATTTAAATGACTTTGGTGTGAGCTATGAATGCTGGTTTAGCGAAAGATCTATCGATAGTGAAATTGAGCCTGTATTACAGAGTCTAGAAGACAAAGGCTATCTCTACGAAAAAGAGGGCAATATCTGGTTTAGATCAACAGATTTTGGTGATGAAAAAGACCGTGTGGTACGCCGCGCTAATGGTCAAAGCACCTATTTTGCCTCTGATATTGCTTACCATAAAAATAAATTTGATCGTGGTTTTGATAAGGTCGTTAACGTTTGGGGCGCTGACCATCATGGTTATGTACCACGCGTAAAAGCGGCGTTGCTCGCATTAGGTATCGACGCTGAGCGTCTGGATGTGGTGTTGGTGCAGTTTGTGGCATTATGGCGCGGCGATGAAAAAGTACAAATGTCATCACGCTCTGGTAAATTTGTCACCTTACGTGAGCTACGTCATGAAGTTGGCAACGATGCCGCGCGTTTTTACTATGTTGCCCGTAAGCCTGAAGTACACGTTGATTTTGACTTAGAACTTGCCAAATCGCAAAGTAAAGACAACTTGGTATATTACATCCAATATGCCCATGCCCGCGTTTGCCGCGTATTAGAAAAACTACAAGCAAGCGGTCTAGAGGTAAATGATGCGATGGGTGCAGCTCAGCAAGAGTTATTGACCGCGCCGAGCGAAGAGGAGCTGATTAAGCTACTGGCTGCTTATCCTGCAACCTTGCTACGCTCAGCGACAGGTTATGAGCCGCATATCTTGACGAACTATTTAAAAGAGTTGGCAGCGTTATTTCATGGTTGGTACGATAGCAATCGTATCTTGCCAGTGAGCTTGACGTCAGGTGAGACGCCAAGTGCAGACGAGATGGCGATGATGCAAGCACGTTTACGTTTATCTAAAGCCGTACGCCAAGTCATTAGTAACGGGCTTGGTTTATTAGGGCTGTCTGCACCGTCTAGCATGTAAGATACAGCTGGCAACTGACAGTAATAATTCGATAATGACAGATAGATTCAGTAGGGAGAATGCGATCCATGTTAGCCAAAAAACCAAGAGGTGCCACTGAAAAGCGCAAAACAAGTAGTGCGTCAGGCTTATTATGGATGTTCGTTGGCGCTATATTGACCCTGATGATTGGGGTGTTCTTATATCTGTCACCATGGTTTAATTTTAGTCCCGCTGACAGTGCTGCAGATCCAAATAAGCAAATCCAGCAAAGAGTGGACCCTGATGCCGACAATGGTGACTATGAGTTTTATGATATTTTGCCCAATCAAGAAATGGCAACCGTCCCTGATGAAGAGTTTGGCGAGGCTGATGGCGATCAACTGGGTCAAATCACAGAGTTTGAACCGGATGTGATCGTCAATCAGACTGACGGTACAGCGTCCAGTAGTAATGAAGATGCGGGTAGTGTCTCTGAAAGCACTAACAGTGAGCCAAATACTGGCGCGGTTACAGGCAATGATGACATTGTCATCGTTGAAGAAGATGCAACCTATGACGGCACGCCAGCGACGAGTAATACAGGGACAAGTGCAAGCAAGCCCAACGCTGGTACTGCAACCATTCAGGCTGCCAAACCTGCCACTTATATTTTGCAAATTAACAGCTTTGGTGATGCTGATGAAGCCGACCGTCGCCGTGCACAAGTACTGATGGCAGGTGTCGATGCAAAAGTGGTAAAAAGTACGACCGGTAATGGCTTGCCTATCTATCAGGTGATATCACGCCCAATGAATAGTCGCCAAGCGGTAGCTACCGCTCAGCAGCGCTTACAAAATAATGGTATCGATTCTATTATTGTTGAACAGCGTCGTTAAACGTAAATTGAATCACTTTTTATAAAAAAGCGTCACTATGACGCTTTTTTTATACATTTTTTTTGCTAATTACACTGTATGTTTTTAAGATCAATCCACTATATTAAGCTTTTTTAATCTCATTTCTATTGCCACACTAACCGAGAGTATCGCTATGACGGTATCTGATTCAGCAGTAACCACTACAAGCCCTTTTAAAGCATTTTTCCAAAAATACTTTATCGATGCATTTACTGGGATGGCATTAGGGCTATTTGTCACCCTAATAGCTGGTTTGATTATCTCGCAAATCGGCGGTTGGCTAAATCTGCCAGCGCTCATTGCCGTCGGTAAGTTGGCATCTGTGCTCATGGGCGCGGGCATCGGTGTTGGCATTGCTTATTATCTAAAAGCGCCAACTTTGGTGATGCTAAGCTGCTTGGTCGCCGGTATGCTTGGTGCTCACTCTGAAGCATTGATGGCGGGTAATTTGTTTATGGCGCAAGAAGCAGGTCCGGCAACCTTTGCTGCGCTGCCAGGCAATCCAATCGGTGCATACTTGGCGTCAGTTTTTGCTTATCGTGCTGGTACATGGGTGGCTGGTAAAACTAAGCTTGATATTTTACTAGTGCCGTTGGTAGTCTGTGCAGTGGCATTGGCTATATGTGCACTACTAAATCCTCCTGTCGTTGCGGCGGTCAATGCCATCGGTCAGGGTATTCAAGCAGCAACTACCTTGCAGCCATTATTGATGGGTATCGTAATCGCTGTCGTGGTCGGTATATTATTGACGATGCCGACATCGAGTGCGGCGATTTGTATTGCTATTGGGCTTGGCGGAGTTGCAGGCGGGGCGGCGGTAGTTGGCTGCGCGGCGCATATGATTGGCTTTGCTGTCGCAAGTTTCAAAGATAATGGGATTAGCGGCGTGATATCACAGGGTTTGGGTACCAGTATGCTGCAAATTCCTAATGTACTCAAAAAGCCCATGATTTTATTACCTGCTGTCATAGCAAGCGCCATCGTTGGTCCTATCGCAACTGTCGGTTTTGGTTTGGCGTGTACGGCGACCGGCGCGGGTATGGGCACCGCAGGATTGGTGGGTGTCTTTGGTGTGATTGATGCATCGAAAGAGATGATGAGTACCGGTCAGTTATGGACGGCGATTGTATTATTGATGTTTGTATTACCAGCCGTGATTGCTGGCACTGTGGCTTATATAATGCGACGATTTGGTTGGTTGGTTGATGGCGATATGAAACTGCCTTAAACTAAATTTTAGTATGAATCTTATGGTCTATCTCAAAAAGCCCAGCTATTTTAGCTGGGCTTTTGGTTCTCTATCACTTATCATTTTTTACACTAACGACGTACGTCTTTTGGGGCATCACCGTTTGGCCAATCCTTATCTTTATTGGCTTTTACCGGTCGTGGCAAGTGGGTAAAATAAGCCGCAATATCGACCGCTTCTTGGTCAGTTAAGGTGTTGCCTTGACCGAAGGGCATTTTGCCTTTGATAAAGGCAGCAGCGGTATAGGTGCGCGCCATACCAGCACCATCATTGAACGACTTTTCGCCAGCGACAGCAGGGTAGATGTAGGTACCATCATCGTTATACTGACCTTCACCAGTAGCACCGTGACAAACGCTACACTTCTCTGCAAAGAGCTTTTTACCATTATCGGTATTTGGCTCAAGGTTTTTATCGACTTTGACAAAGCCGCGACCTTCAGGCGATACGCCAAATGGCATGTCTTGTGACAACCAGCTCATATAAGAGACCATGGCATTCATGTCATCAGAATTTAGCTCCAGTGCTTTACCATTCATCGAACGCTCAAAACAGCCGTTAATACGCTCTTGTATCGTATTGACGCGACCGGCGCGCGTACGATAGATGGGATAGACACTGGGCATATTGTTCCAAGGTGCGGCGTAAGCCTCTGATCCGTTGCCAAGGTGACAACTGGTACAGTTAAGCTGATTACCAACGTTGTTTGGCAGCTCTTTATAAGTGTGATTAGCGATTTGTAAGCCGCGACGCACAGCAGCGCCAAACTCATCATCTGGAATCGTAGATTCATCTGGCATCTTGATAGTCGGCTTACCACCTGCGGTCGCAGTCATGTCATTGGCAGCTGGCATGTTACTTTTAAGCATGTCAGCGCGTGCTTCAAGATCTTTTACGCGTGCCAATGCTGCCGCTTCTTCAACGCGGTCAACGGCTTTGGTTTCTGCTTTATCGCTACAACCAGTAAAGCCCGCAGCGCTTATGGCAAGCATAGTGGCTATCAAAAAAGAATTTTTAGGATATGGGAGCATTTTCATAGGAATATCCTTATTTGAAAAAATAATATAGAAATCTGAATTTATATGCTAATTTAGTTGCCATCATGGTAGAACTGAATTGATATTTTGTGGCAGTAAAAAGCTAAGCAAAAACAAGATAAGAGTAGGGCTTAAAACGGCATAAAAAGCACCGCATAAAAATAACAGGCAATCTAGCGTTTCTAAGCCAATTTTTGGTGCTTAGCAGTCTAACTTTAGCGCTTAAAAACTTATTTCTCAGTTCTTAATATTTAGAAATAAATACTAAGAACTGAGAAAAATAAAACGGTAGGTTGCTAGTAACATTATTGTATCAAATACAAATACGTAAAGTGTTCTAAAATTGAAATTATTACTGAGTTTCTCAATCCTTTATATTGGACTTTAGATAGCCATAAAAAAGCGCTCAAACATAAAGTATGTTTGAGCGCTTTTAGTATAAATAGCTATATGTTAACTGATATACGTTAACTGAGCCGTTAGGCAATTTCAGGCGTTTTACCTTCGTTAATCACTTGCTCATCAACGAGTACGGTCTTAGCGTTTTCCATAGACGGCAACTCGTACATGGTTTCAAGTAAAGCGTTTTCAACGATAGAGCGTAGACCACGAGCACCCGTCTTACGGGTCATGGCTTTTTTGGCGATCGCATCAAGCGCTTCTTTGGTAAAGCTAATCTCAGCGCCTTCCATATCAAAGAGATACTTATACTGCTTAACTAAAGCGTTTTTAGGCTCAGTAAGAATCTGTACCAAGGCTGCTTCATCAAGCTCCTCTAGCGCAGCAAGTACTGGAAGACGACCAATCAGCTCTGGGATCAGACCAAATTTAATCAAATCTTCAGGCTCTACTTGCTGAAGTAGGTCAGAGCTGCGACGGCTGTCATCTTTTGAGCTGACATCAGCATTGAAGCCAATACCTGTTTTTTCTGTACGCTGCTGAATGACTTTATCAAGACCAGCAAACGCGCCACCAACTATAATCAAGATATTGCTGGTATCGACTTGAATAAGCTCTTGCTGCGGATGCTTACGACCACCATGCGGCGGGATAGCGGCAACCGTACCTTCGATAAGCTTCAGCAACGCCTGCTGCACACCTTCGCCTGACACATCACGGGTGATAGATGGGTTGTCGCCTTTTTTACTGATTTTATCTATCTCATCGATATAGATAATGCCTTGCTCAGCTTTACTCACATCATAATCCGATGCTTGTAGTAGCTTTTGTACGATGTTTTCAACATCTTCACCGACATAACCAGCTTCAGTTAGAGTCGTGGCATCTGCCATGGCAAATGGCACATCAAGCAAGCGCGCTAAAGTTTGCGCCAGTAAAGTCTTACCAGAACCGGTTGGACCGATTAGCAAGATGTTACTCTTTGCCAATTCAACCATGGCATCATCAGCGCCGATTTTGGCTTTTTTGCTGTCACTGGCTAAGATTTGGCTAACCTTTAAACGCTTGTAATGGTTATAAACGGCAACCGCCAAGGCTTTTTTGGCCGCGTCTTGTCCGATGACATAGTCATCAAGCTTAGCACGTAGCTCTTTTGGCGTTGGCAGCTTTTTATTGACCCAAGAGGTATCAATATCGCTATCGTCATCACCATGTTCGTCACTATCAGCAATCAGATCGGTACATAGCTCAATACATTCATTACAGATATTGGCATCATCAGCAGCAATCAGCTGCTTTACTTCGCTTTTCTCTTTGCCGCAAAACGAGCACTGCGGGGTGTTATCTTCTGCCATATACAGGCACTCCTAAAATTTTATACTGCTCAATAGTCTGATTATGGACATCGATGCAAAGGCGCAGGGCACTCAATATATTTTCTCTTACCCTATCGCGCTTGGGCATCTGATGTTTTAAAGTCTTTTAAACGTCTGCTATTAAGGCTTTCATAGAGAAGTTGGGCGACGCTCTAATACTTCATCAACCAAACCGTATTCTTTGGCCTCGCGGGCATCTAACCAATAATCACGCTCAACGTCTTTTTCGATTTTTTCAACTGGTTGACCGGTACGCTCAGCCAAAATCTCGTTCAAACGCGCACGAGTTTTTAGAATCTCACGGGCATTAATTTCGATATCGGTTGCCTGACCTTGCGCGCCACCTGACGGCTGATGGATCATAACGCGAGCATTAGCTAGCGCATAACGTTTGCCCTTTTCGCCAGCAGCAAGCAAGAACGAACCCATACTATAAGCGCCGCCCATACAAATGGTTGATACTTCAGGTTTGATAAAGTTCATGGTATCAAAAATGGCCAAACCAGCACTGACTGAGCCGCCTGGTGAGTTGATATATAAATGGATGTCTTTATCAGGGTTTTCCGCTTCCAAAAATAGCAGCTGCGCCACAATAAGATTGGCCATATGGTCTTCAACTTGACCGGTCAAAAAGATAACGCGCTCACGCAATAGACGCGAGAAAATATCAAACGAGCGTTCACCGCGCGCTGATTGCTCAACTACCATCGGAACCAATGCCGCTTGGGGCGCGCTTTGGTTATATTGTGCGCTTTGGGCGGTATTGTGTGCACTCATCAGCATATCAAAATGCGGGTTGGCAGTGATGCGATCATAATCTGTCATAAAAATATCCTGTTTATAAAGATAGAAGGTAGAAAATCGTTAAATTTTTATTGGTGTTTATCATTGTAAACATTGTCGGTTTATAAGAAAACCTATTACGCTAAATGAGACGGGTTCGTGTCAATAGCTGATTCATAATGATAATAAAGGCTATTTACTTAAAATAATTGAGACAATGGTAACTTTTTTATCCTGTAAATAGTAATTTTTTCATGTGAAAAATGACTTTCTACTAAGAGCATAAGGGACTTTCTATTAATAGGGCGTTTGTGCGCACTTATCAAGGGCACTGTCTATAATCTATTGATAAAGATAGCATATAAGCCACCAGTAAAAATGCCCTAACACGGATGTCAGGGCATTTTTTTAATCTTAACAATCAGTGCCAATAGCTGGCAAAGGGCTTGCTAGATTACATCGCTTGCTGTTGTTGCTGAGCAGCTAACAAATCTTGGTAGCTGACTTCTTTGTCAGTGACTTTACCTTGACCAATCAAGTAATCAACCACTTGATCTTCTAAAACCACAGACTCAATGTTAGCGCGCTGCTGTTTGTCATTGGTGTAGTACTCGATGACTTCACTTGGATCTTCGTAGTTTTCAGCGGCTTCTTTGATAAAGCTTTCAACACGCTCTTGATCGACTTCTAAGCCTTTGGTGTCGATAACGCGAGCAACGATGATGCCAAGACGGGCAGCACGTAGCGCTTGTTCTTCGAACAGCTCATTTGGCAGCATGTCTTTATCAAAGCTATCAGCATTGGCGCCGAACTGCTGAGAAAAACGTTGCATCATCATGTTGCGCTGACGATCGATTTCTTGCTCTAGCATAGCGTTTGGTACGTCAAACTCATTCTTTTCTAGTAGGGCATCAAAAGTCGCTTGCTTAACTTGGCTACGCGCAGCGTTCTTGATTTCGCGTTCCATGTTTTTGCGTACGTCTTCTTTTAGTTTTTCAACGCCGCCTTCTTTAACACCGAACAGCTCAAGGAACTCTTCATTGATTTCTGGAAGCTTAGATTTTTCAACCAATTTTACGTTGATTTTGAACTGTGCTTCTTTACCCGCTAAGTTTTCAGCTTGGTAATCTTCTGGGAAAGTAACGTCGATTACTTTCTCTTCGCCAGCTTTCATGCCTTTGATACCCGCTTCAAAACCAGGAATCATCTGGTTGCTACCGATAACTAGTTTAAAGTCTTCAGCAGAACCGCCTTCGAATTTCTCACCATCGATAGAGCCTTCAAAGTCAAACGTTACTTGATTGCCTTTGTCCGCTTTACCTTTTTTCTCAACGAACTCTTCACGTTGCTTTTGTAGGTTTTCGATCATAGTGTCAACGTCTTCTTCACTAACTTGTGCAGTGTGACGCTCAACTTCGATCTCATCGATACCTTGTACATCAACTTCTGGGAAGATTTCAACAGTGGCTTGATAAACCAAGAAATCATCTTCAAGTTTGACGTCATCGATGTTTGGCATGCCAACGGCGCGGATGTCTTCAGATTTGATTGCTTCAAAAACGGTATCACGGATCACGTCGTTGATGACTTCTTGTTGAATGCCAGCACCGTATTGTGAACGGATATGTGACATAGGGACGTTACCTTTACGGAAACCGTCAATCTTGGCAGTTTTCGCAACTTGGCGAATACGGCCTTCAACTTTATTTTGAATCTTTTCAACGGGTACTTTAACCGTTAGCTGAGTTTCTTTGTTAGATAGCTTGTTGGTTGTGACTTGTAAATCTGTAGCCATGTTGATTACACCTTTAGGATTAAATAGTACTTAAAATGAACAGTACTTAGGGTTAAATAGTAACAGACAACCATGCCGCAAATAGGCATATGCTACTGGTTGCCGCTGGAATAAATAGGGGATAGTGACAGCTATTTTACCACCAATGCCTTGAGCAATTTTACCACCAATGCCTTGAGCAATCGCCCCAGACGCTGATATAAAAAATGGTAAATCTTAACGGATGCTATCAACTATCAATATTAACCATTAATGGCTCGCATAATACCGCTTTTTGGTGAATTATGCAGACAAATAACGGCTTTCAACAAAATTTTAAAAGTAGAACAGTATAATCTATCTGATTATTAAAGTAAAAATTATCTCTTTCATCGCTACTCGCACGATTTTCATAAGCCTTGCCGTGTGCTGCTGGCTGATTTGATACGACTATAATGGCAATTGTGCCAATAATTGCGCAATCGCCTGACCACGATGGCTGATGCGGTTTTTATCAGCAGCGCTTAAGCTTGCTGCGCTCGCTTGCAACTCTGGCAACCAAAATAGCGGATCATAACCAAAGCCGCCATCGCCATACGGCGCCGCCAAAATCTCACCATGCCATAAACCCTGCGCGATAATCGGTAGCGGATCATCGGCATGACGCACCATGGCGAGTACGCAAACGAACATGCCTTTAATCGGCTCATTAGGGCGTACTTCTCGTATACACTGCAAGTCAGTGATGAGCTTGGCGTTGTTTTTGGCATCATTGCCATGCTCACCTGCATAGCGTGCAGAATAGATGCCCGGGGCGTTGCCTAATACTGGTACACAAAGCCCAGAATCATCGGCAATCGCAGGCAAACCACTAATACGGCTGGCATGATGGGCTTTAATAATGGCGTTTTCGACAAAACTCAAGCCATCTTCAATCGCATCGTCGATATCGAGCTGACCTTGCGGGATGATAGTAACGTCTAAGTGAGCTTCAGCAAATAGGCGACTCAGCTCAGCAAGCTTGCCTTTATTATTGCTGGCGAGTACCCATTGCTGGTGTGAGGTCGAGTGGGTCAAGGGTCGCGATGTGCGGGTAGCGCTCATATTGGAAATTCCGTCGTGTCGTTAGATCTACATAAAACAGAGAGATTATATTCTGATATGGAACTGGTATAAATATTTCCTGCTTGCTCATGTTAGCCTGCCTACGCAGGCAGAAGCTACAAAAACTGATGTTAGTTCCGCTGTATTTTTTATGGTAAATAAGCGATGGGCAAACGCTACTCAATACGCTTTGTATAACATTTGGTAACTGATATTTGTCGCCACTATTGCTATAATAGCAGCCAAGCTACAGTGAATTATATCTTATAGCTTGTGAATATCTGGTTAATAAAGTCAAGTGTTTGGCTTTTAAGCCAAGAGCAAGAAAAGAATAATAGTTAATTTGGGATTCATAATAATACGTGATACTGTGTTCAGCAATACAATGTATTAATCGATAACATTCATTTCAAACAATAAACTCAGCCAATTTGGTCCGCTATTTTATAGGGTTTTTTGCGTGTTAAAAATAGCGTAAAATTCAGTTTCCATAAAATAGTGGCTAAAAATAGCAAGGATAAAACAATTATGTCAAAGATTACACTACCAGAACTACCATACGCAAAAGATGCACTAGAGCCACACATCAGTGCTGAAACGCTAGAGTATCATCATGATAAGCATCACAATGCCTACGTGACTAAACTAAACGAATTATTACCAGGCTCTGGTCTAGAAGACAAAACGTTGCCAGAAATCATCATGGCGACTGCTAAAGATGACAGCAAGCAAGGTATGTTTAACCAAGCAGCGCAGGTATGGAACCATACGTTCTACTGGAACTGCATGACCCCAGACAATGGCGGCGGCGAACCTACTGGTGATCTAAAAGCGAAAATCGAAGAAGATTTCGGTAGCTATGACAAGTTCCGTGAAGAGTTCAAAAACGCAGCATTGACTCAGTTTGGTTCAGGTTGGGCATGGCTAGTCGCTGATAAAGTCGGTGGCAAACTGTCTATCGCCAAAACAGCTAACGCTGATACACCACTTGCACATGACCAAATCGCAGTATTGACTTGTGACGTATGGGAACATGCGTACTATATCGATTATCGTAACCGTCGTCCTGACTATGTTGATACGTTCCTAGACAAGCTAGTGAACTGGGACTACGCAAATGCTAAATATAAAGGTCAAGATGCTGGTGTTGAGGAGTAATCTTTAATCACTTAGTATTTGATTTGAAAAAAGGATGCTGAGAGGCGTCCTTTTTTTTGGTTAAAAATAGTAACTAAAATTATTAATAATTAAATTAACGTGTTTAAGTCATTATTAACTCTTAGATTCTATTTGGCTAATTTTGTGTTTGAAATAGTCGAACTGTTCCTTAATCCATTCTGGTTTATATATCTCAAAAAATACTTCGTTTGGATTGCCTAGGTCAAATGTAGGCTTTACTAATTTAGCCCCCATCGTACCGGCTACATCAAAAAGTGCTTGAGCAATTTTTTCCCATGCAGTGGCTGCTAATTGAGTAAGCTCTATATCAGGAAATTCTGATAATCGCCATTGGCGCTCAACGCAAGTATATTCACCACTTCCATCATCTTCCTTATAAAGAATTCCAAGAAAGTCTTCATCTTTCGCAGCAAAGTAAATATACTTTTTTACTGCTTCTTCGCTATCACTAAGAGGGTTTATTGGTAATCCAATTCCTAATTTCATACCTCGACCTCTCGTAAAACCAACACTGCCTGTACTAGCTGGCTTAAGCATAGACTTGTGAACAACTATATCTCGTTGCTTATACAAATACTTAATTAACGGATCAGAAGAAAGTTCAGCCTTCTTTTGATTTACAAGAGAAGAAGTTGTTTTATCTTTTTGCAATTCCATAGTTAATAACTGCATTGTTTCTTTGAGAGATCTGAGGAATGAGGATAAAGACCATCTAAATTTATCAGCAGAGTGATAGTTTTCTTCCATTAATCGAATGAACCATGCTGCTTCTTCTAGACGGTCAAATGTAGAAGATAATGACTCAAAAACTTCTTTGTTTGGGCATTTAGTCATATGAAGGAATATCCTATAAATAATCTCGTTGTATGATGAGGTCATTGCAGCGTAATACATTATCTATAATCGGAAAGTTATGATTGAATATTATCTACATTCTTTGCAACAACTTAATAAAAATGATTAGATCCTACAACACCTCAAACCCAAACCTACCCAACGCCTCTCGCAACATCGCAATATTATAATACGCATGCGCCTTCACGGTGTTTTGAAAGAAGATATAGAGCGTATCAAAATGCTGACGCTGATTGGCAATCGCTTGCGCCCAGTCGTTCATTTCAGCCTCAGAGTAGCGATAATCATGACGGTCGGCAGCGCTCATCGCATCCCACCAGTTTAGATTATTACCATGCATACGCAGATAGCCAGTACGCTGAGTGAATATCAGCCGTGACGGCGGTAGACCGCTGACTTTTGGATAATCGACGCTGCACCAAATCAAGCCTTGCTCGGTAAAGCTATCGACCACTTGCGGGGTATGCCAACCGTTATGACGAAACTCGACCGCTAATGGATAATCCTTAAACCAACTGACGAGGTTTGCGAGATAAAGCCGATGCTCACGAATACGGTCAAAGCCGTGGGGGAATTGCAGTAATAATGGCGCTAGAGCATTAGCTTCGATAATTGGCGTAAGCGCAGTCAAGAAAGCTTGCGCGTGATCGCTCGTGCCTTTACGCGCATGGGTAAAATCTTGGTGCAGCTTGACCGCGAACTTCAACTCACTATCTGCTTGCACATATGCTTTATCGACCATGCCAGCAAAGGCTTTTTGTCCGATAGGCGCGTAAAAGGTACTGTTAATCTCGACCGCGCCATACTGCTTGGCGTATTCGCGTAAGAAATCCGTTTTTTTGGTGCCGGTTGGATATAGCGTACCAAGTAGGTCGGTATCGCTATAACCGCCTGTGCCAAGATAAATACGTTGAGTCGGGCTACTGTCCATGTTGACCACCCTTTGCTATTTTTGCTAATTAAAAATTTGACGTGTTATTGGTAGCGCTACTTTTTACGCGCCCACAGCCATTCAATCAGTGCTATCAGTGCGTCATTATCTTTGCTATCACCAAGCTCACGATCACTAAATTCACGATTGATGGCTGCGCGCCCGTCATTAAATAGTGACTGTGCATAGCTGGTCGCTTGCTCAACGCCCATCAACTTTACATAAGTAGATTTATCTAACTTTTCATCGCTGCCAGCAGGTTTACCAAGCGTATCAGTGCTGGTGGTGACATCCAAAATATCATCCTGAACTTGAAAAGCAAGACCAATATGCTGGGCGCATTCCTGTAAAGCCATACGCTGCGGAGCGGTGGCACCAGCACAAATACCGCCCATTAACATCGCAGCCTCTATTAATGCGCCGGTTTTATCACGGTGGATAGCTTCCAAATCATCTTGTGTGATGTCATTACGGGCTTCAGCATTCAGATCGAGCATTTGACCCGATACCATACGGCGGGCACGCGGGGCAAAGATGGCGAATAGCTGGCTTGTGATAGCTGAATCGAAAGGTGCAAAGGTTGGCATCTCGGCGGTCAGTACTTCAAAAGCCAGCGTCTGCAATACATCACCTGCGAGCAGTGCAGTCGCTTCTTCAAAGACGATATGCGCGGTTGGCTGACCACGGCGTAGCTCGTCATCGTCCATACACGGCAAGTCATCGTGCACCAACGAATAAGTATGCAGCAGCTCCACCGCCAATGCTGCACGGCGGCACATATCATAATCTGAGTCGTTTTCTAGCAAGGTTTCTAAACCATCGCCATTTGCCATGCTGTTTTTATGATGAGTGGCGTTATCAGAGTCATTATGGCTATAGGTGCTGGAAAAAGCGCTGGCAACCAATAATGGGCGTACCAATTTGCCAGTACCAGTCATGACATAACGGCAGGCATCCAGCAGGGGGCTTGGCAGCTCAGCATAAGCAAACAATACCTCTATATCTTGCGACAGTTGCGCACGCACCTCATGGTGAAACTGCTCTGTGTTATGAAAAGGTATAAAGTTAACAGGAGCAACGCTCGACGTAGAAGAAACAGACATAACCCAACCTTCTATCAGGTGAATAATAAAAATATCGTTAGTGTAACATGATAGATTATATTCCTTATCTCACATGCATGATTGCTACTACATTTTTTAAGCTTGTATATCAAAAATATAAGGTGCGGTATCAAGAACAAAAAAGCTTCATATAAAAAATGCCATGCAATAATGCAACAAACCCTCGTTACGTATTATTGATTTAACTTAGTGGTCGAATATGTTTTGATAAGAGGCTGCATTTAGCGATCAATCACCACAGTCTAATTCTAGTATGCAAACAGTCACTTAAGGCAGATGATGAGTCAGGTAAAGGGCTGCTGTAGATTTAAGAGTGACTTGCGAGTATGGTATTAGCTTGTGACAGTCGGGGGCATAATCCCCTACACTAATTGGCGTAAAATTGCTCTGATGATGAATAAGTAAGGTTTCACCCTACTGTTCAATTAAAAAACGGCTATCAGACCAAGTATCAGTCAACAGCGACAACCGTAATAATAGAATACCGGCACATAGCATTCACATAGCATTGAATGTATGGTTATAAAAACATAAGCGCTGGGTCATACAAGCGCTGAATAATAAAGACATCGGCACTGTTTAATCTGACTAACTTTTATCAGCAGTATCACGATGACGTCATCGTTGTTGATTATGATAAAAGGGCAGGTTGGTGGTGTTATTACCCATTTTTCTAACAATAACTGGCTATGTCCTTTAATTTTAAAACTTTTAATTTTAAGATGTAGCTTTTGTTATATAGCAAGGAGTTCCAAATGGTATACCAAGGAAATCGCATCACGGTGACAATGCTAGAGGATGGCATCGCCAACATGCAGTACAACGCCGAAAATGAGAGCGTGAATAAGTTTGATGCTGAAACCAATAAGCAATTTGCCGAAGTTGTGACAGCC
>NZ_JBFFMS010000028.1:0-39404 GCF_041554015.1 Psychrobacter sp. | reverse complement strand
ACCACTGGTTATAACACTCTATGCGTCCCCATCGTCTAGAGGCCTAGGACACCGCCCTTTCACGGCGGTAACGGGGGTTCGAATCCCCCTGGGGACGCCACTATTCGGCGTCACTTATTAGCACTTTTGCTTAGCACCTTTAGAGCATCAGGTTAGACTAATAAGCGAACATTAAAAAAGCCCAGTCATCATACGGTGACTGGGCTTTTTTATGTCTGTAGTTTCTGTAAACAGCTATCAAAGCTGTATCATTTCTTAGTAATATTGATAGAATGCAATCTAATGGCGCTCTATAAATTATAGATATTTGAAGCTATCACAAGGATGTATTGGCGATGTTTGGTATTGAGAACTATCTAGGGTTTGTCATGGCAGCTATTTTGTTAAATATAACACCTGGCACCGATAGCATGTATATCATTACTCGTAGTATGTCCCAAGGTCAGACGGCAGGATTTTATTCGGTATTGGGGATTACCTCTGGGATTTTGGTCCATACCTTATTGGCTGCATTTGGGTTGTCAGTATTATTAGCCAGCTCGCCACTGGCATTTACGCTAGTGAAATATATTGGTGCCAGTTATTTGTGTTACCTAGGTTTTAAGATGCTGACCAGTAAACAGACCCCCTTACTTGCCAGTGATTTGCCTAATGAAGAAGAAACGGCGTCTGCTCGACCGTTAGATAGATGGCAGATATATAAGCAAGGGGTTATCACCAATACCTTTAATCCAAAAGTTGCGCTATTTTTTCTCGCATTCTTCCCGCAGTTTATCGACCCCAGTTATGCCAATAGTATGCTGTCGTTTTTATTTCTTGGTCTGACTTTTGCTACAACGGGTGTTGTATGGTGCACGTGTTTAGCTTTATTAGCCTCAAAATTCAGTGAAAACTTGCGTAAAAACCCTACTATAGAAGTGATTTTAAATAGAATAAGTGGTGTAATATTTATTGGCATGGGAATAAAGCTTTTGACTGAGAAGGCTTAAAACGATCAAAGCATGAGAAGCTCCCATAAAAAAGCCCAATCCCCTACTTTGACAAGGATTGGGCTTTTTATCATATTAAGTCTAATCAATTACTACGCAGCGTTTTTACTTTCAGCTGCCAATTGACGTAGCACATAGTGCAATACACCGCCGTGACGCACGTATTCACGCTCTTTTGGCGTCTGCAGCATGACATTGACATCAAAGCTTTCAGTTGAGCCATCGGCACGTGTGGCCGTCACCTTGGCGGTCTTGCTTTCACCATTATCTAGACCGGTAATGCTAAGTACCTCAGAACCATCTAGATTATAAGTCGCAGCATTTTCACCGTCTTTAAAGGTTAATGGCAAGACACCCATACCAACGAGGTTTGAGCGGTGAATACGCTCAAATGAGCTGGTCAATACCGCTTTTACGCCGAGCAAAATCGTACCCTTCGCGGCCCAGTCACGACTAGAGCCAGAGCCATATTCTGCCCCGCCAAGTACTACGAGCGGACGCTTGTCTTCTTTATACTTCATCGCCGCATCATAAATGGCCATTTCTTGACCATCTTGTAGCGTCGCACTATCACCGTTGAAATAATAAGTATAGCCGCCCTCTTTGCCAGCCATCATAGTATTTTTAACACGGATATTGGCAAAGGTACCACGCGTCATGACTGCATCATTACCACGGCGTGAGCCATAGCTGTTGAAGTCGGCTTCCATCACACCGCGTTCTTGCAGGTACTTACCGGCAGGAGAATTGGCATCGATATTACCGGCTGGTGAAATATGGTCAGTGGTGATTGAATCACCAAACAGACCCAAGATACGTGCGCCTTCGATATCAGGGATACCTTCTGGCTCCATGGTCATACCATCAAAGAACGGTGGGTTCTTAATGTAGGTAGACTCTTCGCTCCATGGATACAGCTGGCTATCAGCTGAACTAATGGCGTTCCATGCGGCACTACCGTCAAACACTTCGCCATAGTTTTTACGGAACATATCAGCGTCGATATTATTAGCAATCAGCTCGTTAATTTCATCCGACGTTGGCCAGATATCTTTTAGGAATACATCATTACCGTCTTGATCTTGTCCTAGTGGATGGGTGGTTAAGTCAATATCGACCGTGCCTGCCAACGCATAAGCAACCACTAATGGTGGCGATGCCAAGTAACTGGCTTTTACATGCGAGTGAATACGACCTTCAAAGTTACGGTTACCTGATAGTACCGCTGCGGCAACCAAATCACCTTCTTCGATAGCTTCTTCAATCGCCCCTAATAGCGGACCTGAGTTACCGATACAAGTGGTACAGCCATAACCAACTAAGTAGAAGCCAATTTTTTCTAGCTCATCCATTAGCTGAGATTTTTCAAGGTAATCAGTTACTACCTTTGAGCCGGGAGCCAGTGACGTCTTGACCCATGGCTTAGCCGTTAGACCTTTTGCAGCGGCTTTTTTGGCAACCAGACCTGCACCTATCATCACTGCTGGGTTTGAAGTATTGGTACAAGACGTAATCGCCGCGATAACGACAGAGCCATCACGCAATCGATACTCTTCGTCTTCGATTTTGACCGTGCAATAAGTACTGCCTTCTGCGCAGAAAGGATTGGGTTTTGCCGCAAGCGTTTTTGCTTGCTCTTGCTTACCGCCTTCTTCATCAAAGCGTACCTTGGCTTCAACTTCTTTTTTACGGTCTTTGGTCATCGCCGTCAAAGTTTCACCAAATTTTTCATGCATATCCGCTAGGTTAATACGCTGCTGCGGCAGATTTGGACCAGCAAGTGCAGGCTGTACGGATGATAAATCCAGCTCGAGCTTACTTGAATAGGTCGCTGCTGGCGTATCGGCATCGTGCCATAAGCCTTGCGCTTTAGCGTACTTCTCGACCAACTCGATTTGCGCTTCGTCACGACCTGATAGACGCAGATAATCAATCGCCATTTGGTCAATCGGGAAAATACCACAGGTCGCACCGTATTCTGGCGACATATTGGCAATCGTTGCCCGGTCAGCAAGTGGCATACTGTGTAAGCCTTCGCCGTAAAATTCGACGAACTTACCAACCACGCCATGCGCACGTAGCATCTCAACCACACGTAAGACCAAATCCGTCGCGGTGACGCCTTCGGTTAATTTACCCGTCAGCTCAAAGCCAACCACTTGTGGAATCAGCATCGATGATGGTTGGCCTAGCATTGCCGCTTCCGCTTCGATACCACCGACACCCCAACCAAGGACACCAATACCATTAATCATGGTGGTGTGACTGTCCGTACCAAACACCGTATCAGGATACGCCGTCAGCTCACTTTTACCATCGACGTTGACATCGGTAGCCATGACCACACGGGCTAGATATTCAAGGTTAACCTGATGCACGATACCGGTAGCTGGTGGCACAACAACGAAGTTTTTAAAGGCATTACGACCCCAATGTAAAAACTCATAACGCTCATTATTACGTTTAAATTCAATCTTTTCGTTTAAGTCCAACGCATCTTCGCGGCCGTAGGCATCAACCTGTACTGAGTGGTCAACGACCAACTCACTTGGAATAAACGGATTAATTTGCTCAGCTTTACCGCCAAGCTCAACCACTGCATCACGCATCGCTGCCAAATCGACCACCGATGGCACACCGGTAAAATCTTGCAGAACTACACGGGCTGGCATAAAGGCGATCTCTTTTGACGCTTCTGCGCCAGCATCCCAGTTGGCAACGGCTTCGATATGGTTTTTGCCGACAGACTGGCCATCATCTTCGTTACGTAAGAGATTCTCTAAGACGATTTTCATACAAAATGGTAGCGTATTGATGTTGTCATAAGTCTGAGCAAGCTTGGGCAGACTATAGTAAGTATGCTCCTTACCAGCGACCGAGATGCTGTCTTTTACATTAAAAATATCACTCATAGTAGCTTCCTTATCGTTGTTATAAATCCTTGACATAAATCATTATAAATTTATGCTGATAATTGGTGGCTAAATAGATGGTACTGCTGTTTTTATTAAATAAATGGCATTAGCTTCCATGGCTTGCACTTAATAGTTGAGAAAATTTGCTAAGCAAAACGGTTAGCCAAATTGTTATAAGTTTTTATATAAATAAAAATGATATCGCCAAAAAAGATAAGCATATCTTTAGTATTTAACAATAACCTTCCTTTACCATAACAAATAACCTGCACTTTGTTAACGTCTAGATGGTGTTGAATCGTGGCACAATCGTAACCGTAACAATGCTTTAGGCATTTAACAATAAGGAATCCATTTATGCTTTATGACGGCGTCCACTACGAAACACTTGGCTATCGTCATAAAAGCTCACGCTGACATTATCTGCCCAAAGGTGCGGCACACCCAAAATGGGTAATGGCGACAGTTTGCGCGGTGTCACATCCGGCTGTGATAATAATGCCTCCATATAATCAGCCACCTTTTGATCCAAATAGCTAATACGCTCAGCTAGCGATAAGGCAAAAAAATCTTGCCTGACATTTATCACGACACTGTGGGCGCATAATGCCTTGCGTGGCTGAAGTAGCTTCTCTAATAATGCATGACCAAAAATATAAACTGCTGCCCGAGAGTCGCTATTTAGCGCTTGTGGGTTATCCCACTTGTCACGCGGTGCAACCAAACTTCCCTGCCAATCAAAATCAATCAACGCCTCACCAATACTAGGCGCTGCTGTCACCAAAATCGCGCCGTTCTCATCAAATACGGTAATGGTATCGCGGACACGGCCGCGACTGGCACCAATACCTTGCTGCGCGATTTCAAGCATATGATAGTAATTGAGCAAGGCTTTGGTCTTAGGAAAGGTCAGCCAAATACTGCCGTTAAATAAATCATGCAAGTTATCACGGGTCGGAATACTGCCTGTGGTGCCGATAAAGCTCTCATAGGCTGCGCCTTCTGGCAATGCACTTTGTGAGACAAACTGTAAGGTGTGAGCTTGATTGTTTAGTGCTGGTTTGGTTTGCGGTAATGACTGTGGTAAGGCACCATTTTGCTTTTGTAATGCAATATTCAAAACCTTGGCGATAATATCAGGTGTGTTTTCGATTTTATCGGGGCGAACAGAGTCATCTCTAGAAGCACTCATCTGAGTAATAGCTTCACTAATATAGCCCAATTGCTTTAAGTGACAGAGCCACGGTGCTTGCCAGTCAATAGCAGCAAAGCTGTCATCAAGTCTGATGTCGCATACAGACCGCTCATTAACAGCAGTATCACGATGTATATCTAATTCAGGTTTAGCAGGTAAATCAGTGGCGGTCATATTGACTATCTCTATTAGAGGACTGGCCTTGCTATGGTATCATGGTGCGCTTTTTTACGGCTAGACAAGCCGCTCGAAATACAAGTTTCGCGCGCTATTTATTGATGAGTTTTTATGGCAAATTTTAACACCCACTTAAATGTCGCATTCATGGTCAGTGGCACGATGAGTCTGACAGTTTATAAAGCGGGCTTGATGAATGATTCAGGGTTCTTGATGTGTGTGGCGCTTGGTACCATCGGTGGGCTACTGCCTGATTTGGATTCTGATAACTCGACGCCGATTAAACTTGGTTTTAATATCACCTCGTTTATCTTTGCCTTTGGGCTGGTGATGCACTGGCGTAGTGAGCTGAGTTTGCTCGCTCTGATAGTGTTATGGCTGGCAGGCTACGGCTTTATGCGTTATGTGGTATTCTCTATTTTTACCAAAATAACCGTGCATCGCGGTGTCATTCACTCTGTACCCTATATGGCGATATTAGGGCTTGGGCTGACCTATGTCAGCTATCATATTTTAAACTTACCGTTAACGGCGAGCTGGTTTTACGGCTTGTTTTTATTCGGCGGTGCCATGGTACATTTGGCATTGGATGAGCTATATAGTGTGAATTTGTCCAATATGAAAATGAAGCGCTCATCGGGTACGGCGATGAAGTTTTATCAGCATAAAGATAAATGGTGGTATCTGCTTTTATATAGCATCCTTGCCATATTGGTATATTTTGCACCGCCATTTGATGAGTTTTGGCAGCAGCTACGTGACCCAGCACCTTGGGCAAAACTTAAACTTGGGCTGTGGCCAGATATGATAAAAAACTGGCTCAATTAAATTTATAAAACCGTTAAAAAAATGACTAATAACTCGAGTAAATAATGTCAATCTCCTTACCAGTTTGCCCTTGCCAAATCAATCCATCATCGGATGACATTAGCGCGCCGTTACTTTATACGGACTGCTGCCAGCCTTTTCATGACAGTTTATTAAGCAAAGAAGCTAATAAAATTGGCGACGTAAATCCAGATACTGCTGAGCGTCTGATGCGGTCGCGTTATAGCGCCTTTGTCTTAGTTAAGCCAGAATATATCGTCAAGACTACGCTACCCTCGCAGCAAAACTTGCTAGAAATAAAGTCTATTGAGAGTTGGGCAAAGGAAACGGATTGGGCAGGATTGGAAATCGTCGCGCATACCCCAAAGCTAGGCAAACGCCATGCGCAAGTTAAGTTTAAAGCTTACTTTAATACCTCTGATAGTTTGAAAAAAATACAGGCGCATCATGAATTGTCTGCCTTTGTAAAAGTAACAGGCAAAGCTGATAATAATGCAACATGGTATTTCTTAGATCCTACGATCGAGATGACTATCAGCCAAAAACAGCCCTGTATTTGTGGCTCGGGTGAGAAATTTAAGCGTTGTTGTGGCGCTTATATCTAACTGATATTTAACCAGTAAGAGAAACTGCTTAACCTTAAACGCTCGCCCCAACAGCACGCGCTACTGCAATCCCCTCTTCAATGGTCAAAAACTTACGCTGGCTTGGGCTGTCTTTATAAATGACATCCCCATCTTGGAATATCAGGCATTCATTGACCGCAAGCTGCTGCCATTTTTCATTTTCAGTCAATGGCACGGTCACTAGTATCGTGACTTTATCGGTATCGGTAGTCACATCACCAAAGTTAATCGCCAAGTCATCATCCGCCAATTTTGCTTCACCAAACGGTGCTTTTCGCGTGAGATAAAACAATAAGCTGCCCGCATAAGCCATCTGCCAACGACCGTTTGAGATTAGGCAATTAAACAAACCATTGGCAGATAAATAGCGACATTGGGTAGTCAAAAAATTAAACAGCGTTTGGTCATCAGGGCGGGTTTTAAAGCTGCTTTTTAGGCGATTAACCAAATAGCAAAACGCCATTTCAGAATCGGTATTACCAACAGGCTGACAATGTGAGGCATTGCCATTGTCTTGCAAGCGCTGACAGCGTTTAATAAAATCGCTATTCATCTGCCCATTATGGGCAAATACCCACTGCTCGCCCCAGACTTCACGGGCAAAAGGATGGGTGTTCGCCAAGCAATTCTGCCCTTGGGTCGCTTTACGGATATGAGCGATGACGTTCATGGCTTTAATCGGATAATTATTGACCAAATCGGCAACAGGCGATAAATGGCTTGGTTTATTATCGTGGAAAAGTCGCAAACCAGTTGATGCGTTATCTGAGTCGCATTCGCTGCGCTCAAAAAACGCAATACCAAAGCCATCTTCATGACTATCCGTCATGCCGCCGCGACGACGAAAGCCTGCAAAGCTAAAACCAATATCGGTTGGGGTATTACAGTTCATTCCTAAGAGTTGACACATTTATACTTCACCGCCGTTATTGTCATCTTGTGCAGGATTTAAAGTAGAGTTTAGAGTAGCTTTTGGCGCCTCATCAAACATCTCATAAGGCGTTACCCCATCAGTATCAATGTTTGCCAAAATACGCTGCGCATGTGCCAAATCTGTATCTTGTATCCATAGCACAATCCCAGAATTCATACCCGGCATGGCACTGAGCGGTTGTAGAGACACCGTAATACCATTATTACGCAGCAGATTGGCATGCAGCTCACCTTGCATATTGGTATCGTAGCGTGCCAGTTTGTGCCAGTTATCAACTTGATCGGTCATGGGATCCGCCTTTATGGTTTTGATACAGGAATAATAGAAAACACGTTATGCCAATTGATCGAGCGTAAATTCTTTAATGACAAAATCACTGCTATTGCTTAATTTATTACGTGTTTGCTCAGCTTGGGTGATATTGCTAAAAATACCGGCTATTGGATTTTCGGTTTTATTATCAATAGCTAACAGTATAAATACCGTATTTTGTGCTTTTTCGACATGTGACCAATGGTAAGCGGCAAGGCGTTTCATCAGATCAGGATTTTTGACCATGATATTATCGCCAGTGCGACCTTCGGTACGGTTGTAATGAATGACATTTAAACGTAATAGCCAAAAGATAACGGCTGCTTTTGCTAGCATCACAGGTAAGGCACGTTTTTCATCCTCGCCAAGCGTGCGTTTTGACTCATAGCCTTGCAAAAATGCCGCCATTTTACTGCGGTCAAAATGAACGCGCTCACCTTGCTCAGCATCACCCCACGTGGTACAAAAATCATTAATAGTAATGGCAATATCCATCACATAGTGCTCAACGCTGACTTCGGTAAAGTCTAGCAACCCTGTCAGACGCTCTTCGCCTTTCTGTAGATTCCATAGGGTATTATCCGCAAACATATCTAAATGACATAAGCCTTTTGGCAAAGTGGCAAGCGGCAAATCCGTATAAGACTGCCAAATATCGTTCATTAGCTTTGCTTCATCAGCTGGCATAAACTGTCTTTCACGGTCGCGTACTTCCGCCCATGGATACAAAGGCACGCCATATACTTCCGCAGGCTGTAATGCTTGCAAGGTTTCATGCAGCATTGCTAAAGCGGCGCCAATTTCATGACACATCGCTTGCGTCGTCTGCTGTGGATGCGCGCCAGCTAGGCATGGCACTAGCGTAATCGCTTTATTATCATACTGAATGACATAGCATTTCTCTGCGCTATCAGCGCCTAAATCAAGCAATGCTAACGGCGCCGCTACCGGTAATTTACCATCCAATTGATTTAAGATAACCGCCATTTTTTCGATGTCTTCTGGCGGACGCTCTTCAAATAAGGTAAATACATAAGAATGTGCGCCATCTACATCATCAGTCGTCTGAATAAACCAGTTAGAGTTTTTGATACCTTGGGTAATCGGAATGGCACGCGCGAATGACACGCCAAAACGTTGGCAAAAGGCAGCAAATTGGTCATCGGTTAACTGGGTATAGACAGACATAACATCTCACTTATGACAATTAGAAAAGGGCGTTAAGATAAATATAGACGATACTAAGGGCAATGGCAGCGCTTATAAATAAACTTTGGCAAAAAGCACATTAATCTTGCGAAAACCTGCCTGAGATGGCGGTGATTTTGCTAGACTAGTGCTTATAGAATGAATTGATTATAAGGTGAAAGACCCTATGTTAGCAAAGCGTATCATCCCTTGTTTGGATGTTGATAATGGCCGCGTGGTTAAAGGCGTACAATTTGTCGATATTAAAGACGCGGGCGACCCTGTCGAAGTGGCAAAACGCTACAATGAACAAGGCGCCGATGAGATTACTTTTTTGGATATTACGGCGACCAATGACGAGCGAGATACCACCTATCATACGGTTGAGCGTATGGCTGAAACGGTATTTGTGCCGCTTACCGTCGGCGGTGGTGTACGTAAGATCGCTGATATTCGTAACTTGCTCAATGCCGGTGCGGATAAAGTAGCGATCAATTCTGCGGCGGTATTTACCCCTGAGTTTGTCGGTGAAGCGGCGCAGAAATTTGGTAATCAATGTATCGTCGTTGCTATCGATGCCAAGCGCGTTGCTGATATTGAAGTTGATGGCATCATCATGCCACGCTGGGAGATTTTTACCCACGGCGGTCGTAAGCCAACAGGCATTGATGCCGTCGCTTGGGCAAGTAAAATGAGCGATCTTGGCGCCGGTGAATTATTGGTTACCTCGATGGATGGTGATGGCACCAAAAAAGGCTATGATTTGGCATTAATGAAGCAAATCACCAGTCGTGTCAATGTACCAGTTATCGCTTCGGGTGGCGTTGGTAACTTACAGCATTTAGCCGAAGGCGTATTAGAAGGCGGCGTCGATGCAGTCCTTGCTGCCAGTATTTTTCACTTTGGTGAATACACGGTTCAAGAAGCTAAAGCTTATATGGCAGCACAAGGTATACAAATGCGCTTGTAAGACGTTGGTAAAATACAAATACAGCCGCAAAAAATGTTATCATAGCGCTAACTGCTTATTATCATTTGATTTTCGTTCATATCACGGTTTATATAATGGCCAATTAACCTATTAAATAAACCATTTGAACCTAGCAATATATTTATATTCCTAATGCTTAGATTCTTATACTTCTATTAATAGCCTATTCGGCAAAGGATTTTTTATGTCAAATTTACAACAGCAACGCAATGATGTGACCCATATCGATGGTAACTTACATCAAAACGAAGATGTGCGTATCGGTATCGTCGTTGGACGTTTTAATGGTTTTGTCGTTGAGTCATTGGTTGATGGTGCGATTGATGCGTTGCTGCGTCATGGCGTATTGGGCAGTAACATCACCGTGATTCGTGTACCGGGTGCATTTGAGTTGCCATTGGTTGCCCAGCGCGCGGCTGAATCTGATCGCTTTGATGCTATCGTTGCTTTGGGTGCGATCATCCGTGGTAGCACGCCACATTTTGACTTTGTTGCAAGCGAATCAGCTAAAGGTTTAAGCAGTGTTGCTATCGACTATAATATCCCCGTAGCAAATGGCGTATTGACCACCGACAGCATCGAGCAAGCGATTGAGCGTGCGGGCACGAAAGCTGGTAATAAAGGCTCAGAAGCAGCGATGGTTGTATTAGAGATGCTTGCCGTATTATCACAGCTAGACATTGATGATAGTAGCGACGACGCTTAAGCGTTGATTAATAGTCGTTAATGGCAGATCGTATTGATTTGCCTATAATATTATTGTTCATTATCTACATTGGGGCGATGGTCTGACCATAGCCTCAATAAACGTATTATAAATATTTAAAACGGACTGGCGATATTTACCAGTCAACCACTATTTAACATCTTATTTTTAAACTTATTATCTTAAAAACCAGGTATAGACCCCTTATGACTGACCAACTCAAGCGCGCTATTAGCGCTGCACAAACCGCACGAATCAATGACCAACAAGCTGAAGCCACGCGCATCGCGAGCAGCAGTGCGGGTGATCAAACCTTTGATATGAGTGAGTCTTCTTACAAGACCAGTCACACCGCCATCCGTAAAGCACGCCGCTTTGCGATGCAAGGTCTATATGAATGGCTGGTCACTGACCGCCGTTTCGATATCGATGGCAAGCTTGGCTGGAAGGCCAATGCCCCGCACGATATCGCCGCCCGTACACGCGCAACCAATGCCATGCATACCGTACATATCGGCTACTATCATGAAATGATGCGCGACATTCCAGAACAGATAGAGGCGCTAGATGCGCTGATTACTCAGCATCTTGATCGTGAAATCAATAAACTCGATACGGTTGAACATGCCATTCTTCTGATTGGTGCTTATGAGCTACAAAACCGCTTAGAGATTCCATACAAAGTCGTGCTTGATGAGGCCATGAAGCTAAACAATCACTTTGGCGCGACCGATGCGCATAAATTGATTAATGCGGTATTGGACAGAATGGCAGTTGAGTTACGCGCGCTTGAAGTAGAAGCAGATAGCAAAGCCAATCTACGCACCTCACAAAAAGCAGCGGCTAAGCCTGCTATTAAAGCGAATAAAAATACAGATAATAGTGCTGATAGTGATGCTGGTTCTGTTGCCGATCATAGCGTCGAAGAAAATCCTACAGCATCGAGCAAACCTCGTATCAGTGCCAATAATGCCAGTGTTAAACGCAATAGTGCCAGTAAAGCCGCTGTCAATATTAGTGACTTTAAGGCAAGCAAAACCGCTATTGCAACAGACAGCACTGATAAAAACAGTACTGATGTAAAAAGCAAAGACTAGCTATGAATGAATTTGAGCTGATTGAGCGTATATTTTCCCAAATGCAAGCTTCGCAGTCATCATCCAGTACTGTTGAAAAAGGCATTGGTGATGATGCAGCAGTCATGGCACTGCCACAAGGTGCGCGCTTGGTCAGCTGTATTGACACTCTCGTTCAAGGTCGTCATTTTAGTGCTGATTGGTCACAAGTAACGCAGCTTGCTTTTGCTATTGGTTATAAAGCCGTTGCCGTCAATGTCTCAGATATTGCTGCGATGGGTGCCACCCCGCATAGTATTTTATTGGCATTAGCCCTACCTCAGCGCCTTGCTAATGAGCAATGGCTGACTGAATTTGCCAAAGGCTTATTTCATGCCTGCCAGCTATTCGGTGTGACGCTTATTGGCGGTGATACCACACGTAGCGATACCTTGGTACTCAGTGTCAGCGCGCAAGGATTCCTAGCTAAAGGTACGCCCGCTATCTATCGCTCAGGGGCGAAAGTTGGCGATAAAATCTATGTCTCAGGCACGCTTGGTGATGCCGCTTATGCGTTACAGCATGCTGATAATGCTATCGGTATTGAGCTTGCGCATCGGCTACATATGCCAACGCCGCGTATTGCACTGGGCGCCGCACTTGCCAAACTGGGTGCAACGGCGATGATAGATATCTCTGATGGTCTCTATCAAGATCTTGGCCATATCTGTGAGCAAAGCGGCGTAGCGATGCGACTGAATTTGCAAGCCCTGCCTACCAGCAGCCCCTTAGCGAACGTTGATTTATCTGAGCGCTTATTATGTCAGCTGGCAGGTGGTGATGATTATGAACTGGCTTTTACCTTGCCTGCTCATATTGAGCCACCTATTAATAATAGTGCCAACACACCTATCACCTATATCGGTGATGTGACTGCATTAGCAAGTGATAGCAATACTAATAAGGCTACGTATCACCATCCTGAACTTTATTATCAAAATAAGTTAGTTACACCAACTCATCCCGCACCCTTTGCTACTTGGCCCAATCTGACGGGTTACCAACATTTTGCAGGTTAGCCCATGACCGATCACGACCTAGTTAAGCCCGATATCCGTAAAGCCAATGATTGCCCTCCTTTGCCAGTCAACGCCACTCTGCTTGATCGCACAGTCTATTGGTTAGGTCTTGGCTTGGGCAGTGGTTTACCGCGCCGAGCGCCGGGTACTTGGGGTACGGTTGGCGCATTAATCGTCGCCATACCGCTACTAAGCTTAGGTTTTATACCGTTTTTTATTATCACCCTTTTATCTTGCCTCCTTGGTATTTGGATATGTGATCGCACCTCAAACTTGATGGGTGGTCATGATGACCCACATATTGTTTGGGATGAATGGGCGGGTATGTGGCTTACCTTACTGCCACTGTCTTATATGGGCATTGCTGATGGTGATTTTTGGCAAAATATCACGCAGATGTCGTCTATCATTGCTCTGCTTATCGCTTTTATATTGTTTCGATTTTTTGACATTATCAAACCGCCACCGATTGGCTGGGCGGATAAAAAAGTCGCAGGCGGCCTTGGTATTATGCTCGACGACATCATTGCAGGTATTATGGCAGCAGCTGTTTGGATAGTTATTTACATGATTATCACTTAATCACGCCATTACAAAGTTGTCACGACATAGCGTTTTAGTTACTTAGCAATCTGCGCTATAATTCGATCTTATATTTTGTTACATTTGTAGGCTATTATGACATCTCCTCTTTCGGTAATTATCCTCGCGGCAGGCAAAGGCACGCGCATGCAATCGGCCAAACCAAAAGTGCTGCAGACGCTGGCTGGCAAGTCGTTACTCGGTCACGTCCTTGATACGTGTCATCAGTTAACCGTTGATGACACTATTATTGTTCATGGTTTTGGTGGCGAGCAGGTCCAAGCAGATATTAGTGAGCAGTATGCGCACCTGCCTATTACGTGGGTTGCCCAAACTGAGCAGTTGGGTACTGGTCATGCGGTAAAAGTGACGCTGTCTGATTTACCAAAAGAAGGCCAAAGTCTGATTTTATATGGTGACGTACCCTTGGTCAGCTGCCAGACGCTAACAGCATTAAAATCTGCCAATACCAGCGGTATGTCGATGTTGACCTTGACTGTAGACAATCCGTTTGGTCTTGGTCGTATCAAACGTGATAAAGACGGTAATATCGCAGCCATCGTCGAGCAAAAAGATGCCAGCGCCGACGAACAAAAAATTCAAGAGATTAACAGCGGTATTTACTGCGTTGATAATGCGCTATTGCATAAATATCTGCCAAAGCTGTCTAATGACAATGCTCAGCAAGAGTACTATTTAACGGATATCGTCAAAATGGCGGTCGCTGAAGGTATTCATATCGTCGCCATTGAGCCTGAGCATGGCTTTGAGATTGAAGGCGTTAATAACCGTCAGCAGCTCGCCAGCTTAGAACGCACATGGCAAAGTAAGCTGGTTGCCGACTTGCAAGAAGCGGGTGTACAGTTCGCTGACCCTACCCGTGTCGATATTCGTGGTACGCTAACAGCAGGTCAAGATGTGTTCGTTGATGTTGGGGTGGTGTTCGAGGGCGATTGCGTCTTAGGCGATAACGTTTATATCGAAGCCGGCTGCGTGATTAAAAACGCCCGTATTGGCAATGCCTGTCATATCAAACCTTACTGCGTGATTGAACGCGCTGAGATTGGTGCAGGTGTTGACGTTGGTCCTTTTGCCCATTTGCGCCCAGAGACAGTTTTGGCTGACAACAGTAAAGTCGGTAATTTCGTCGAAATTAAAAAATCAACCATTGGGCACGGCAGCAAGGTTAATCATTTAAGCTACGTTGGTGATGCCACTATTGGTACTGGTGTTAACGTTGGCGCTGGCACGATTACTTGTAATTATGATGGCGTTAATAAATCGCAAACCATTATTAATGACAATGCGTTTATTGGTTCAAATACCAGTTTGGTCGCGCCCGTAACCATCGGTGAGAGTGCTACAGTTGCAGCAGGCTCCGTGATCACAAAAGACGTCGACGCTAAGGCATTGGCCTTTGGTCGCGCGCGCCAAACTCAAAAAGATAACTTTCAGCGCCCGACTAAGAAATAGCGGTAGCTTTGACGGTTATAGCAATAAAGCCAGCCCTGAGCAAACTTAAGCAGTACGACCTTAAGCAGTACGGCAATGATTTGCGGTGCTGCTTATTCATATTGATAGGTTAAGCATCGCCACGTATCAAAACATTGTCACGTATTAAAATATTGTCATATATCACAAGATAAGAACATCGAATTTAAGGAATCATTATGTGTGGAATCGTTGGAGCAGTGGCTGAGCGTAATATCGCCAATATCTTACTTGAGGGACTTAAGCGCCTAGAATATAGAGGCTACGACTCTGCTGGTCTGACTGTCATTCGTAATGGCGAGCTGCATCGTGAGCGCCAAGTGGGTAAAGTTCAGGCGTTGGTCGATGCTGTGGCAGTCAATCCTGAATTTTTCGATGGTGATATCGGTATCGCTCATACGCGCTGGGCGACGCATGGCGAACCTGCACAGCGCAATGCCCATCCGCACGTATCAGGCAAAATCGCGGTGGTACATAATGGTATCGTTGAAAACTACGCCGAGCTAAAAGAAGATTTGATTGCCAAAGGGTACGAGTTTACCTCGCAAACCGATACCGAAGTCGTCGCGCATCTTATTAACGATATTTATAAAGTAACGCCTGATCTATTAACCGCTGTTCGTGCTGTCATTCCCTTATTGCATGGCGCCTTTGCTCTTGGTGTTGTCCATGTCGATTGTCCAGAAGAGCTGATTACAGTACGTTTAGGCTCACCTTTAGTCATCGGTGTCGGCATCGGTGAGAACTTTATCGCCTCTGATCAATTGGCGCTTTTGCCAGTGACCAATCGCTTTATGTACCTAGAAGAAGGTGATATTGCTCGATTAACGCGTCATAGTATTCAGGTATATGCTGATGGTGTTGAGGTCAAACGTCAAATACATGAGATTGACGCAGCCCAACATAATGCCGACAAAGGCGAGTTTAAGCATTATATGCTCAAAGAAATCTATGAGCAGCCAGATGCCATCGCTCGTACTCTTGAGATGGCCTTAGCTGGCGATGAGCCAACCAAACTGCGTGATGATTTTTTACAACGTCATGAAGCGCAATTAAAGGGTATTAAGCACGTCCAAGTTATCGCTTGTGGTACCAGCTATCACTCAGGTCTGGTCGCAAAATATTGGTTTGAGAGCCTTATCCGTATCCCTTGTTCAGTAGAAGTCGCCAGTGAATTCCGTTATCGCAATCCAGTCGTTGTTGATAAATCTCTAGTGATTTGTATTTCTCAATCGGGTGAAACTGCGGATACTTTATCTGCATTACGTGATATTCAAAAACAGTCGCCTGTTGGACTAGTTAGCTTGGCATTATGCAATGTGCCAACGTCATCACTGGTACGTGAGACCGATATTTTCTTACCAACGCTTGCAGGTCCTGAGATTGGTGTGGCATCTACTAAAGCCTTTACCACTCAGCTTGCAGCACTGATGCTGTTGTTATTAAAGGTAGGCGTCACGCAACAGCGCATGACCGATGAAGACCTGAGTACACTGCTTGGTCAACTGCAACAATTGCCAGCTCAACTATATGCCAGCTTACAACTTGATGCGCCTATCAAGATCATGAGTGAGCATTTTGAATATAAGAAAAGCTGCTTATTCTTAGGCCGTGGTTTACAGTTCCCAATCGCTCTAGAAGGCGCATTAAAACTAAAAGAGATCTCTTATATTCATGCTGAGGGCTATGCCGCAGGCGAGCTAAAGCACGGGCCACTGGCCTTGGTTGATAAAGACATGCCTATCGTGGTGCTCGCACCAAAAGACAGTATGTTTGATAAACTAAAAGCCAACATGCAAGAAGTCCATGCCCGCCATGGTGAGCTGTTTGTCTTTGCAAGCGAAACCAGTCAAATGGTCGCAGAAGATAGATTGCATGTGGTCTATGTACCAGATGTGTGCGAGACGCTTGCTCCTATCGTCTATAGCGTGCCTGTGCAGCTGCTGTCATACCATGTAGCCGTAATGCGTGGCACAGACGTTGATCAGCCTCGCAACCTCGCAAAATCAGTTACAGTCGAATAATGTTTACTAATTTAATGATACTTATTGTCAGCGAGTAATAAAGTCTCATACTAGACAATTCTATTGACTCAACTATTAGCCCTTGCTGTTGTTTAATACCACAGCAAGGGTTTTTTATGCGCTCAAAAAAAGCAAAAATGGCTTAAAAAAGTAGAGGTACAATACAAAAAAATAGCGATACCTCATTATTTATCATTTGAGGTATCACTACTATGGCTATGCTTAGTTAGCGTTAATAACTTTTAGCCAATAACTTTTTAGTCTCTCTCTAGTACCACTCTATAACGAGCGTTACCGCTTTCTAGGCGCTCAAATGCCTCATTAATCTCAGACATCTTATAGGTTTCAGTCACTGGCTGAATATTATGTCGAGCGGCAAAATCTAACATTTTTCGCAGGGTTGACGGTGAGCCAACTGGTGAGCCTGACAGACTGTTTTGAGACATAATCATTGGCGCCGCTGATATCTCTAACGGCGCTTCTAACAGTCCGACAAAGTGCAGCTTACCTTTTGGTCTTAGCGTCTTGATCACCACATCCCAGTTCATATCGACGTTCACTGTTGATATGATTAAATCAAAAGAGCCAGCAGCTTTTTCAATCTCACTATCCTCTCTTGAATTTAATGAGTGATGAGCGCCCATCTCTTTTGCCTCTTCCAATTTTGATTCACTGGTAAATGCCGTCACCTCACAGCCCCACGCATTGGCAAACTGAAGCGCTAGATGACCTAAACCGCCGATACCGATAACAGCTACTCTTGAGGTCGGCGTGATGTCATACTGTATAAGTGGATTAAACACCGTAACACCGCCACATAACAGTGGCCCTACCGCATTAAAATCAAGCCCTTCAGGTATTTTGATGACGCTTGTATCTTTTGCGCGTACCTTATCTGCAAAACCGCCATGGTTACCAATGATCGTCCCTTCTTGCTCAGGGCATAGATTGTGGTCGCCACCGATACATAGATCACAAACGTTGCAATATCCCTTATGCCAGCCAAGTCCGACTTTATCGCCAAGCTCTAAGTGCTTGACGTGTTTTCCCTTTGCAAGCACTTTACCTGCGACCTCATGTCCGCCTACAAACGGATATTGGGTCACCCCCCATTCGTTTTGCCACATGGATAGATCGCTATGGCAGACACCGCAGCTATGTACTTCGATTTCTACTTCATGATCCCCTAACGTACCAGGATCATATTGATAAGGCACAAACTCGCCCCCTTTTTCCTTTGCTGCATAGGCATTAATCATAGTTATTCCTTGTTTTGTAGCATGAGTAGCAACTGGCTTATAGTTTTAGTCCTCATTAAAACACCAAAAGCATGAAAATACCGCTATAAACCGTTTCTTTGATAAATTTAACTGAATCGACTATAACAAAGACTTGCTTAACCAAACCACTAAACTTACCAGTTTCAGACTAAGGTCATACAAAGAACCATAATGAAAGTCTATTAATTTGGTAACTTATTTCTCAATAACTCCTTACAACTCTTTGATCTTATAATAGCTTGAATGAATCCAGCAACTAATATCTTATATGTAAAAAGCTCAAACTATATCTACCTATAGTTTGAGCTTTTGTGTCATTTACTAACATTCATATATTAGAGCTGCTGCTTTTTCTCAATCACCCTATCTGTCTTATCAGTTGCAGCAAACCACTTAGCAAACCAGCCTGACAAATCATCCATCAAGGTATAAACCACCGGAATAACAACGAGGCTTAATAAGGTTGAGGTGACCAAACCGCCCAGTACCGCAGCGGCCATCGGTCGACGAAACGTCGGGTCGGCATCACCCCAACCAAAGACCAATGGCAACATGCCTGCCCCCATTGCAATGGTGGTCATAATAATCGGACGAGCACGCTTACGACAAGCGTCGATAATTGCCTCAAAACGTGCAAAGCCGCGCCGCTGCGCAATCAGAGCATAATCGACCAATAAGATCGAATTTTTGGTCGCAATGCCCATCAGCATAATAAAACCAATCATCGACGGCATAGAAAGGCTACTATTGGTAATTACCAAGCCGACAAAGGCACCACCGATAGACAGTGGCAATGCCATCAGAATGGTAAAGGGCTGTAAGATACGCCCAAATAATAATATAAGCACACCTAAAATACAGACCACGCCGACCGACATCGCAATCACAAAGCCGCTAAATAACTCGGCCATATTTTCTGCTTGTCCTTGATCGATAATAGTAATAGAGGCTGGCAGCTGCTGCATACTGGGTATGCTTTTGACCGCTTGTACCAAATCACCAAGCTCGCCATTGGCAGGCTGGACGGTGATACTAATCGCCCGCTCACGATCAAGGCGACTGATTTGCGCAGGTCCAGTACCAAAATCGAGCGCCGCCACCTCACCGACACGTACGCCTTGTCCCGCTGGTAGCGCACTTGGGACATATAAGCCTTCGAGTTGGCTGATGTTTTGCTTGGCAATATCTGGCAAGCGCACGACAATGGGTATCTGCCGCGTATCCAAATTCAGCTTGGACAAACGCTGCTCATAGTCACCGACAGTCGCCACACGTAAGGTCGTAGCGATATCCTGCGTCGTCACCCCTTTATCTGCCATCGCGAGCCTATTTGGTGTGACGGTCAACTCCTGACGCGGCAGGCTGCGATCACTGGTGACAGCGCCAGCACTTGGTAACTCACGGATCTCTGACATCATCTGCTGTACGGTTTGCTCAAGCAGCTGCGGGTCGGTGCCGGTCAAGGAAAAATTATAACCTGTCTCACCGCCACTCGATAACCCAACTGTAAAGCGGGCACCGGGTACTTCTGATAATATGCTACTAATCTTACGCTCAATCTCTTGCTTAGAGCCACGTTCTGCTCTTGGCGCAAGGACGATATCTAGGCCTGCTATATTTTCAGCCTTACCGCCAGAGCCAGCTTCCATCTCCGCCTGCGCCTCACCTACCGAGGTAAAGATATCGGTCACTTCAGGCATGGCCAAAATACGCTCACTCGCCAGCGCGGCAACTCGCTCGGTATCTGCTAACGCCACATCGGGTGTCAGCTCAATCGCCACCCGTGTCTGGTCAATATCATTATCTGGTATAAAAGAGGTAGGTAATAATTTTACCAGCGCAAGTGACGCCACAAATAGTATTAACGTCGCTCCCATCGTCAGCCAGCGATGATGCAGTGTCCATGAGACTACTTTTAGGTACCAATCCATCAGCGCGCTTTGTTTTTCAACGTGCTTTTTTTCTGGTTTCAATATATAAGCCGCCATCATCGGAGTGATGAGGCGCGCCACCATTAACGATGCAAATATGGATAATGCTGCTGTCCAGCCAAACTGGCGGAAAAACTGCCCAACGATACCGCCCATAAAGGCCGTCGGTAAAAATACTGCAATAAGAGTAAAAGTGGTCGCAACAACTGCTAAGCCAATCTCGTCAGCGGCTTCCATTGCCGCTTCATAAGGGGTCTTACCCATACGTAAATGGCGAATAATATTTTCAACTTCTACAATGGCATCATCGACCAGTACACCAATGACCAAAGAGAGGGCTAATAAGGAGATAATATTAAGACTAAAGCCGAATAAGTACATACCTAAAAACGTCGGTATGACGGACAATGGCAATGCCACCGCCGCTACAAAGGTGGCGCGGATATTACGCAGGAATAAGAACACCACAACTACAGCTAGCAAACCACCTTCTATTAACATCCGTAACGACGCTTGATAATCTTCAGCAATAGGTGTTGCTCGATCATAAACCTTTTCAATACTGATATTACCGACATCGGCTGATAGCTTGGCAAGCTCAGCGTCAACCAGCTCCATGACTTCGACTTCACTGGCACCGCGTGAACGGGTAATATTAAAGGCAACCACCGTTTGCCCATCAAGCTTGGCAATCGAGCTTGGATCAGCGGCGCCATCGGTGATTTGTGCCATACGCCCAAGCGCTTGCGTACCACCCGTAGGGACGGCTATTTGTAAATTATTTAACTCACTTGAGCGCTCAACCGCCCCCAGTACACGAATGGTCTGCGTGGTTTTGCCAACTTCCGCTTCACCGCCTGAGCTGTCTTGTTGAATGCCGGTAATTTGATTGGATAACTGAGTGATAGAAAGCTTGAGACCACTCAAGGTAATAGGATCAGCGGCAACCGTAATCTCGCGCTGCAAACCACCGATACGGCTGACCGTACTGACTCCGGGTATATCAGATAAGCGCTTGGTAACGGTATCATCGACGAACCAAGATAAATCCTCCACGTTCATGTTTTCAGCAGCGACAGAGTAGGTGACGACGGGAAATCCTGACGTTGAGACCTTGGTAATGATAGGATCATTGGCTGCAGCAGGCAGATCGCCCCGAACCTCACCGACTGCTGAGCGTACATCATCAACCGCTTCTTGGATGTCTTTTTCTAAGACGAACTCGGCGACCATAGTAGCGGCGCCCGTCTGTAGAGTGGTACGTATATGCTTGACACCCTCAATACTGGTAAGCTTATTTTCTACCTTTTTTGCAATATCGTTTTCAAGCTGTGATGGCGCAGCGCCCGGTAAGGTCACCGTTACTACCACTGCTGGCAGGTCAATATCAGGGAACTGCTGCACCTTCATTTGCATAAAGCCGTAGATACCGCCTAAGGTCAGCAGTACAAACAGCAAGATAGCTACTAATGGATTTTTAATCGAATAAGCAGAGACATTTAAACTCATGAGCGCGCCTGCTTATCAGCTTGCTTACTTGTTTGGTTGCCTGCTGTATTCAGAGTGTCAACCACACGTACCAAGTCACCGTCATTTAAGAAGCTACCGCCTTGCTTCACCAGTCGGCTCTCAGCTGGGAGTGGCTCTATGAGTGTCACACTATCACCAAAGCGCTCGCCAAGGGTTACACGTTGTTGTTTGATACGACCTATACTTTGCCCGTCCTTAGTACTGATATCGGTCACTAGCATTACATAGTCGTAGCCGTCATGGCTAACGATGGCGCTATTAGGTATGGTTTGGGCACTGACGCTACCCAATAAAAACTCGCCCGTCTGATACATGCCTGCTCTCACTTTTGGGTTAGCCGTCAGGCTGGCATAGATGGTGATTTGGCGATTATTATCGGCGGTTGGGGCGATACGGCTGACCTGCCCCATGACAGAATCGCCGCCTGGTAGTCTCACTTTTACTGGTGTACCCACATTGACCTCGCCGATAAGCTTAGGATCGATATCCGCGCGCCACTCTAAAACACCGCCTTTAATAATGGTAAATAATGGCTCGCCGCCAGCAACCATACCGACTTCAGCCATCTTTTCACTGATGACACCGCTAACGGGTGCCACCACGTTAGCGTTATTGACACTCAAGCGCTGCGTATTCAGCCGTGCTCTAGAGGCTTGCAGTGACGCCTGCGCCTGTAGTTTAGCCGTCCGATAGCGGTCAGCTTCTTGTTTACTGATGGCATCAATATCAATCAGCGGCAAAACACGAGCGGCATCGGCAGTGGCATTGGCAAGCGTCGCTTCTGCTTCAGCAACATCCGCCTCAGCTTGCAAGACTTGCTGCTCCATCGCATCGGTATCAAAGATAGCCAGTATTTGACCAGCTTTAACACGCTGACCTTCTTCGACCAATATGCGCTCAATCGCAACGCCGTTTACTTTGGCACTGACATTGGCGATGTCTTTGGCATTGATGGTGCCATCAGCGCTTAGGGTATTGCCAATATTATCTTGGCTTGGCGATACCGTTTCAACCGACAAGACCGTTTGCGCGCTACTAGCCTCGTTTGGATTGGCGCTAGTATTTTGCACACTGTCAACAGCTGGCGACTTATTGCTCACTGCTTTATCATCGCCCCAGTATTTGCCAACCAAAACGCCGATAACCAGTACAATTGCCAATACGGGCAACAACCATAAAGGAAATTTTGCTGCTTGTTTGTTCGCTAGGGTCTCTGACTGTCGGTATGGTGGTAGCTCAGATTCAACTGGCAGCTTGTTGTCTTCAACATCGCTCATGATAACTCTCTGTCAATACAGGCAATAATAAGGATATATAATATGAGAAAAATAATAGGTAAAAATAGGCAAGCATTGCGTCAAACAAGCGCCTTTATATGATAAAGACGCTGTTTTGACTACAATAGTCTGTAAATTTATTGAGGATAGCATATATTAAGTTGTCATCTGATTTATATATATAATGTCTTATGTTCGTAAACTTAAGACACTATGAAAACTTGATGGCAAAAAACTTCAGGACAAAAAACTTTTTATAGCAGGTGTTATGGATGGGAAGCTGAGGCAGGTCTGTATTTTTTTTGATTTAACTCGTTTTTATCAAGCGTTGGTATAGCGACTGGCTTCTGGCATCCAGCGGTGAATAAGCTGACTGACGTCCGCTTTACGGGCAGGATCTGCAATCAGATGCTTTGCCAAACGCTGGGCAATGGCAAATAACTGCTCATCCCGTATCAGATCGGCCAAATAATAACCGACGTTACCCGTTTGACGTTTGCCTAACAGCTCACCCGGACCACGCAGCTCTAAATCTTTTTGGGCAATGACAAAACCATCGGTACTATCTCGCAGTACATTTAAGCGCTCTATACCGGTCTCCGACAACGGCTTTTGATACAGCAGCACACAATAGCTTTTAGTTGAACCGCGTCCAACACGCCCGCGCAATTGGTGCAATTGCGATAGACCCAAGCGCTCTGCATTTTCAATCACCATTAACGACGCATTGGGTACATCGACACCCACTTCGATCACTGTGGTAGCTATTAATAAATCAAGCTGTCCTGCTTTAAACGCTTGCATGATGGCTTGTTTATCAGCGCCTTTCATTTTGCCATGTACTAAGCCAATGCGGATATCTAAGCGCTCACTCAAATCTTCATAAGTCGCCTCAGCCGCTTGCGCATCAAGTACACTCGACTCTTCTACCAGCGAGCACACCCAATATGCCTGCCTGCCCGCTGCACAATTCACCGCAATACGTTCAATCACATCATCACGGCGGTTTCGGTCAATTGTAACTGTCGTAATCGGTGTACGACCAGGTGGTAATTCATTAATAATGGAGGTATCCATATCACCATAAACACTCATCGCGAGCGTACGCGGAATAGGCGTTGCAGTCATAATCAGCTGATGCGGTGTGCTACTTGCGACGCCTTTATTGGTCAGTGCCATACGCTGCTCAACACCAAAGCGATGCTGCTCATCGATAATCACTAATCCCAACTTGGCAAACTGCACCTGCTCTTGGAATAATGCATGCGTACCAACGACCACTTGTACAGTATTCTCACTCACCGCCTCTAACGCTTCACGGCGCTGCTTCGCCGTTTGCTTACCAGCAAGCCAGCCAACGCCAATCCCTAGCGGCTCAAACCAGTTTTTAAAATTGAGCAAATGCTGTTCTGCTAAGATCTCAGTCGGTGCCATCACCGCCACTTGCCAGCCACTATCTAGTGCATAACCCGCCGCGCCTGCCGCAACCAATGTTTTGCCTGCGCCGACATCGCCTTGTACCAATCTGAGCATGGGTATTGAAGTCGCCATATCAGCGGTAATATCTCTCATGACTCTTTTTTGCGCGCCAGTTAAATCAAACGGCAAGTCTGCAAACAGTTTATCTGCCAATGGACTTTGCGTCGTACATTTAGGCGCTTTATACTGATGCAGCTGTTGACGTCGATATAATAGGCTGAGCTGATGGGCGGTCAGCTCTTCAATAATGAGTCGCTGACAAGCGGCATGGGTACGAGCGCTTAATTGGGATAATAAATGATATTGTTGACCAGCATCAGTATAAGTAGGCGGCGTATGCAGCAATACCAAGGCTTCAAATATGGTTAAGTTATAGACATTATTATTAGCACTACTAACAGCGACTGTATTGGTACTAATAATGCTCTCACTAGGATCAAAACTGTTGTCAGGCACACTACGCGCAAGTGTGGAAAAGATATCTTCTGGATAATATGGCTCAGTTTTCAGTGTTTTAACAGGCTCAAGGGGCACTAATGGCAAATCAGCAACGACTGCAAAATCCTCAGGCGTAAATAAAGTCATTGGCAGACCCTGACTACGAACCGTCTGCAATGCAAGCTTGATTAACGTGCGCAGTTTATTTTGATGTAATCCTTTAACACTTGGATAAATAGGCTGTAAACCGGTATTTACTACTGTCTCCTGACTGCTAATAATTTGATATTCAGGATGGTGTATCTGCTTACCATAACGACTCACCTTTACTTCGCCAAATAGCTGCAAATGCGCGCCGACACTCATTGTTTGTGCAAGGCCACGATAGACCTTAAAAAAACGTAGTGATATCGTACCAGTACCATCATCTACAATCACCATCATACCGCTGCGACTGGTATCGACGTGCACGACGCGACCCGTAATCATGGCAGCCTGCCCATGAGCCACATCGCCTATCGACACCAAGCGACTGCGGTCTTCATAGTCGCGCGGCAGATGGAGCAGCAAATCAAAGATACGGGCAATACCCAACTGGGTCAACTGCTCTGCTACTTTTGGACCAACGCCTGCCAGCGCCGTCACCGGCATATCAAGTGCCGAAACGTCTAATAGATGAGGTGCAGCAGGGTTAATCGATATGGACATCAAGAATCCTAATGATATTAATATAAGTTTTATAGGGTCAACTGTCTGATTTTAAAATCTCTAGTGACTTACAAGCTGTTTTATAATGGGCTACTGATCCATACTCTATAAAACACTCAAGTATCATGATATCTGACCACTCAATGACTTATGCTAAGCTATTTAGTCATATGTCGTCTAGCCGATTTCTGAATAAGCAACCAATTAGTAGGATCCAGAGGCTATCAGTTGGTCATTGATTCTCTACTAATATTTGCTATTAAGATTTATTATAAGGTTTTCTATGTCCTACTCTTCTATTTGCTACCCCTCTAGACATTCTTTACTATCACTTCGCCTAAGCTTTCTCGCTCTATTTGCTTTGCTGTTGAGTGCTTGTAATAGTTTGACACCTGTTGCGCCAACAGTGGTACAGCTAACACAAAAACCTACAGTGGCTTTGGTATTAGGTGGTGGCGGTGCCAAAGGTTTTGCTCATGTAGGCGTCATCAAAACCTTAGAAGAGAATGGAATCACACCAACGCTGATAGTCGGCACCAGTGTCGGCAGTTTGGTTGGTAGCTTATATGCCAGTGGTTATACTGCAAAAGAGCTTGAGCGCTTGGCAATGACCACCACAGATGATCAATTGACAGACTTTACCTTATCTAACCAAGGTTTTATTGAAGGTATTAAGCTCAAAAACTTTATCAATGCAAAAGTACAAAAACAGGTTATAGAAGATTTTCCCATCTCCTTTGCCGCGGTTGCTGCTGAAAAAAATACGCTAAAAAAGACCGTTTTTAGCACGGGCGATGCGGGGCTTGCCGTTCAAGCATCCTGTAGTGTGCCTAATCTCTTTATCGCACCGCGCATCCCTGAAAAAGTTGGCAAAAAGTATATCGATGGTGGCGTGGTCAGCTTAGTGCCTGTTGATAGCGCCCGTGAGTTGGGTGCCGATATCGTTATCGCCGTAGATGTAACTGCAGCTAACGCTAATCCGTCAGCTGTCAATCAAAAAGCAACCAGCCCTTCATTAATCAGCTTTTGGGGCTTTCTTGAAAACAGTGTCATTACTAACAATGTCATCGCCAATGCAGCTCATAATACAAAAGCATCTCCGGTGAGCCCTAGCGCTGCATCCATGCGCCGTGAACGTGATCGTGCTGATATTGTGATTATCCCAAATGTGGGTCATATCAGCTCATTAGATACCAGCCAGCGTAGCGCTTTAATTGCTGCAGGCTCGCAAGCCACCACCGCTCAGATCAGTGCCATTAAGCAACTGATCAACGAACAATCTAAGAGTAAGCGGACAGGGCCTTGATAGATTGCTGACCAGCATATTAAAGAATACTGCTAATCACCGCTATAAAGAAGTAACCATAAAAAAAGCACCACAGTGATTGCTGTGGTGCTTTTTTATTGATGCAGATATCAATGTATACAATATATACAGTGCATAAACTTATTTAACACGGGCACGGTATTTCACTGCAACTGTGTCATTAAGACCAACGCCTTCTAAATCCCAGCGCACAGCTTTATAGAATTTTAGCGGAATCTCTTGCAACTGATTGTCAATTTTTCCACGTAACGGCATACGGGCAAAGGTATTGCCATCTGCACTACCATAAGGGAAATCAGGAGAAACAGCACGTAGTAATTCTACTTGTTCAGGAATGCTCATCGTCACGGTCATTTTACGAACCCGATCCGCATTGGTATTGGTAAAATACCCTTGATACTCTAAGACATTGCCCGACTGCAAACGCGTATTTGCATTCACAGGAACCAGTATCTCTTTACCATTGGCATCAACACTAATCAACGACGCTGTAATTTTACTGTTAACCGCTTGCGCATTTGACTGACTGTTTTGATTAACATTTGATTGAACTGCTACTGAATTGTTAACGGCTTGTTCTGGTGTGGGCAACATGGCTGATGCTTGCGTGACAGCCATAACACCAACAAGTGTTCCGGCGACTACATGAAACAAGCGGTGTCCAGTCCATGCACTGAATGGGTTGGCAAAATGGTTACTTTTCTTCATGACATTCATTATCCCTAGTTGATATATCGGTAAAACAAAGCTGGTAAAAACTAATAGTTTAAAGAATAGGACAATAAGCAGCTTACCACTATATATGGCCCTACTTAGCCATGTTAAGGGGTAAACCTTATTATTTTTATCAATTATCTGCGTAAGCCAACGGTAAAGCAATAGCGCCTAGCATAACAAAAAGCATTTATACGTACATTAACCCTGTGTTGAGGTTGTGTATATCATAAATCTGTTGCAAAGACTCTTTAATGCTAATGATTAACGCTACTGAAATAAAAGATAGCTCATAACGGCGTTTTTTGCTATGGTAAATCTTTAGTGACCCTTTAACGACAGGCATCTTCTGTCACGCCCTTTTTCTTATTCTAACGACTACTATTGCTCCCATTATGACTACTAGCGCTATGCCCCAGATTAACCCTGAATACGTTCATTGGTTCCGTAATTCCGCCCCCTATATCAACACTCATCGCGGCAAAACGTTCGTGATTATGTTTGGTGGTGAAGCGGTCAATCATCCAAACTTTAGCACCTTGATTCATGACTTTGCATTATTGCACAGCTTGGGTATCAAGCTGGTATTGGTGCATGGGGCGCGACCACAGATTGAAAAGAACCTCAAAGAGGCAGATATTGAATCGCCTCTGCATCAAGATATTCGAATTACACCGCGCGCCGCAATGCCATCTATACTACAAGCGGTTGGTGCCATTCGCTTGCAGATTGAGGCGCAGCTATCAATGGGGCTTGCCAACTCCCCTATGTATGGCTCACGTATCGATGCGGTGTCGGGTAATTTTGTCACTGCGCGTCCTTATGGTATCCGTGATGGCATCGATTACCAAATGACTGGTGAAGTACGCTCTATTGATGTCGAGGCGATTAAAAACAACTTATTGCACGATCATATTGTGATATTAGGCTCGATGGGCTATTCAGCAACTGGTGAGGTGTTCAACTTACTTGCAGAAGACGTGGCGCTTAGTACAGCCGTAACGCTTGGCGCCGATAAGCTGATTTTCTTAGGTGAAGAAGCCGGTATCAATCACAATGACCGTTTGTTACGTGAAATGATTCCAAATGAGGTCGATCGCTTCTTGCGTGACCGTGATTTAAACTGTGAGATTAATTACTTCTTAAGCTGTGCCAGTAATGCGTGCCGTCAAGGGGTTCATCGCACCCACATTATCTCTTATGCCAAAAATGGTGCGTTACTTGAAGAGTTATTTACCCGTGATGGTTCTGGCACCTTGATTAGCCATGATCCTTACGAAGAGATTCGCCGCGCGGATATTGACGATGTGGTGGGGCTAATTGAGCTATTATCACCGCTAGAGGAGCAAGGTATCTTGGTCAGTCGCTCACGCGAACGCTTGGAGCAAGAGATTGATCACTATAGCGTCATCGAGCGCGATGGTATGATTTTAGGCTGCGCAGCGCTTTATCCACTTGATACAGAATCAGCCGAAGTTGCCTGCGTCGCCGTACATCCTGATTATCGTAGCGGTAGCCGCGGCGCTGATTTACTGGCCTTTTTAGAGCAACAAGCACGCAGCCATGGTCTACATAAGTTATTTGTATTGACCACTCGTACGGCGCATTGGTTCGTTGAACAAGGGTTTGCTGAAGTAGAAGCGAGCGCCTTACCTGAAGCGCGGCGCGAGAAGTATCATAATGGTCGTAATTCTAAAGTATTCCAAAAGAGTCTCTAAATAATGACTCGTGAACTTTGAAAGCCTAACTGCTATCGCTTTTGCAATAATTCACAAAAAAAGCCCTCTTAATGTAAGAGGGCTTTTTTGACATCCGTTATAGCCATACTAAATAAGTATGACCTGATATTAATTATTTTACTTTTAGCAGCTCAACCGTGAAGATTAGCGTGCTGTTAGGCTCGATACCAGCATTACCCGCCTCGCCATAAGCGATATCAGATGGGATATAAAACTCGTATTTACCGCCCTCTTTCATCAACTGTAGACCTTCAGTCCAGCCAGCGATTACTTGGTTCAATGGGAATTCAATTGGCTCACCGCGCTCATATGAGCTATCGAATACCGTACCATCAATCAATTTACCTTCATAGTTGACTTCAACCACGTCTGTCGCTTTTGGCGATTTACCCGTACCTGCAGTCACCACTTTATATTGGAGACCAGAAGCAGTGGTTTTCACGCCCGCTTTTTTACCATTTTCTGCTAAAAACGCGGCACCTTTAGTTTTGTTTTCGCCTGCTTTAGATTCCATATCTTTCACAAACTTCTCTTCTTGCTCTTTTTGGTAAGCCATTAGCACTTCTTGCATTTGCTCTTCTGTTAATGCCGCTTTTTTGCCTTCATAGCCATCACGGAAACCTTTTTCAAACGTATCAAGGTTCAAATCCCCAACCGCTTCTTTATTGCCCTCTGCCATCATATAGCCCAAGCTATAACCTACTTTTTCATTGGCTGGGCTTTTTTCAGTCACTGAAACGCTTTTGGCCGCCGTTTCTTTATTGCCATTGTTGGCGTTACAGCCGGTAACTAATAACATAGCACTAGCAAGGGCGCTGATGCTTAGGGTAGTGATTTTTTTCATAAAATGCTCTCAAATTGTAATAATAGTGGCGAGATGTCACATCCCTCTATAATAGCAAATCTTAGTTTTGCCTGCTATGACTCCCTCAAAATTATCGGTCAAATGTACAGTCTATGTTAATATTTGCCGCAAAAATAACAACTTATCACACAAATATAGTAAGACGTTAAGCTTTCTATCTTTAAATCGCTGATGACATAAGTTAATCTAAACTGATTAAGGAAAGAAATAACAAAAGGTAATTTTTTTTAACAATGACTGCCGTTTGTTAATGACTCATTTCTTATAACCGTTTTTTATCAAAGCATTAAAATCAAATTTTCAAAGCAACTTAACTAAAAATACTAATAAATAGGTGTGTGTTTGTCTCAGATGAAACGCTTGAGTTCAAGTCATTTTATTGTCGTATAGCAGACACATGATCATTAGAGGAGGACAGGATGAATCCAATGTTTACATCGTTCAACGGTTATCTGGGTGGCCCTATCGGCTCCATCATTGGCGCTATTCTTATTTTTATCATTGGTTGGCTTGTCGCCTTGGGCATTGCTGCTCTAGTGCGCGGCGTGCTGTCTAAAATCAATCTCAATCAACGTATGAACTCTTCAACGGGTAAAAGCTATGACTTAGAAGGCATCATCTCTAAGATTGTTTTTTGGTTTATTTTTATTATCGCGATTTCTGGCGCGTTAAGTCAGTTAAACCTAAACTCTATTTCAGCCCCATTTGCCAATATGGTAAATCAGGTCCTTACCTTTATCCCTAATCTTATCGCTGCCATCGCAGTTGGTGTGATTGGTTGGGTGGTTGCAACAGTTGCACGTACCGCTATCAATGCCGCACTTTCAAAGACCTCAATGGATGAGCGTTTGAGTGCAAAAGCGGGTGTAAAACCTATGAGCAGCATGATTGCTGATATGGTTTATTGGTTCATCCTGCTTGTGGTATTGACCATGGTATTAGGTCAACTAGAGCTTGATGGCTTGTTTGCCCCATTGACCAATATGGTCGATAAAATCTTCAGTTTCATTCCTAATATTCTGATTGCTGCTGTGGTATTTGTAGTAGGTTACATCATCGCCAAAGTGGTACGTGGTATCGTAACCAACTTGGTTTCTACATTTGATGTACAAAAGCTTGCAACCAAAGCTGGTTTAAGCGAACAAAACAGCTTGCCTAATATTGCTGGTTCTTTAGCGTTTTTAGTAGTGATTATTCCAACAATTATTGCCGCGTTAAATGCCTTACAAATTGATGTAATCGCTCGTCCTGCTACCAACATGTTAAATAAAATCATGGAAGCGCTGCCAAATATCTTTATGGCAATCGCTATCTTGGTTGTAACCTTCTATGTTGTACGTATGGTTGCAAACATCATCAAAGGGTTGCTTGAAAATACACAAATTAATCAGTTGCCTGCCAAAGTTGGTTTAGAGCAAACCATGGGCGATAAAAAGGTTTCTGATTTAGTTGGCTATGCCATCGTATTTTTTGCGATGTTATTTGCCTCTATCGCTGCTGCTGATTTATTAGGTTTTGAGCCTATCTCAGCCATCATCGCGATGTTTATTGCATTCGGTGCCAATATCATTTTAGGCGCAATTATTCTATTCATCGGTTTTTGGCTTGCCAATATCATCGCTGGTGTCGTTGAGCGCTCTGAGCAAGGTTCACAGTTCTTAGCAAATATCGTGCGCGTTTTGATCATGGGCTTGGTACTTGCCATGGGTCTAAAAGCGATGGGTATTGCCGACTCTATTGTTAACCTAGCATTTGGCTTGACCTTAGGTGCCGTTGCTGTGGCATTTGCTCTCTCATTTGGTCTAGGCGGTCAAGAAGCAGCAGCACGTTTCTTACGCAAAATGCAGGATAAAATGGACAGAGAACGTGACGAAGCAAAAGCAAAATCTGCTTTGACACCACAGTCATCGACCCAAGATAAAGTTGCAGCTTCAGTACGTGACAATACGCCGAGTACCGCTGCTACATCAGGTGCACCGCGTACTTCTACTACTACCCCTACCGTCAGTACAGAGTCTGATACGTTTGGTAGCAGCACTACTCAAGCAGATAATAGTCCCATCACACCTAACAACCTAAGTTCTAGCACTAGCTCTAACAGTGATGTGAATTCTTCTACAGTAGATATCAATCATATCGCAACTGATGACAGTGATATTGATGGTCCTAATAATCTAAAATAATTCATCGTTATTTGTGTAATAAAAAAGACAGCTTAGGCTGTCTTTTTTATGCTCAGTGCTCAATGCTCATGTCTTCCAAGACAGAATATTTCAGATGAAATGCCATCAAGAAAGGTAATCGTACTTATAATAGATGATTAGAGTCAGGTTTTTTCTTACTACTTACAGCCATTTAATTCAGCTATGCTGATTACCTTGCTGCAATTGCTGAATTTTCTTAGTCAGTTGACGCTCTCGCTGAGTCATTGGATCAACGGGCTGAATCCATAAATCAATATCTATAAAAGTCTCTTCAGCTTCTACTATAAAATCTATACCCAATACAATAATATGATGAAGCTCTGCTATTGGCAATCGTGTCGCCACATCTAAGGCGATTTTCGCTAAATTTGGGCCTATAGCCGACTTACTGTGTGACCCTTTCGCCTCTTGCCCATAAAATATTAGGACATAGTGTCGTCCTAAACACTGATAAGAATGTTGATGCACAACATAGCCTTGCTGCTGCAACTGTTTCGCTTGCTTGGGATACTTATATAAAGTGCGAATTAACTCATGACGCGAAAATAAGGACTCATCTAATATCTGCTGTTGCCAATGGGAATATGCTACTTCACTAGACTTATCGGGCAACTGCTTTTTATCAAGAACGGCAGCTGTTTTATGAGCTGTCTCTAACATCTGCTGGCTAAGCTGAGACCATAAGGCAGCAGCCTGCGCCATATGTTGCTGATACATCTGCTTAGTTGGACTATTGGTTTTTTGCGCCAGCGACATCGCTATTAATGCCGAGCTAGGTTCATTTTGTAAGCCATATTTGATCAGCGCATTATCTATCGCAATAGCAGGTGCAAAGAAGTCAGCATCATTTAGAAATTCAGTAGTAATATCATTTTCAGAGTTTGTTTTATGATTTTTCTCTGTATGTTCTAAACGATAGTGTAAAAATCGCCAAAGCTCACACGGTGTTTGTAATTTATTTAAATCAATATACCAGTCATGCCAGCTGAATATTTGCATGGGTTGAACATGGGTACTCATATCAACGAGCGAATCCTCTATTGATGCGCTGCGTGCAAAACTCTGGGCTAGGCGTTGAAAACGATCTTTTTCGTAGGATATATTATGATTATCATCTGTATTAAGTTGATTTTGGATATCTAACACCAAGACGTCAATACTGGATAACTGATTGTTTATAGCTTTAAGCAGATGAGTGTTTCGCCATATATTGACCGCATTCAAAACGCTCTTACCTAGTGCCTCAATATCCATTGGTAGCATGTCATCTTTTGAATATACCACCACTTCTACTAAGTTAAGTTTGCCTAATGATAGCTGGTATTGAGAATATCGCGCTTGATAGTGGCTATCAATCGTTGGCATATCTGGCAAGCTTATCTTTAAGACATCTGCGTGCAAATAACCAGCCATTTCATTCATAAGAGAGCTTTCATCAGACAGTATCGACGTCGAATTGTTGGGCACAGGCATCACCTTTTGTCTAAAAAAACATACTATTATAAGCGGCGAGAATGATATACAGCGGATAAATATAATATCAGCTGCACGGTGATTTAATAAAAAATAAACTACATAATAGCAATTATACACGGTCGCTTTCAGTACAGTGACTTGTTATGATGATATAAAAGCGGCATAACTTGCGTATTGAAGAATCAATTCATGCGCATGTGAGCTTACAATATAATTGACCCATTCATTTATCAAATGACTCTTTTATCAAATGATTCTCTGGTGATAACAAGGACTTGCCCATCATGAAACGCTTCAAAGAGAAAACCGTTGTTGTAACAGGCGCCGACTCGCATATTGGTCGTGCAACCGCCATTCGTTTTGCAAATGAAGGGGCTAACGTCATACTTGTCGGAAGCTCGACTGACACCTTAAATCAAATCACTGAAGGGTTTCCCCAAGACCGTACATGGATTCATACTGATAACTTTTTAACCATTGCCTGTGATATCGGTGTCAAAAGCCAAGTACAAGAGATGATAAAAACAGTCATCAATAAGTTTGAAAGAATCGATATATTGGTGAATAACGCTGCACAAACCTCACAAAGCGAAAGCGATGATTTATCTACAGAACAGACGCATTCGGCTGTTGATGACTATTTAAGCGAAACCTTATATGTCTGTCAAACAGCGATGCCGCACCTAATACAAAGTAAAGGGAGTATCATTAACGTCCCTTCATTTGCAGCGTGCAGTAGCGAGCAGAGTGCAGCGACTTATGATGCTGCTACCTCCGGCATCACTGATTTAACCCGTACATTGGCGTCGGCACACAGTGCAGATGGCGTACGCGTTAATGCCGTAAATCCAAGCGTCACTCAGTCCGATATATCGGATGCGATTCAAAACACCGACATTCAAAATACTGATATAACAGACCTTCAAGCAAACATAGATGAGTCGTCAGATAATAGTGCATTAGGGCGCTGTGCTACGCCAAGCGATATTGCCGCGGTGATTACCTTCTTAGCAAGCGATGATGCTGCCATGATTACCGGTACCAATTTGCCTGTCGATGGCGGCGTAAGCACGGCCAACCGTCAGCCACCTTTATAATATAAGCAGTTTGATTTTGGTAAAACCCTGATACGTCACAGCTAAAAATTTATCAGCGCAAATAAAAAATCCCTGATATATCGTATCAGGGATTTTTTATACCTATTGTCAGCTACTACTCAAACAGCTAATCCGCTGAGTTATTAACATCTTGTAGCGGCTGCGATAAACGCTCAGGATGTCTTGGTATCACGCCTTGATATTGGGCATAGATTTTTGGCAAGTCAGCTTCGATATCTCCACTAGGATAAACCAGAGGCATAAAGCGTATCTCTTTGGTATTGTAATCCATTGCCACTGGCAAGATTGGTACACCAGCACCCACTGCTAAATAATAAAAGCCTGACTTCCAGTTTTTAGTGTACTGCCGTGTCCCTTCTGGCGACAAACCCAAAAATAATGGCGCACCTGTTTTAAATTTATCAATACTCGCTTGTAATACTGAGCCTTTATTAAGCCGATCAATCGGAACAATGCCTATCCAATGCAGCAACTGTGCAAGGACTGGCACCTTAAACAAAGTGTGTTTGCCCATAATGCTGATTTTTAAATCGAGCGCAAACAAACTGGGTATCGCATATACACCATCGACATTTGATGTATGCGGCAGCGCTAGCACCACCGCCTGTGGAATATTCGGAATCTCACCAACGGTACGCCAACCTGCCGCTTTTAACAATGCAGATGCAATCACTGGCGCAATCTTGTTGCCGCGTCTAGGAACCAAATGACCAAGCTGGTTTTTATTGAGACTTGGTAATATTTTAGAGCGCGGCAGCTTGGCGCTATTAACAGTAGAGCGGTTGAACAGTTTTGATGTCATAGATGTCATAACGGCACCATGTAGTAGAAGATATTCATATAATACCATTAAGCTGGTATCACGAATCCTCATTTTGCATGCTTTTGTTATGTTATAGCTTACTCAATTGTGCTTGTGACTAATGCTAATTATTTTAAAAACAGCTATGAGATATCAGCTAGGTTGCCTTTATCTTCGAGCCATATCTTACGATCAGCAGCACGTTTTTTGGCGAGCAGCATATCCATGACACTGTTGGTGAGTACCATGTCATCCATATCCAATTGAACCAAACGCCGAGTATCGCGATTCATGGTTGTTTCACGCAGCTGCTCAGCACTCATCTCGCCCAAGCCTTTAAAACGTGTGATTTGCGCTTTTTTATTGCCCGCTACATTGGCTAAAATATGCTGAAGCTCAATCTCATCTAACGCATAATGCACTTCTTTAGCCACATCAACACGATAAAGTGGCGGCATGGCAACAAATAAATGACCAGCATCGACTAAGGCCGGGAAATGCTTCACAAAGAGAGCGCAAATCAGCGTAGCAATATGCAGTCCATCAGAGTCCGCATCCGCTAAAATACACACCTTGTCATAACGCAGCTCAGATAAATCATCAGATGCTGGATCAACACCAATAGCAATGGCAATATCGTGAATTTCTTGGCTTGAGAGCACCGTATCTGAGGACACTTCCCAAGTATTTAAAATCTTCCCACGCAAAGGCAATATCGCTTGGTAATGGCGGTCACGTGCTTGCTTGGCACTACCACCCGCAGAATCACCTTCTACCAAAAACAGCTCCGCGCCATCACGCAAATCACCGCGGCAGTCTGCTAATTTACCGGGCAACGCCGGTCCTTGCGTGATTTTCTTACGAGCGACTTTTTTGGCAGATTTTAGACGACGACCCGCTTTATTAATAGCGAGCTCTGCAATCTGCGCGCCCATATCCGCATGTTGGTTTAACCAAAGACTAAAGGCGTCTTTTGCCAGCGTTTGCACTGCACCAGCCGCTTCACGGCTTGATAGACGCTCTTTGGTTTGACCTGAAAACTGCGGCTCAGAGAATTTTAGCGACAGGATATAGTTCACCCCATCCCATACATCTTCTGCGGTAAGCTTAACACTACGAGGCAGTAGGTTATGAATATCACAAAACTCACGTAAGGCTTCTAAAATACCGGTACGCAAACCATTAACATGCGTACCACCTTGCGCAGTCGGAATCAGGTTGACATAGCTTTCTTGAATTGGTGTGCCGCCATCAGGTAACCAAGATAACGCAAAAGTAATGGCAGCACGTTCGCCTTTTTTGGCATCGTAATGATAATAAAAAGGCTCAGGCGGCAGTGTTTCAAGGCCATCTAGCTGCTCGCTCAAATACTCAACAACACCATCAGTAAACTGCCAAACCACTTTTTCATTACTGATATCGTCAACGAACTCAATGGTTAATCCAGCTGCCAAAACCGCTTTGGCTTTTAAATTGTGCTTGAGCTGTTTTACATTAAATTTGGGGGTATCGAAAAAACTACCATCTGCCCAAAAATGTACCTTTGTCCCTCGTTTGCGTTTATTTGAGCTGACGGTTTCAGTTAACGGTGTTACTGCAGCACCGTTCTCAAACGCCATCTCAAACTGTGTGCTATCACGCCATACCGTCACTTCAACGCGCGTCGACAGCGCATTGACGACAGAGATACCGACACCATGTAAACCGCCTGATACTTCATAATTAGAGGTCGAAAATTTACCACCAGCATGCAAACGGGTCAAAATCAGCTCAATACCTGATTGATTAAACTCGGGGTGAATATCGGTTGGCATACCGCGACCGTCATCTTCAACTGATAATGATCCATCACTATGCAGCTGAACTTTGATGGTTTTAGCATAACCGCCCAATGCTTCATCGACTGAGTTATCGATCACTTCTTGCGCCAAATGGTTGGGGCGCGTGGTATCGGTATACATACCTGGACGACGACGGACAGGCTCAAGCCCTTCTAAAACTTCTAATGATTGCGCATTATATTGACTCACAAATGCATCCTTAACTGTTCACATGCGATTAATTCTATTGAACCATTATAACGAAAAATAGCGAGGTTAAGGTCAATACTCCATCCCTCACGTCATATAATGTCGTCTTATTAAAGCCGTATTAACTCTTGTAGCATATCTATCGCTATGGGCAACTGTGTATCAAAGTCGCTAAATCTATGATCGCCACCTGCTTGCATGATAACCGTAGCGCCTTGCTGCTGATAAAATGCTTTAGCCAGCTCAGGATTTAATAACTCATCACCTTCTTTGATAAATACCACAATTTTTTTAGGATAATGAATATCTACTAACTGATTTTCAGCAAACCATTGTAAGTCTGATGGCGTAATACGCCAGCCGCCCGCTGTCGTATGCAAGACATTACTATAAGGTGAGCTATCGCCACCTTCTTGAATGGATACTAAGGTGTCAGCAAAACGCTGTAGCGTTATATGAGGCTGAGTACTAGGATTTAATAATAGCGCAGGACAGCCTGTATAATTACTGATTAAAGTAGAAAAATAGCCACCCAATGAGCTACCGACCAATACGGTCTCGCAGCAGTCATTTCTTGCATCTTTATTCTTATCTAAGCCTTTTATCAATAACAACAGCTGCTCACATACTTGCGCAGGCGATTTATTCAGATCAGGACGTAATACATTGATATTAGGGTGATACTGGTGGCAATAATCTTCTAACAGTCTGCCTTTGGTAGAGTTAGCGTCACTGTCCAGCCCATGAATATAAATAACGTTCACGTATAATCTCACTTATTAATTTTGTTATGATTGCTGTATATGGAGAATGAGAACTCAGCATAACATTGAGTTAATAAAAACGGTAAAAATAAAACCGCACATTATTATTCAGTATTTAAGGCATAGTGGTATTTTAAAAGAAAATTAGACAAGTTAATGGAATAACAGAAATAGCGATGGAGCCGCCATGAATCAACAGTTTGAACTGTTCGAGATTGCCAATCCATGCATTGGTGTCTGTCAAAGCAATAAGAAAGGCTATTGTTTTGGATGCCTGCGCAGTCGAACTGAGCGCCAGCGATGGCATGATATGACGACAGAGCAGCGTCGCGAGGTATTACGTTTGGTCTCTGGGCGTAAACTGCGTATAGAGCAAATGAGACAGCGTAAAGGTGAACAATTAGGGTTTAATTTTGAAGAAATAATAGAAGCGGGTAAGCTTTTCTAAAAGCTCATGATAATGCCCTACTAAGATACTTATCCTATAATAAAAAACCATCATTTCTTAAGACAAACATCCCCACCCGTCAGACAAAGAAAACCCCCTTAGCAACTAAGCTAAGGGGGTTTTACTTTAGAATAGAGAGCTGACGATGACCTACTCTCACATGGGCGAACCACACTACCATT
>NZ_JBFFMS010000027.1:0-40828 GCF_041554015.1 Psychrobacter sp. | reverse complement strand
CCAGTACGTCTAGTTGCCCAAATGCCTGCATGATGGTTTGGGTCAGATGCTCAAGAGTATCAGCCTGATTAACCACTGCCAAATCTGCAACAATAACCGCGGCGCTATGAGCGCAATTATCATTTAGCTCATCTGCTAAGGCATGGGCCTCTTGCTCACTATGATGACAATGGATAATGACGCGATAGCCTTGATTATGAGCCGCACGAACAATAGCAGCACCGATACGCTTAGCACTGCCCGTAACGAGCATGACGGGCGCAGGTGTCGTCATAGTCTGAATAGGTGGAAGTTTTTGAGTCATATTAGTATTTTAATCAAAATATGGGTTTAAAGTTTCAAAGCGTATTCAGACTCTTTTAGTCAGACAGCTCGCATTTGTAAATGCTCAATCCTACCTTGACGCAGCGCTTGACCGATCGCTGGACCTTTGAGATTTTGATCAATATCATCCATACCAATAGCGTGGAAGCTATTCAACGCCAACATCATTTGTCGATGTTGTAATGCGAGCTGCATGACTTGGCTTGTGACCAAGAGTTGCGAGAGTTTTTCAGGTACTTTATGGGCGCTACAGGCTTGAATAAGGTCTACTTTTTCAGCCGCCGTGAGATGGTTAATAGTACTTAATTTTGCAATTTGTTGAATAAATAAGCTGGCAAACTGAGTTTGTGCCTTTGGTACTTTAGCCGTGTTGCCAATATCATTCATGCTTTTACAGGCCATTGTCACATCAGAGGTGTCTAAATCGCTAGGATTAAGGTGAGATATAGAGGATAACAGGCTGGTCATCAGTATGGCCCAGCGCTGCGATAAGTTAAGCTGCATTTGACCAGCAAAATATAGTGCTGTTTGTACCGTTTCTCGTATCTGTCCGTCATTCCAAGCCTGATGTAATGGGGCAAAGTATTCTGTAAGGGCACCGATATCAAATAACTGTTGCCAGTATACCTGAGGGGAGAGTTGCATCATTGCACGGCTTGATTCCTGCCAAATACGCTCGCTACTTAAATGGGTAAGCTCTTTTGAGTCCACCAATTCACGCATCAGTACTAACGTATCATGAGCGATGGTAAAGCCTAAATCATAGTAGCGGCTATAAAAGCGTGCTGTTCTTAACACGCGTAAAGGGTCTTCGCTAAAGGCATTTGAGACGTGACGTAAGGTCTTGCTTTTTATGTCGTCCAGTCCGCCATAATAATCAATCACGTCACCATTTATCGGCGTATCATCAGTTAAGCTCGTGACTTCTATAGCCATGGCATTAACAGTCAAATCGCGCCGCTGCAAATCGTCTTTTAAGCTGACATCAGGGCTTGCATGGACGCTAAAGCCCTGATAACCCAAACCTTGCTTACGCTCAGTACGTGCGAGGGCATATTCCTCGCGGCTTACCGGATGCAAAAATACGGGGAAATCTGCGCCTACTTGCTGAAAGCCTGCGTCAAGCATTTCAGTCACCGTTGCCCCAACGACAACGAAGTCTCTATCTTTAATAGGGCGCCCTAATAGCTGATCACGTACTGCACCACCGACGAGATACACTTGCATAATATTCTCTTTATATTTACTGCCCATTAACCTAAATTTTTACCAAAAAAACCAGCCAAGACTCAATGAGCATTGGCTGGTTTTAGTATAGCAGACGGTCTCCATAAAAAATGCTAGAGACCGCCTAAATGACGAACTTTACAGAGCGACATCGATTACTGCTACTCGTTGTCTAAATCCTGAGATTCTGTGACCGCAAGGGCTGTCATATTAACCACACGGCGCGCTGTGGCTGATGGCGTCAGGATATGTACAGGTTTGCTTGCACCTAACAAGATAGGACCAATAGAGGCGCTACCGGTTGCTGTCTTCAGCAGATTAAAAGCAATGTTCGACGCATCTAACGTTGGCAAGATAAGTAGATTTGCTGAACCTTTTAAATTGCTTGATGGCAAATCATTGGCACGGATATGCTCGTCAAGTGCTGCATCACCTTGCATTTCACCATCAAATTCAAAGTCGACATTCATTTCGGTCAGCAACTGATGCACTTTACGCATTTTGACGGCGCTGGCACGATCAGAGGTTCCAAAGTTCGAATGCGATACCAATGCCACACGCGGGGTGATGCTAAAGCGGCGCAGTTGCTCAGCTGCCAATACCGTCATTTCAGCCAATTGCTCAGCAGTTGGATCTTCATGAATATGGGTATCAGCGATAAAGATGTTACGATCTTGCATGAGTACTGCATTCATCGCATAAAAATCATTAACGCCTTCTTTTTTATCAATCACTCTACCAACGTATTTTAAATGTAGCTGATAGTGGCTGAATGTACCACAAATCATGCCATCGGCATCGCCATTTTCAACCAACAGCGCGCCGATTAAAGAGGTTTTGCGGCGTACATCACGGCGAGCAAGCTCGATACTGACGCCATTACGCTGGTTTTTCTCGTAATAACCTTTCCAGTAATCAGTATAGCGCGGGTCATCATCAACATTGACGATAGTGATGTTTACGCCATCTTTCAAGCGTAGTGCCAGCTTTTCGATATTTTTTTCAATCACCGAAGGACGACCGACCAAGATTGGATACGCCAACTGCTCATCGACGACCACTTGTACCGCCAATAGTACGTTGCTGTCTTCACCTTCACAGTAAACGATACGTTTTGGATCGGCTTTTGCACGAGCAAAGATAGGCTTCATCACAAACGCTGAGTTATAGACAAACTCAGACAGACGTTGGCGATAGGCTTTCATATCGGCGATAGGAAGCGTTGCTACGCCTGAATCCATCGCCGCTTTGGCAACAGCAGAGGCGATTTCAATGATTAAGTTTGGCTCAAGTGGTCCTGGGATTAGGTAATCACGGCCAAAGCTTGGCGTACTTTCCACGTTTTTGATATTGCTCATTGGCGTCGCTTCAACATGTGCCATGGCAGCAATGGCGCGTACGCACGCAATTTTCATTTCTTCATTGACGGTGGTTGCGCCCACATCTAGCGCACCGCGAAAGATATAAGGGAAACATAGCGCATTGTTTACTTGGTTCGGATAATCAGAGCGACCGGTTGCCATGATTACGTCTGGACGGACGGCATGAGCAAGCTCTGGCATGATCTCAGGCGTTGGGTTAGCAAGCGCAAAGATGATAGGGTCTTTTGCCATACGGCGGACCATATCTTCTGTCAATGTACCAGGCATAGATAAGCCTAGGAACATATCGACATCATCCATCAGCTCTTCGATGGTTGTCGCAGTGGTTTCACGAGCATAGCGCTGTTTGGTTTCATCCAAGTTTTCACGGGTAGTTGAGATAATACCGCGTGAGTCTGAAACGTAGATATTATTCTTATTGACGCCAAGGGCACAAATGATATCCAAGCAAGAAATCGCTGCAGCACCAGCACCAGAACAGATGACTTTAATATCTTCAATTTTTTTATTGGTGATAATCAAGGCATTGAGCATCGCTGCTGCCACAATGATTGAGGTACCATGTTGGTCATCATGAAAGACTGGAATGTTCATACGCTTACGCAATTCGCGCTCGATTTTGAAACATTCTGGTGCTTTGATGTCTTCTAAATTAATCCCACCAAAGGTAGGCTCTAAAGAAGCAACCGCCTCAATGAATTTATCCGGATCGTTTTGAGCAATTTCAATATCAAAAACGTCAATACCAGCGAACTTTTTAAACAGTACTCCTTTACCTTCCATTACAGGCTTCGATGCCAATGGACCAATATTTCCCAAACCAAGTACCGCAGTACCGTTGGTAATCACACCAACTAAGTTGCTACGTGCGGTATATTTTGCCGCAAGAGACGGGTCTCTTTGAATCTCAAGACAAGGTACCGCCACACCGGGTGAATAGGCGAGCGCCAGATCACGTTGGTTAGCCAATTGTTTGATAGGGGTGACCGAAATCTTACCTGGTCGTGGATGAGCATGATAATGTAAGGCAGCTTGTTCAAACTGTTCTTTTTCCGTACTAGGGGTGTCCGTATTCAAAGTGATATCGTCATTCATAATAATTGCCATGGTTAGGAGAAATTGGAATAAATTAAATGGTGATAAAAACTAATGCCCAATGCTCAAAAATCATCAAATAAGATCATGAGTGTACATTGATTGTTATGGAGTGCTATGCGGTGCCTAAACATCAGCAATAAACAATAATAGTGCCAAATAGAGAGTCTACATTATCGCTAATAACTTGCCTAGCTAAGGACTATGAACTGCGCACACAATATAATAAATTGATATTCATTATTTAGCTAGTTGATAATGCCAAAAAAATGACCCAAATATCAACCCTAAATGCAAAATATTTCAAAATATTACAGAATAAAAATATATTAAGACGAGCAGCTGATAGGCATTTGCGGTGCATGAGGCGCAGGCGGCAAGGTATCTAGGTCAGTGGCGCTATCATGTAGCATATAAGGCTTAGCAAGCAGCTCAAACACTCTATTTAGTTCATCCAACTGTCCTTGCTCGGCGGCGACGATAACACGCTGAGCCATGCTGTTACGCAATACATAGATAGGATTGCTGCTTTGCATCTCCTCAATTGCTTGAGTAATTGACCCCTGCTGTAGTTGAGCTAGATAACGGGTTGACCATGCTTGCAAGTCTTGCTGTGCTTTAGGATTTAGCTCCGCCGTCATGGTTGCCAGCAACTGCTGCTCATAAGGATGCGTGTCCGGTGCAATCAAGCCGAGTAATGCACGGAAACTATTGGTATAGTCGAGTAGGTTATCCTCTAACAATGTTAACCATTCAAAGGCTAAGCTTAAACTTTCACGCTGATGCGCCAAGCCAAGCTTACGGCATAGCCCTTGCTGATAATGCTGCATAAAGCTTGCCTCATAAGGTGCTAGACAATCTGCTAGCGTTTCACGCGTCACACCGTCGAGGCGCATAAAGTGCGGTAACCAAACATTGAGATTCCAATGTCCGATGGCAGGTTGATTCTGATAAGCATAGCGACCACTGTGGTCTGAATGGTTATTGATCCAAGCCGGGTTAAAGCGTTCCATAAAGCCAAATGGACCAAAATCTAAGGTGCTGCCAGTTATAGATAGGTTATCTGTATTCATAACGCCATGTGCAAAACCAATTAGTTGCCAGTCGGCGATCATCCGTGCGGTTCGTTCAACCACCGCCTGCAAAAATGTCAGTATGGGAGTATCGCTACCACGGCACTCTGGATAATAAGTATCGATCATATAATCGGTAAATTCAGCGAGCAAATCGGGCGCAAAGCTGGCAATCCATTCAACATGACCCAAACGAATATGACTGTCAGCGACACGCATCAGAGCTGCTCCGGTTTCGATACGCTCGCGGCGTACCTTGGTATCTGATATCACAAACCCCAACGCATTAGAGGAGGAAATACCAAGCTGGGTCAATGCATGACCACATAAATACTCACGAATGGTACTGCGTAATACCGCACGCCCATCGCCCATGCGTGAATAGGGCGTCAACCCCGCACCCTTGAGATGTAAGTCTTGTAACTGATTGTTTTTATCGAGTACTTGCGCCATCAATAAGCCGCGCCCATCGCCCAGTTGCCCCGCCCATTGCCCAAACTGGTGACCGGCATAGGCCATTGATAAAGGCTGAAATTCAGCTGGCACGTACTGTCCACCAAGTATCTCAACCCAACGATTCATCAAATCTGCATCTTGCGTCCAGTCCAGCTGCTCTGCAACTTGAGTATTAAAATGACCAGCACGAGGATTGTCTAATGGGTTTGGCAGTTGCTCATGATATAGGCGAGTGTCCAATTGAGCATAGGTGTTTTGATAGCGCATAAGAGCCGTTCCAATTGAGAAGTAAAAGCTAAAAAATGAGAGATAAACTCACTATAGCATAGCCTTGATATCGCAGCATTGCACTCTGTCCGTCTCTTGTAAATCATGATGTCTTATCATATGACATGATTGTTTAACACAGCATCAATTATCAAGAGATAAGATATGTAATGTCGCATAAAAAATCCCCCTATCTTTTACAGATAGAGGGAAGGAGAAACATCACAATAAAATATTAAATCGTTCAGCTTAAGCCGCTTTTGGGCGTTCACCGATAGAGCGGAATGCTGTTTTTAAGTTGCTGTTATGCGCCAATATCTTTTGTTCAATCTTAGCATAATCATTTTTCAGCTCATCCTCAACTTCATGCAGGCGATCAGCAAACTCAGTCTTTTTCAGCTCAATGGTTTTTGCTTTTAATGCTTGCCATTCTTCGACCGTTTGCGTAAAGGCTTCGTATTCAAACTTAATACGATCTTGGAAGCTTTTCATCGCATGAGGAATATCGATACCACTTGATGTTGCCGTTTCAATCTGCTGCTGCGCCGCTTTAAATTGCATTTGTACTTCAGCATGCTTGATAGTAGTGTCATCAACAGTGCGTAGCTCAGTGGTTAAGCCAAGCTTTGACAAGCCAGCGATGAGCCATTTGGTTGGATCATACTGCCACCATTTTACGCCATTACGATAATCGTACTGGAAGAAGTGATGATAGTTATGATAACCCTCACCCCACGTAAATAGCGCCAAGAAGAAGTTATCACGGGCAGTATTGGTATCGGTATAAGGACGCGACCCAAACATATGACAGAGTGAGTTGATAAAGAAGGTAAAGTGATGCGTCAGTACCAAACGTAGCAAACCGACGATGACTAGCGTACCCCAAACGTCACCCAGTAACCAACCGATCGCGGCGACTGCACCAATGTTCAATGCAGCGACCCATAAACCGTAATACTTATGCTGAATTTGCAGCGTTCTATCTTTGGTCAAGTCAGGAATATTTTTATAGTCAAACTTACCACTAGGATAATTGCGTAGCATCCAGCCCATATGACTAAAGAAAAAGCCACGTTTTGCTGAATACGGATCTTCTAAGCGATCATCGACATGACGGTGATGCGTACGGTGACCAGAAACCCAATCAAACGCCGAACCTTGTACCGCAAAGGTAGAACCTAGCAATAAAAAGTTTTTGACAATAGGATGCGCTTTATAAGCACGATGCGACAATAAACGGTGATAACCTGCTGTGATGCTGATGCCAGTCCAAACCATAAACGCACCAAATACGCCCCAAACCGGTGCGCTGACTTGATGGGTAAATAGATACCATGGCGTAATGATAGCCGCAGCAATAGGCGTGGCTACCAGAATAGTCGCTGGAATCCAGTTAATCGGTGCTTTGGTAAACTCAAACTCACGCATATCGATGCTGTCTGCACCAGTAGGCAGATCAGTCTGATTAGAGGCGCTTGCGTAGTTGCGTTTGGCAACAGGCATCTCATCGAGTGTGCTTTTTGCTTTGTTCTCATCGAAACGTGTTTTAAAACGGGTCACTTGAGTGCTGGCGGTCTTTACAAGCGCATCACCAGATTTGATAGCGAAACGTAAGCCTTTAAGCGGTAAGCCAAGTGCTTTTTTTGCAATCATATAATATCCCTAACGGTATTAATTTAAGCGTCTATATTACCCTAAAGCAATCATAAAGTGAACACTTATGCACTATAAAAATATTGCTAAATAACAATAACTTGTATGGGTTATAGTAGGTGTTACGACAAATAGGCCATGACTTATCAGCCATAAGGTAAAAATGTAACTAAAACAATAAATATGTAGACGATAAAAGTGAGTCTACAAGTGATAATAAGGCATTAAGGTCGCAATAAATAGCTCGGATAATCAGTAATAATGACATCAACTTGCCATTCTATAAGCTGTTTGATGGTATCAATATCATTGACCGTCCATGCACTGACAGGTAAATGGTAACGATGACAATACCTTATGACTTCACGACTCAAAAGTGGATAGTGAATACCTAATTGCTTACATCCAAGTTGTAAAGCGGTATTGGGCGCCTGTATCAATAGTTTAGGATCTCGAATAAGCAGCCCACGTGGTATGTGCCTCATAAGACTACTGCGTTGTAGGTAGGCGTGCAGCTCAACATCGAAACTGGTTAACACAATCGGCAGGGCAGCAAGCGGGCTATCAATCAAGTCGCGTACCAAGGCTTTTACGAGTTTGGCATAGTTAGTGCGACTATGGGTTTTAATCTCAAGCTCAATATAAGTATAGGTCGTGAGCGTAGGGGCAATATCAGATAAGCTAAGAATAGGCTGACCAAACTGCCGATAACGCTGGATTTTGCTGATATTTAGCTGATCTAAGCGTGCTTGCTGGGCGCACATACGTTCAAGCGTATCATCATGAAAGACGATAAGCTGTCCATCTTGGCTAAGTTGTACATCGAACTCAACGCCTACCAACCCAAAGCTTTGCAGCTTTTGCGCATACTCAAAGCCCGATAAGGTGTTTTCTAAGGCTTCACCGCGTGCACCGCGATGACCAAGTAGCAGGGTGTTCTTAAGATCTATCATAACCAGTAACCAACACATATTTTGAGCATTATAATGGAAATACTACACCCTCTGTTATTCAGCGCATCCAATCCTATCATTTATCCTGTGATGTTAAATAAAATATCTATAAAAGTTTTGTCCATATAAAAATTTCTGTCATCATTCTTATATTTATTTAAGTAAATATATATTTGTAGCTTTTTTGCAACTAAAGCCAGATTTCGGACACAATGTTGGACGTTATTTGTATATCGCTTGGCTACATAGATGAACATCGGCTGTAAACACCGTATAATAATGGGATTTTCAAATCTATCGCAGTGCCTGTTTCGGTTAGATTTGAGTTTTATAGGGTAAATGGCAAATACTGTCCGTGAGTGGCGGTACGAATCAGTGAATGGGAGCAAAAAAGATATGAGCGTAGCAAATAAAAGTGTGAGCAAGTGGTATAAAGTTGCTGGTATCGGCATGGTATGTGGTTTGGCGCTTGCTGGTTGTGATCGCTCAGACAAAGACGATACTGAAGTGGCGGATGTGACCGAGCAAGAAGCACAGGTCAGTGAAAACGCTGCTGCCACGGCCGTAAGCTGTGATGATCCTATGGTACAAGACCGTCTCAAATCCGCTTTGAAAAATACGTTCAATCAACAGGCGCAAACACTGGCTACAAGTTATGCTAACGATGCAGAGATTGCTCTAAATGGTGGCGCTGTTACCACTAAAGCAAATGGTATCATCATTGACGTGCAAAACGCTGCTGTATTGCAAGCGACCAATGAAAATGGTCTGACTACTTGTCAGGCAAGCGTTAGTATGACCTTGCCAAGTGAAGACTTATATCAAGCAAGCCAAGTGCAAGCCGCTAACAATCAGCCGAGTCTGCAAACACGCTTAGCCAATGACAATATTCGTATCAATAATAATATGCTCATTGATGATGCTTTCACTTATGTTGTCGGTACGCAAGGTGGACAAGTTCGTACACGTATCGCAGGACAGCCAGCATTACTGACAGTGGTATCAGAAGTGATCGCTAGCTCAACGCTGCAGTCAGCACTGGAGGAACAGCGCGCCAAACGTGCTGCTCAACAAGCTGAAAGCCGCCGTGAACCAGCACAGAATACACAAAGCAATAATAATGCCAGTCAGCCAAGAGCGGTAACGCCAGCTGCCCCTGTGCGTCCGGCACAACCTGCTAAGCCACCAGTCGTTAATCAAAGCAATCAAAATAGTATTCAAAGTACGCCAAAGACGCCAAATAGTAATCCGTCAGCGGCAGCCCCTAGTACTGCGGCTCCTACACCGGCTGCCCCAGAAGCACCAAAAGCCACGCCTAAAGATGAAAGCATTGATATGGTGATTATTGAGGATAAAAACGCGACTTACTAATCATCTTACTGCTGAACTTTGATAAATAGATTTCGATAAAAAACACCCGTCATTGATGAATGACGGGTGTTTTCTTATTTATTATTCAGTAATTTTTATTTATCTGCTTTATTATCAAATTTTTGTAATACTTGATTGTCCCATAACACTTCAGAGACTTGTTTAGGGTCTGTACAAAAACGTGCGGCGACAAAGAGCCAATCAGACAAGCGATTGATAAAGCTCACTGCTGTCGGGCGGATGGCTTGTGGACGCTGTGTTTGTAATAATACCGCTTGACGTTCAGCACGGCGACAAACTGTACGTGCTACATGCAATTGACTGACCAGCACTGAGCCTGTCGGCAAAATAAAATCTTTAAGCGGCGGTAATGTGGTATTCATCGCATCGATTTGCTGCTCAAGCCACTCAATATGAATGGCGTTGACGCCTTCATATTCGGGCATGGCGAGCTCACCACCGATATTGAATAATAAATGCTGAATAATGACTAGCGCTTGAGTAAAGTCAGCTGGTTGAGTGTGCTCAAGCACCGTTTGCGTAAGATGCGCGCGTACCAAACCAATGTGCGAGTTGAGCTCATCTACATCACCCATCACACTAAATAGACTATCAGCTTTACTGACGCGGCTACCATCTGCCATGCCGGTACTGCCATCATCACCAGTACGTGTATATATTTTACTTAAACGATTGCCCATGTCTTTATCCTTAACGGTCAGTATTTTTATCATCACGAAGTCTTACTTGCGTGCTCATTGTAGTATTTTACGAGCATTTTCGCTAAGATAATGGGTTAAGTTTTATATTGATATCCTCTTTGCCACGTATTTAGGCGTGATTTGCTGATATCAGCGCTTTTTTATTGGCGAAGTGGACATGATTGCTGGACTTGTTTTTTCCTATACTTTTAATTTAAAGGCTTTATGACTATGACCACACCTCTTGCAGACGCGATGTCTCAGCTCGTCATCTATGACTCACTTACTGGACGCAAGCAAGCATTTAAGCCGCTTGCCAAAGGCAAGGTTGGCATGTACGTGTGTGGCATGACGGTCTATGATTATTGTCATATTGGTCACGCTCGAGTGATGGTTGGCTTTGATATGGCGGTACGCTGGCTTGCACAATTGGGCTATGAGGTGAATTACGTGCGTAATATCACTGATATCGATGACAAAATCATCACACGTGCGGCCGAAAATGGTGAAGAGATTGGCGCATTGACTCAGCGTTTTATTACGGCCATGCATGAAGATGCGACAGCTCTTGGCTGCCAGTCACCAAATGCAGAACCGCGTGCGACTGATCATATCGAAGAGATGCAGCAGATGATTGAGACGCTGGTTAGCAATGACTATGCATACGCGGGCGATAATGGTGATGTCTACTATGCCGTCGATAGCTTTGAAGGTTATGGCAAGCTATCAAAACGTAACCTTGACGATATGCAGGCAGGCTCACGGGTTGAAGTCGAGAACGACAAGCGCAGTCCATTTGATTTTGTCTTATGGAAAGCGGCAAAGCCTGGTGAGCCGCAATGGGCATCAGCGTGGGGTCAAGGACGTCCGGGCTGGCATATTGAATGCTCAGCGATGTCGACCAAATGCCTTGGTAATACCTTTGATATCCATGGCGGTGGTCATGATTTGCAGTTCCCGCATCATGAAAATGAGATTGCCCAATCTGAAGCAGCAACGGGTTGCGAGTACGCCCGTAACTGGATGCACGTTGGCTTTATCAATGTCGATGGCGAAAAGATGTCTAAATCATTGGGTAACTTTTTTACTATTCGTGATGTCATGGCAAAATATTTACCAGAAACGGTGCGTTTCTTCTTATTATCCAGCCACTATCGTAGCCAAGTAAACTTCTCTGATAGTGCCTTGGATGAAGCACATAATAGCCTAAGCAGACTGTACCAAGCATTAAAGGTAGCTGAACAACAAAAAGGTCAAGAAATCATCATTGATGATGATTTGATTAATAGCGCCTATGCCAGTGCAGTAGGGCAAGATTTTATCAAAGCCATGAGTGACGATTTTAATAGCTCAACGGCTATCAGTGTGCTGTTTGGATTGGCTCGTGATATCAATAAAGCAAGTAAGGCTGAAAATGTAGAGAGTGCGTGGCAATTGGCACAGCACTTAAAGGCTTTAGCGCAAACGCTTAATATTTTACAGCAGCCTGTGCAGCAGTTTTTACAAGCGGTTATTGGTGAAGCGCCAGTTGACGGTTTAACAGATGAAGCTATCGATACACTCATCATCGAACGTGCTGATGCCAAAACCAATAAAGACTTTGCCCGTGCTGATGAGATACGGGTGCAGTTAAAAGATGCGGGTATTGAGCTTGAAGACAGCCGTGCAGGTACCACTTGGCGCCGTGCTTAATTTGAGTATGCGTCTTTAATATTGCTCATTCACAAACCGTAATAAATTAAGCCAGCTATCTGCTGGCTTTTTTGTGTCTTCTGCATTAGCTTAATATCATCTCTATAGTAGAAGATTTTTTATGCAAACTCCTTCTGAATTTCTCAGGCGTCATTCTTTACAGCCGCTACCGCGACTGCTTTTTATAGTAGGTAGCTTATTTATCCTGTTAACTATGGCATTGCCTGTCTATGCAGCAAGCAGTACTGAGATAGCAGATGACCGAAATAGTGAAGCGGCAGTCGCCAGTCAACCTGAGAACTTGGTTGAGTATGCAGGGCAAAAAATCGATAAGCTCAAAGAGGACGGGCTATCCGTCTCTTCCGTTGCAGCAGAAGTCATTAGCCCATTAGAAAAAAAGACCGTGCAGCAAGCAGGCGTGCTACAGGGAGATTCGGGTCTTACAGGTGATTATAACGAGGGCTATTATGCATTAGATAAGCTCAATATAGGTTTGCCGCCTTTATCTGAGCCGCCAAACTTGTCGACACCCTTTGCCACCTTAGAGTTTTTTCAGTCGGCAGTCATGAAGCAGCAATATGACTTGGCCGCTTATGCATTAAATATGAACTTGATTGATAGTGAATTGCAGTCGAATCAAGCAGGGGATCTGGTCAAACAGCTTGATTTTTTATTGGTCGAAAAGCAGCTATATGTATTTGATAAGCTGCCGGATCGTCCCGATGGCTTAATTGAACCGCCGCTTGGTAGTACCAGCAGTATTCAAGGAGTTCCCAGACGTTCGATCCAGCTAGGTTATATTGATTATCGCGAGCGCCGAGTACCCTTACATCTAGAGCGTGTACGTATTGATGATGGCGCGCCTTTTTGGGTATTTTCAGCGCAGACAGTGGCAAATATTGATAAGCTTTATGAGCAATACCATCCGGCAAAGTTTGAGCGCTATTTGCCCGACTGGACCAAGCTAAAGTTTTTTAATATCGCTATCTGGGAATTTTTGGCGTTATTGATATTTTTCTCTCTTACCATGGGCATTGGCTGGCTATTGAGTACCGCCGCTGGCAAACTCCTCAATTGGTATGTCATGGACAAAGAAGGTAACCGTCTTGGTACCCTTCATCACAACAGTGTAGAGGATTTGGTCAATAAGCTGACAGTCCCTTTGACCTTTACCCTCAGTTTCTCATCGGTTTATACCTTGGTTTCAGGGGGTTTTCCCTATCTGGATGCCTTGGCGTCCTCAACCCGTCCTATTATTTGGGTGGCGCTGGTCTTTAGTGCGATGTGGCTTGGCATTCGAGCGATTAACTTTTTTGCCAATCGCTATAAAGATTTGCAAATCGAAAATCTCAGTGAAGAGAATTTTGATAAAGGCCGCAGCCGCCGTACCTACATGTCTATCTTTCGCCGCGTCTTTATCTTTGTCATGATTTTGGGCGGTATTTGGATTGGTTTGAGCGAATTTACCAATATCGATGGACTTGGCAAGACATTATTAACCTCAGCTGGTATTGCAGGGGCTGTCATTGGTATCGCCGCGCAGCCTATTTTAGGCAATATCATCGCAGGGATGCAGGTTGCGATTACCCAGCCTGTGCGTATCGGCGACACCGTGATGATGGAGGGCGAGTGGAGTACGATTGAGGATTTAGGATATACCTATGCGGTACTAAAAACGTGGGATGAGCGCCGTTTGATTGTGCCTATGCGGCATTTTATCACTGAAATTGTAGAAAACTGGTCGCATACTGAATCACATCAGACAACGGTAATTTATCTCTATGTCGACTATGGAGCTGATATTGGTGCGATTCGGCAGAAATATATTGAGCTGGTCAAGGACAATGCACTGTGGGATGGTGAAACGGAGCCTGAAATGTTTACGATTTCTGTGTCAGAGACGACGATTAAGCTGCGTTGTAGCCAAGCTGCTAATAGCCCTATTGATGCATGGACACTTGAATGTGAGGTACGTGAGCAGATGCTCGGTTATTTACATAGCGAACAGAGAGACTACCTGCCAGCTGAGCGTTTGATTGTGAAGAGTAGCGACCGCTCATCATAGATAAAAGTAATCATAGCGTGAGGGCGTATCGCATTTGTTTTTAGAATATCATGCCCATATGAAGCAATAAAATAAGTTGCTAAATATGTTATGCGAGTGCTGGTATTATTTGTTATAATATGGCGTTATTTTTAAGGGATAATTCAGTTATTAAGCATTGTCTGATTAGATTTTGGAATCGGTAAAGGCGCTGTATTAGCGAGTCTACTGAGCCAATGATTTAATGAGCGATGATAAATTGATGATGTGCCGAGCGAATGGTGGTATTTAGTATTTGTTCCCCACGGTTTTATGATTCTCTGCTAGGTTTTTAGGACCTTATGATGGTGATAAAACGTTCGTTGATTTTCTTGATGCTGTATTGTCCACCCATCAAAATAACCACTACTAGGGGTCTGTATGTTGCGAATTGTCGATGAAGCCTTAACCTTTGATGACGTTTTATTATTGCCAGCTTATTCAGAAATACTGCCAAAAGCTGCTAATCTAACGACCCGCCTAACCAAGAATATCACGCTAAATTTACCGCTCATTTCTGCCGCGATGGATACAGTCACTGAGTCTGAGATGGCCATTACCATGGCCCAGCTTGGTGGTCTAGGTATCTTGCATAAGAGCATGGATATCGACAAGCAGGCGATGCAAGTGCGCCGCGTCAAGAAGTTTGAAGCTGGTACGGTAGTGGATCCTATTACTGTACATCCAGAGATGACCATCGGTGAGTTATTAAGACTGACCCAAGACAATAACATCTCAGGTGTGCCAGTGGTTGAGAAGGGCACTGATAAAGTAGTTGGTATCGTCACCCATCGTGACTGGCGCTTTGAAACCAATTTATCATTGCCTGTCAGCCATATCATGACGCCAAAAGATCAGCTGGTCACCGTAAAAGAAGGTGAAAGCAACGAGAATATTAAAAGACTGCTACATGAGCACCGTATCGAAAAAGTCATCGTGATCAATGATGATTTTCGTTTACGCGGTCTGATTACGGTCAATGATTTTGCCAAAGCAGAAAACAATCCAAATGCTTGTAAAGATGAGCAAGGTCGCTTGCGTGTTGGTGCAGCAGTTGGTACGGGCGCTGATACCCAAGCACGCGTTGAAGCATTGATTGCCGCTGATGTCGATATCATTGTTGTTGATACCGCGCATGGTCACTCAAAAGGCGTGATTGACAAAGTTTCTTGGATCAAAAAGCACTTCCCGAACGTGCAAGTTATTGGCGGCAATATCGCCACAGGCGACGCGGCAAAAGCCTTACGTGATGCGGGCGCTGATGCGGTGAAAGTTGGTATTGGTCCAGGATCTATCTGTACCACGCGTATTATCGCTGGTATCGGTGTACCGCAAATCTCAGCAATCGATAGTGTGGCAAGTGCTTTGCAAGACAGTATTCCTCTGATTGCTGATGGCGGTATTCGCTATTCAGGTGATATGGCAAAAGCCATTGCTGCTGGTGCATCATGCATCATGGTTGGCTCACTGATGGCTGGTACGGAAGAGGCGCCAGGTGAAGTTGAGTTATTCCAAGGTCGTTATTACAAAGCTTACCGTGGTATGGGCAGCTTGGGCGCGATGTCAGGTCAAAACGGCTCATCAGATCGCTACTTCCAAGATGCTAAAGACGGCGTAGAAAAATTGGTACCAGAAGGTATCGAAGGGCGCGTACCTTATAAAGGTCCAGTCGCTGGTATCGTTAATCAATTGGTAGGTGGCTTGCGCTCATCTATGGGTTATACTGGCTGTGCTACGATTGAAGATATGCGTAGCAAACCGCAGTTTATCAAGGTTACCTCAGCGGGTATGAAAGAGTCACATGTCCATGATGTACAGATTACCAAAGAAGCACCTAACTACCGAGTTGACTAATAGCATTTTGATGCTATAGGATGCGATGACCTTTATCCTAACCGCGTCAAGTGCTATCAAGATACAAACAGCCAACAATGCCTTGTTATTGTTGGCTGTTTTTTTTGTAAAATATGATAATAGATTATTCTAATAATAAGTCACTGTATTATCAGAGCAAGATTACCAGAGCAAGACTATCAGAGCGAGTTATCAGCTGACTCAGCTTGCGCCCGCGTTTGGTCTTTTACTTTTAGATTTAAGGAAAAATAATAATGAGCTATTTTGGCACTGATGGTATTCGCGGTAAATTTGGTGAACTACCAATTACGCCAGACTTTATCCTAAAACTGGGTTACGTCACAGGACTGGTGCTGATAGAAAGCAATCAAAATTTGGCTCGTAAGCCAAGTGTGGTGATTGGTAAAGACACGCGCTTATCAGGCTATGTGATAGAAGGCGCACTACAGGCAGGCTTTAATGCCGCAGGCGTCGATGTCTATATGTTAGGGCCGTTGCCAACGCCTGCTATCGCCCATTTAACCCGTAGTTTTAATGCTGATGCAGGGGTGGTTATTTCTGCTTCTCACAACCCCTATTATGATAATGGCATTAAATTTTTCTCAGCTGATGGTAAAAAACTTACCGATGAGATGCAAAATGCCATCAATGATAAGTTGGATATCATCATGGCGGCTGACGGCAATAATGATGCCGTAATGCCTATTCTTGATCCGGCACAATTAGGTAAAAACAATCGGATTGATGATGCAAAAGGGCGCTATATTGAATTCTGTAAAGGCAGCTTTCCTTATCAATACGATTTAGATCATCTGACTGTGGTTGTCGACTGTGCCAATGGTGCAGGCTATAGTGTGGCGCCTCGCGTCATGCGTGAGCTTGGCGCAAATGTTATTGCCATTAATAACAAGCCTGATGGCGTTAACATCAATGCTGATTGTGGCTCAACTCATCCCAGAGGTTTGCAAGAAGCGGTTCTTAAGTATGATGCCGATGTTGGTATTGCCTTAGATGGTGATGGCGACCGTATCGTCATGGTCGATGAAGCCGGTAAACTGGTCGATGGTGATGGTATCTTGTACGTGCTTGCTACCCAAGGTCAGACGAAGGCGGCAGGTGTGGTTGGCACCTTGATGAGCAATATGGGCTTAGAGTTGGCATTAAAAGCGGCTGATATTGCATTTACTCGCGCCAAAGTAGGTGATCGTTATGTGATGCAAGAGCTAGAAGCCAACGGCTGGATACTGGGCGGGGAGCCATCAGGTCATATTTTATGCTTAGATAAAAGCCGAACGGGCGATGCTATTATCGCAAGTTTGCAGATACTTGCTGTTATGCAAGCAAGGGGCAAAGCGCTGAGCGATTTAACCGAAGGTTTTGAGGTATTGCCACAAAAACTGGTCAATGTGCGCTTGTCTCAAATGCAAGATCCGTTTGAGCATGAAGAGCTGGTCGCCGCTTTTGATAAAGCGCGTGCTACTTTAGAAGGCCGTGGTCGCTTGCTTATTCGCCAATCTGGCACAGAGCCGATGATTCGAGTGATGGTTGAGTCGGATGATGAGATAGAGTGTGATGTGATGGCCAATGATTTGGCAGATAAAATCAAAGCCATCTTGGGTTAATCGTCTTTTATATAAACAGACCAGAATAGAAAAATAAGGGACAACCATGAGTATGGACTTTAGCGATCAGCGTTTGTCGTACGAAAAAGGTCAATTAGACCAACAATCAATACCCGCATCACCGTTTGAGCTATTAAATGCTTGGATGCATGAAGCGATAGAGGCGCAAGTGGCAGAACCTTATGCGATGAGTTTAGCGACTTGCGGGGCGGATCACAAACCTAGCGTGCGTATTGTGCTATTGCGTGAAATCACGGATAAAGGTGTTGTATTTTATACCAATTACGAAAGTGCTAAGGGTCACGATATTGCAGAAAACCCCAATGCAGAAGCACTGTTTTTTTGGCACAAACTTGAGCGTCAGATTCGTATTAGCGGCAGTATTGCTAAAATCGATGCCGATAAATCTGCTGCTTATTTTCAAAAACGCCCGCACGATAGCCAAGTAGGTGCATGGGTCAGTCAGCCGCAAAGCGGTGAAGTTGCCAATCGTGAGGTGATGGAGCAGAGGTTTGAGCAATTGCAAATAGAGTATCCTAAAGGCGCAGCTGTACCGACGCCCGCGTTTTGGGGTGGTTATGAGATTAGGATCAATAAGATTGAGTTTTGGCAAGGTCGTGCCAATCGGATGCATGACCGCATTGTCTATCATAAAGAAGCAGAGGATAGCTGGACGACCAAACGCTTATTGCCTTAAACGTCATCAATAAAACGCGATACGAGTTTAGAAAAAACTCATCTCTATCAAAAGCCCCTTTACTTGCCGTATCAATCTGGCAAATAAAGGGGCTTTCTCCTCTCTTTTATAGTGAAACTATTTGGCATCAACATTTACCGACACAGACATATCAGGACGCAATCGAGCAAGCTCATATTGGTTAAATCAATCAACATTTATCGTACTATAAAAGCGTGAGGCAGTGTATCATTGTTATGTTTTTCTACTGAATCTTTTATTGATAACGGCTCTATGTCTTTGAAAAGGACTGCAAAATGGATTTTGCTCAAATTATTCCACCAAAAATACCCAGTGCATGGCTCGATATGGATGCGCTCGATCACAATATTGAGCTGGTTAATCAAAAAACCCAACCGGTCAATCTGCGTTTGGCGACCAAGTCTATTCGTTCTCTTGATGTTCTACGCTATATCCAAGCGCGCTCGCCAAATTTTATCGGTCTGATGTCTTATGCTGCTCCTGAGTCGCTGTATTTATTAAAAAATGGCTTTGATAATGTGCTTTGTGCTTATCCGACTCTCGATATGGATAGCGTTGTCGCAACCTTTGTCTATACCAAGCAAGGCGCTACGATGATATGGATGGTCGATCGTCCAGAGCATGTCGATAGGTTGCATAAAGTCGCTAAAGCCCATAATGTCACTATCGAAGTTTGTCTTGATATCAATATGTCGATGCCGTTACCAAAGCTGTATTTTGGTACCAAGCGCTCGGCACTGATGACCATAAAAGATGTTAAAAAACTGCTCAAACATATCAAAACGTGTCCAAATATTTGCGTCAGTGCTGCGATGGGCTATGAAGCCCAAATAGCGGGTCTACCTGAGCATCTGCCAAATAAAGCTTTATTGACACCTGCTATCCGCTTATTAAAAAAACGCTCACAAAAACAAATCAGCAAGCGTCGCCGTGCGATGGTTGATTACTTGACCAAACAAGGTTATAGACTAAGGCTGGTCAATGGCGGTGGTAGCGGCAGTATGGACTTTACCTCAAAACAATCTGAGATTACAGAAATCACAGTTGGTTCAGCGTATTACAAGCCGGCGTATTTTGATTATATGGAAAGTATGCAAGCATTTAAGCCCGCGGCTGGATTTGTTTTACCGGTGACGCGCCAGCCTGAATCAGCGGTCATTACTTGCCATGGTGGTGGCTTTATCGCTTCGGGCTCGGTTGGGCTAGAAAAGGCACCGGTGATACATTATCCACCGCATTTATCTTTATTAAAGGATGAAGGCTTTGGCGAAGTACAAACGCCGATGGCAATTTTAAAGACTAAAAAGGGCAGTTATAGTAGAAATCCTAGCATTGGTGATGCGGTGTGGTGTCGTCATGCCAAGGCAGGGGAGCTGTGCGAGCATTTTAGCTCACTGATCTGCTATCGAGAAGACAACGATGCTAATGCTAAGTGTGATACGGCAATAAGCGATAAAAGGCTACCAGAAACGGTTGTTCAGCAAACAATAACAACATACCGAGGAGATGGGCAATGTTTTCATTAAAGCAGTGGAATCAAAGCCCTGAGTGGCAAAACTGGGTCGGCTATGAGACAGCGCAGCCACAACAAAAACTCAGCCCGTCATCGGTGACTGAGCTTCAAGAGATTATTAAAAAAGCACGCGCTGATAAGCAGCGTATTAGAGTGACAGGTGCGGCGCACTCGTTTAGTGGCTGCGCCAAACCTGAAGAGATTGCCGTTAGTCTGCATCATATGCGCGGTCTCATTTCAGTCGATAAAGATGCCAAGCTTGCTACCTTGTATGCGGGTACGTATCTATATGAGATAGGTGATGCGCTCAAAGAGTATGGTTTGGCGTTAGAAAATATGGGCGATGTACAAGCACAGACCCTTGCCGGCGCTGTCAGTACTGCAACGCATGGCACTGGCATCACATTAGGTTCCATTGCCAATCAAGTTGAGGTATGGGAATGGGTCGATGGATGCGGTGAGATACATACGCATCATCGCGGTGACCCAGAGACGGATGAGCTGGGCGATGCGCTACATGCAAGCCTTGGTATGCTAGGTGTGTTTACCAAGCTGACGCTTAGGGTGGTTGAGCTATATGGGCTTAAAGAGGACAATCAGCTGTTGGATTTTGAAGAGGGCTTGGAGTGCTTCTATGAGACTGCTTATAGCCATCGTCATTTGGAATGGTTTTTATTCCCAGGGACCAATAAAATACAGCAAAAAACGCTAACAATGATAGCGCCTGTACCAATGACCGCTAAGCAAAAGCGGCGAGATAAGTTTGATAGTATTGTGACGCTAAACGGTGCATTTTATTTGCTGTGCGAGCTGGCACGTATCAAACCGAGCTTGACTAAAAAAGTGAGTGCCATCTCTGCAAGCGCCATACCGAACACCAAGCGTGAAGGCTATAGCTATGAGGTATTTCCCACACCGCGCGGCGTCAAATTTAATGAGTCTGAATACTTTATAAAATTGGCTGATTTTGATGAATGTATCTCTGAGATCAATCATATTTTATTAGCAGACAATAAAGGCTCACATTTCCCGATTGAGGTACGTACCCATAAGGGTGAGCGCGGTATGCTAAGTCCTACACAAGGAGAGGACTGCGCGGTACTATCATTTCATGTTTATAAAGGTATGGACAGCGAACCATTATTTATGTGGCTATATGAGTATATGAAAAAATGGCACGGTCGCCCGCACTGGGGTAAAGTCAATAAATTGAGCAATGCAGAGCTGCAAATGCTATATCCAAAGCTGGATCGATTTTTAGAGATTCGCCGTCAGTATGATCCTGATAATGTGTTTATCAACAGCTGGCTGAACGAGAAGTTTTCTATTTTATAAAACGACCAAGCTATACGTAAAAAAGCAGCCCATCAGGTAGGCTGCTTTTTCATTATTATGGATAGATTAAACCGTCTTTAAAATCGATAAAAGATGGCTCTGACTCCATTATAAATGGGTTACTCAGTACTGGTTTGATCATAATTTGCTTCCAAACGCATGGCGCGCTGATAGCTATCAAGGCTTGCCAGTTGTAGCGCGTACTGTCTGATATGAGGGTAATCCTCTAGCGCCTCACGCTTGACAAGCATAATCAAATCAAACGACAGCATAAAGTCAGCCCCACTTAGCTTATTACCGACGATAAAAGATTTACCTGCGACCTCATCATTTAGATAGCTCAGCAGTTTATGTTTTTCGTCAGCAATATACCCTTGCAAAAATGCATTATCACCAGCGCCCGCTTTATTGGTAAATAACTCAAGCAGAAGTGGCAGCATCAGCGAGCTTTCTGCAAAATTAATCCACTGCAAATAATGACCATAATCTGCGCTATCAGTAGCAGGGCGCAACCTATCAGAGGCATAGCGCTCAATCAATAGCTCAGTAATCGCGCCTGACTCTGCATAAAGCTCGCCATCCATCTCAATAACCGGAGATTTACCGAGAGGATGCACCGCTTTTAAGCTGTCTGGCGCAAGATGCGTTTTTGCATCGCGCTGATGGCTAATAAGCTCGTAAGGTTGCCCCAATTCTTCTAAAAGCCATAAGGTACGTAATGAGCGTGATTGATTAAGATGATGCAGACGAATCATAACTTTTGCCTTGATGATAGAGTGTTATTTGCCATTCTCGCTGTGATATTGCTTTCAAGATTTATGCTGAAATTAAGCTTGAAGCTTAGCAAGCAAACGCTTCGCCGCCTCTTCAGATGATGCTGGATTTTGCCCTGTGATCAGTAAACCATCTTCAACCACAAAAGACTCCCAATCAGCGACTCTTTCGTAGTTGCCGCCATTGGCTTTGAGCACATCTTCTAATAAGAATGGCACGACATCCGTAAGCTGAACCGCTTCTTCTTCAGTATTACTAAAGCCAGTCACGGTTTTACCTTTGACCAGATACTCGCCATCGACTTTAACGTTTTTAAGGGCAGCAGGAGAATGGCAAACAAAAGCCACTGGTTTGTCTTGTTTGATAAATGTCTCAATCAATTCAATCGAGTTTTTATCGACAGCCAAATCCCACATTGGACCATGACCACCAGGATAAAATACCGAATCAAAATCTTCCGCACTTACATCAGCGAGTTTTTTGGTCGTTGCTAGGCGCTCTTGTGCCTCAGCGTCTTCTTTGAAACGTTTGGTGTCTTTGGTTTGCGCATCAGGTGTGTCACTACTTGGATCAAGTGGTGGTTGACCGCCTGCAGGAGAGGCAAGTGTGATATTGACACCGGCATCCAAAAAAGCATAATAAGGCGCGGCAAACTCTTCTAGCCAAAAGCCAGTTTTCTTACCAGTATCGCCAAGCTTATCGTGTGAAGTTAATACCATTAAAATATTCATAGTTATCCCTGTTTATTGTTGAAAGTTATTATTGAGGTTTATTATTAACGCTGATAATTGCTGTGTCGCAGCCGGTATTGAAAATCCGTAACACTAAAAAACCGACTGCTGACAGTATTCCTCTTTTAACCATGACTTTCAGTAGCTGTCTTAACAAGTTATGTTGTTAACTGGTTGTTTTCATGATTTTTATGTTAGCTACCAGCTATTTAACGTCAGCCACTTTAATCACTGTCTTACCAAAATTCTTACCCTCGAGCATATCAAAGAACGCTTGTGGAGCTTGAGCTAAGCCATCGACCTGATGCTCTTTGGTCTTAATATCACCCGCTTCAAGCCATTTGCTCATCGTCGCTAAGAATTCTGGGAAGTGGTCGCCGTATTCTTCAAAGATAATAAAGCCTTTAATCGTTAGGCGTTTGCTTAGAATATTACCCATTAGGACACCCAAGCGGTCTTTACCATCAGGTAGCTCAGTAGCGTTATATTGTGAAACTAACCCACAAACTGGGATACGTGCATGGGCGTTTAATAGTGGCAATACGGCGTCAAAGACTTTACCACCGACGTTTTCATAGTAGATATCGATACCATCTGGGCAAGCGGCAGCTAGTTGCTCAGCAAAGTCATCGGCTTTATGGTCAAAACACACATCAAAGCCTAATTCTTCAACCGCGTAAGCACATTTCTCAGCACCGCCAGCGACGCCGACAGTACGTAATCCTAACTGATTACCAACTTGGCCAACGGTTGCACCAACAGGACCTGTTGCCGCTGCAACGACTAAGGTTTCGCCTTTTTTTGGTTTACCGATATCAGTCAAACCCATGTAGCCTGTAAAGCCTGGCATGCCAAGCACACCCAAACCGTATGACGGATTCGCCATATTTTTATCGAGCTTCAAGACACCTTCGCCATCACTGACGCTATAGTCCTGCCAGCCTGAGTTCGATACTACCAAATCACCGACTGCAAATTTATCGATATTAGACTCAACGACTTGAGCAACTGTTCCACCTAGCATGACATCACCGATCTGTAGCGGGTCAGCATAGCTTGCAGCATCACTCATACGTCCGCGCATATAGGGGTCAAGTGATAGATAGACGGTGCGTAATAGCATCTCGTTGTCATTAGGTTTTGGAATCTCGCCAGTAGCCAATTCAAAGTTATCGGCAGTTGGTGCGCCATGTGGGCGGCTGGCAAGTTTGATTTGACGGTTTTGTTGTTGGTTTTGCTGCTTATTAAAATTATCGTTAAAGCTCATAATAAAGCTCCTTATATTATTTATTTTTTTGATAAAGTTACCTGCCACTCTGGGGTGGCAGGCTAATGATGCCTATAAAAACAGTGTAACAATGGATAATTACTGCGACGTTAAAGGTGTTAGGCGTCAGCAGTAATGGCACGCTCTAGGATACGACGTGATACCGCTAAATCGTTTTTGCCATGTTCACCCAATTTCACCATACCATGTACTTCTAACTGCTTGATGATAGGATCAATGGCAGCAGCATCTAACTCGACATCTGCTAAGCTGACCGGCAGTCCAAGCTCACGGAAGAAGTTTTCAGTTTGTTTGATAGCGGCTTCAATGATGGCGTCATCGTTCAGCTCAGCACCATTATCGTCAGCGGTAATATTCCAAACGTTACGTGCATATTGGAGTAATTTGTCTTTTTTGCTGTCTTTAAGCTCACGTAGCACCGATGGCAAGACGATGGTCAACGTACGGGCATGATCAATCGCATGCAATGACGTCAGTTCATGACCGATCATATGCGTCGTCCAATCTTGCGGCACACCTGTACCGATCAGACCATTTAGCGCCATGGTTGCTGTCCACATGATATTTTTACGCGTCTCTATATTTTCTGGATCAGCTTTGACCGCTGCGCCTTCTTCAATCAGGATTTTTAACAGGCTCTCAGCAAAGGCATCTTGAACTTTTGCGTTAACCGGATAGGTCAGATACTGTTCCATTACATGAACAAAAGCATCCGCAACACCATTCATCACTTGGCGTTCAGGTAAGGTCATGGTTTTGGTTGGATCTAAAATTGAAAACTTAGGGAAGGCGAGTGGATTACCAAAGGGTAGCTTTGCTTGGCGCTCACTAAAGTTGATCACGCCGCCCGAGTTCATCTCAGAGCCAGTCGCCGGAATGGTCAATACCGCGCCCAAATCTATCGCTGAATCAATATTTCTGCAATAGCTGGTTAGTGCATCCCATGCTTTATCGCGTGATACCGTACCATCGGTGCTGCCATCTTCGGTTAATGACGATACGAGCGCGACAAACTTACTGCCATCAATAACTGAACCACCACCAACCGCTAATAAAAAGTCAATATCGTGCTCATTGACCATGTCCGCAGCTTTTAACAAAGTGGTAAACTCTGGATTGGCTTCGATACCGCCAAACTCAAACACTTGTCGCTGACCATTAGCAGTTAATGCTGTTTTTACTTCATCCAATGTACCAGTACGCTGCGCTGAACCACCACCATAGGTAATCAGGACACGAGCATCTGTCGGTACAAGATCAGCTAACTTCTCGATTTGACCTTCACCAAAGACGATACGGACGGGATTGTAATATTGAAAATTATTCATAAAATTCCTAATAGTTTTTTTTGAGCATAAAAAGCGTATTTAGTATTAAAGATAAAGTCTGCAACTCATTTGCAGTTGTCCGCATTATATATTAATTAGACCGGTCGTCTAGTAATTATGATAAATGGTTACAAAACTATCGTATAAACATGCTAGCCGATATTAGTTTGAATGCATCGTTCAGGTAGAGTATTGCTCGTACGGCTTCATATTTTCGAGATAAAATCTTAAAAAGATATCCTTGTTTAACACTGGATGATGCAGCGTCAAACAAGGGTGAGTAATGCAGAAAGGTAGACGAAACGAGAGCGGTAAAGTGTGAGAATATTAGTAATAAGATAGAGTATTAGCGACCCATAGCAGTAGTCGTCATCAGCCATACTTCGGCTAATGGTGTATCTGTTTGGCTGATCTTAGTCACCAAACTTGCGCCCAGCCAGGCAAAGTACCAACGCTTTGCCATACTCTCCGCAGCCACGTTCGCAGGATGAGGGACAGAGCCGTCGACCCAGCCTGCTTTGATTTGGGTCGCAAGCCACGTAATGGTCTGTTGGTAACCTGCATGTAATACCTTACGCATGGGCTCGGACATATCTGACACCTCAGCACTCAGCTTTACCACCAAGCACTTTTCATGATCGCAGCCGCTTTGCTGGGTGTCATACCAATTTTGAAAATAGTCATACAGTTTTTGCTGCGCGCTAACGTCTTGTGACCCGATAATATCAAGGCGACGCTTATACTGAGTAAAGTAGTGACTGATAATGGCCTCGCCAAAGGCTTCTTTGGAGGCGAAATAATGATAAAAAGAACCTTTGGGCACGCCTGCGGTATCTAAAATTTGTTTGATGCCTACAGCGGTAAAGCCTTTTTGTGCAATCAGCTTATAGCCCGTCGCTAATAGATGGTCTCTGGTATTTGATAACGCAATATGAGATGGCGCACTATCTGGTTGAAGATATTTTATAGCATTGGGTGTAGACATATGACGTATGTTCTCCTTAGAGAGACTGATTATATAAGAGGGTTTAATACATTTATAAATGCAGCTAAAAAAGTTACGTTTGTTCAACAAACAATAGGATAGAAATATTCTAATTTTTATAACGTTTATGGTAGCATTAGACCAGTCGTCTAGCAAGTTACGTTTGTTATCGTATGCTGCTATTGCTTATTAAACCTGTTACGGAACACGATAGGCGCTCATGATACGGTATAAGCATACTCTAATAATATTATTAAATAAAAAATAGGAATAATTATGTCAACAGAAGCTAAAAATACGCCAGTAAAGGTTTATACAGATTTTCATTTGCAATATATTGCAGGCGAATGGAAAAAGGGTGAGGACGATAGTATCAATACCAATACCAACCCATATAATGGTGAGACCTTGGTTGAGATTCAGCAAGTAACGGATAAGCAGCTGGATGAAGCTTATCAAGCGGCGAGTGCGGCTCAAAAACAGTGGGCACAGCAAACTCCGAACGAACGCGCTGCTATTCTTTATAAAGTAGTTAGTATCTTTGATCAGCGTCAAGATGAGATTGTCGATTGGCTTATTAAAGAGTCGGGCAGTACCCGTATCAAAGCGATGGTCGAGTTTAGTAGTGCGCGCGCGATTACCCTTGAAGCCGCCAGTTTCCCTAACCGTATACATGGCGAGATTCGCCCGTCAAATACACCGGGCAAAGAGAACTTTATTTATCGTGAGCCGATGGGCGTGATTGCGGTAATTAGCCCATGGAATTTCCCACTACATCTAACCCAGCGCTCGATTGCGCCAGCATTGGCGTTAGGCAATGCAGTAGTGCTAAAGCCTGCCAGCGATACACCGATTACCGGTGGGTTGCTGCTGGCAAAGATATTTGAAGAAGCGGGTTTGCCAAAAGGCTTATTAAATGTCGTCGTCGGTAGCGGCGGCGAGATAGGTGATGCGATCGTCACCCATGATATCCCAAGTTTGGTTTCTTTTACTGGCTCAACCTCAGTGGGCAAGCATATCGGTGAATTGGCAAATGGCGGTGATTATATCAAGCAAGTGGCGCTAGAGCTTGGAGGCAATAGCCCGTTTGTGGTGTTAAAAGATGCTGATATTGAGCAAGCAGTAAAAGCTGCTGCGTTTGGTAAGTTTTTGCATCAAGGTCAGATTTGTATTGCGATCAACCGTATCATTGTCGAAGATGAGATTTATGATGATTTTGTGACGCGTTTTGTGGCGCATGTTAAGACCTTAAATGTTGGTGATCCTAACAAAATTGATACTGCAGTCGGTCCTATTATCAATCAAAAACAAGTCAAATCCTTGAAAGATAAAATCGCTAAAGCTCAGAAAGAGGGCGCAAAACTGCTATTAAGTGATGAGATAAAAGGTCAAGTGGTGCCGCCGCATATTTTTAGTGATGTCACGCGTGAAATGGATTTGTCTTGCAACGAAGTATTTGGTCCTCTGGTGGGTATCATCCGCGCCAAAGATGAGGCCGATGCATTGTCGATAGCCAATGATTCTATGTATGGCTTATCGAGTGCGGTCTTTACTCAAGATATGGCAAAAGGCCTGCGTTTTGCTCGCGGTATCAAAGCTGGCATGACTCATATCAATGATATCTCGGTCAACGATGAAAGCAATGTACCCTTTGGCGGGGAGAAAAATTCAGGTATCGGACGTTTTAACGGCGAGTGGATACTAGAAGAGTTTACTACCTTGCATTGGATTTCAGTGCAGCATATGCCGCGCGATTATCCTTTTTAAAGACTTTAGATAAGTTTATGATAAAAAAGACTGCTCATCGGCAATCTTTTTTATGACATTAGAATGGTTTTATTTTCTCATTTACTATGGAAACCTAACAGCCCTTGTATCTCCTCAACGGTCATATGTCTGATAAGCGCCTGCTCCTCAACGCTCAAGCGATTGGTATGTTCTTTTAACATACTATAAAGACTACGAGCTATCTCAGAAGTCGTCGCATAATACATCTGCGGCTGCTCTTTGGTCAGTTTTATCAAAAATTTATCAATCAATTTGCGCTTGTGAGTAGCAGCATTTTCTTCGATTTTTTCAGTCATAATATTCTCCTAGGGATAAAGCATTTAAGCAGTCGGCGTGATTATAGTCAATGAGTGTATGGTGTCCATCCACTAATACCATCTACTAATATTAAGACCGCCCCTAAAATCATCATCTTACTTTATAATGAATGGCGCGCCAAACCCTATCAAAGGTAGTATCCCATAATGACCACGACCATTTTTGCCACTCACCATTATAATTATCCGCAAAATTTCATGGAGATGAAACCAAAGCTTATGCGGCTCGAGCAGGCGATCAAAAAGCTTGAAGCCAATTTGATCAATGCCGATGCCGAGGTATTAGATCAAAGGCTTGCCAGTCATTTAGGGTTGCAAGTAGATTATGCCAGCGAGCTTAATGCCAATCAGCTATTGGCTGCCACCACTATTGATGGCAAGGTATTGGTGATTGCTGGTGCGGGATCTGGCAAAACCAAGACTTTGACCTATAGAACCAGTTATTTGATAGAAAATGGCGTCTCGCCAAAAGAGATTTTACTATTAACCTTTACCCGTAAAGCCGCTAATGAAATCAAAGGACGGGCTAAAAAACTGCTGGCAAGCACACCATTTTTTGCTCAAGGGTTAAATGAGAGCTTGGCAGAAGATAGATTGCCAAAAAACAAAGCTTTAAATGACATTACCAGTGGCACTTTTCATTCTTTTTGCAATATGCTGTTGCGCCAATACTCGGGGCTACTGGGTATCAATCCGAGATTTACTATCTTAGATACGGGCGACAGTGAAGATGCTATTGATCTCATTCATAAAGAAAAAAAGTATCCGACCAAGGTAACCAGTCAAGCATTTCCGCGCAAAAAAACCTTACAGAATATCTTTTCAACTTCTAGAAATCGCCGCATTCATATACGTGACTTAATAGAAAACAGTTATCCTGATATCGCCGTCCATATTCCCGTCATTGAACAATTGGCCGTTGATTTTCATGAGTATAAGCGCGCCAACCACTTATATGATTTTGATGACATCATTAGCCAAGTGGTACGCCATCTAAAGACCAATGATACTTTTCGTCAGCTGCTACAAAATCAGTATCGCTACATCATGGTCGATGAATATCAGGACACCAATATTCCGCAAAAAGAGCTGATTGATCTTATCTGTGCGCCTGCATCAGTGTCGCTGATGGTCGTTGGCGATGATAATCAAAGTATTTATGCCTTTCGCGGTGCCAATTATGAAAATATTCTACTGTTTGGCGAGAGCTACCCTGAAGCTAAGCTGATCAAACTTGAACAAAATTATCGTAGTACCCCAGCGGTGCTTGATTATATCAATGCTTTATCTACTCAAATCACCTTTGGCTATCAAAAGCAGTTGTATTCTGACGTGTCGATAGAAGGTATAAAGCCGGTATTTCGCCGACTTAGCGATGAAACCCGCGAGGCAAGATATATCGCTGACAAAATTATTGAATTAAAACCGGATTATGATTATGAGGATTTTGCCATATTATGCCGAACGTCTTTTCAGTCCAACTACGTTCAGCTTGAATTTATGGAGCGCAATATTCCGTTTATTGTCGTAGGTGGTATTCGTTTTATTGAAAGACGCCATATAAAAGACGTCTTGGCGTTTGTCAAAATTCTTTATAACCCGAATGATACCATTGCATGGCACCGTATTTTGACCTTATTTAAAGGGGTAGGGTCTGTGACCGCGACGCGCTTGACCCAAGCAATCAACGCCGACAACAATTCTTTTGAGCCATTGATAACGGCAAAGTTTGCCAAAAAAAGCACCCAACTTGAGCCACTTTATCAGATGCTAAATAAAGCCAGTCAAGCAGAGTCGGTCGAAGTTATTATCGAGCTGATTCTGGATTTTTATATGCCCGTTTTAAAGATTAATGAGGACAATTGGCGCGAGCGTAGTGAAGATTTTCGGGTCCTAAAAAATTTAGCCACAGAGCATGACAGTCTGGATAAATTTTTAGAAAATCTGGCACTTGATCCGCCCAATGACTCTATTGCCACGACCGCCGCGTCCGAGACAGGGGATGAAAGTGGGGACGAGAATAGTGACAAAGTGATGATATCGACCATTCATAGCGCCAAAGGGCTTGAGTGGCCAGTAGTGTTTGTCAACTCATTGGTCGATGGTATGACGCCGCATTACCGCTCGCTAAGCGATTTTGAAGAATTAGAAGAAGAGCGCAAGCTGTTTTATGTTGCTTGTAGTCGCGCTAAGAGTAGGCTATTTTTAACGGCACCTGAGTATTTCTCAAGCTATTCAGGCTATTTTGACAAGGTATCACGGTTTATCGCTGAAATAGCAGCTGATAAAATAACGGTGGCAACGGTAAAACAGCCTTTAGACAAGAGTCCTGATCCAGTTTGGTGGTAATAAAGGCAACTATAAGGGCTAAAAATAGCTTAGATAAAACTTTTGTTTTGTAATATGTTGTTATTATTCCTATCAAAAATACCTTAGATAAAATCGCATAAAAAAAAGTATGGAATAGTAAAAATATTTATTAGATAAGGGTTTAAAATATCCGTCAATGCGTTACTATGACTACCTTGTCCATTATATTCATCTATTTGACATTCTGTATCAAAGCCATAAAAAAAGGATATGTTATGCGTCATGAAGTTATCGTTATCGGTGCAGGTATGGTTGGCACCTCGGTTGCTTGGCATCTACAAAAGAACAATGCTGAAGTTTTACTTATAGACAAAAAGCTACCGGGTTCAGAGACTTCATATGGCAATGCTGGCTTGATTCAGCGCGAGGCGATTCACACGCATCCGTTTCCACGTCAGTTGACTGAAATGATACGCGTATTGCCAAACCAAGGGACTGATATCCGCTATCGTATACCTGCGATTTTGCGTTATCATCAAGCGCTACTACAGTACTGGAAATACTCTACCCCAGCTTCAGTCAAAAAAATCGAAAGCGAGTGGCAGACACTGATTGAGCATTGCACCAGCGAGCATCAGACCATGATTAGTGCTTCTGGCGCAGATGAGCTGATTACCCGTGATGGCTGGTTGCAGCTGCATCGCTCTGAAGACACCTTTAAAGAAGCTATTGCTTCTGCTATCGATGCGCGTAATCAAGGTGTTGAGCACAAGGTATTGACGGTTGAAGAGTTAAGAGTCATGGAGCCTAGCGCCAATTTTGATGAGTTCGTCGGCGCAATTCATTGGCTTAACTCTTGGCAGGTCTCAAACCCAAGCTTTCTGGTCAAAGCCTATGCAAAAAATTTCCAAGAAATGGGCGGCACCATTAAAGAGACTGGCGTTCAAGAAATCGTACAAGAAGAGGGCGGCTGGAAGATTGTCACCGATACCGAGACTTTCTATAGTGATAAATTAGTCATCGCAGCAGGCCCTTGGTCAAATGATCTCATCAAGCCGCTTGGTTATGATTTACCATTATTCCCGATGCGCGGCTATCATCAGCATTTTAAAGTCAATGAAAAGAACACCATCCATCATAGTATGTTTGATATGGATAAAGGCTTTGTCATGGGACCAATGCAGCAAGGTATCCGTATTACCACTGGTGCTGAGATGACGACCATGAATGCGCCAAAGAATTTTGGACAGTTAAAAACCGTGCTTAAACTGGCGCGAAAAATCTTGCCATTAGAAGATGCAGTTGAGAGCGAAGCATGGGCAGGCTCGCGTCCTTGTATGCCAGATATGAAGCCAGTTATTGGTCCTGCGCCTAAGCACGATAAATTGTGGTTTGCCTTTGGTCACAGTCATCAAGGCTTCACCTTAGGACCGATGACCGGTCGTCTGGTTGAAGAGATGATCCATGAAAAGCCATTGCTGGTCGATATCAAGCCCTTTAGCGCTGATCGCTTTTCTCGCCAGTAAGATGTCATAAAACTTGAGTCATTTATATATTTTCAAGTATTAAAAATTAAGGATAATAATCCATGCAAAAGCTCCATAGCAATCAACGTATGAGTAAAATTGTGGTTCATAATCAGACTGTTTATCTATGTGGTCAAGTAGGTAATAGCGATGATGACATTCAAGCCCAAACATTGACGTGTTTAGAAAAGATACAAGCCTTGTTAGAAGAAGTGGGTAGCGACAAATCAAAGCTACTGTCAGTGACTGTCTGGATAAAAGATATGTCAGATTTTGCCGCCATGAATGAAGTGTGGGATAAGTGGTTTGAAGGCGTACAGCCACCAGCTCGTGCTTGTGGCGAGTCGGCATTGGCACGTCCTGAGCTATTGGTTGAGATGATTGCCATCGCTGCTGAGTAAATACCAGTACCTGCTACCTAAAACTGAATAATAATGAGAGGGCATGATATGACTATCATGCCCTTTTTGATGAGCGACGCATGCAAATAGTCTATAATCAACCTCGTTGACAGTATTGACAGTTATCTGATAAGTAGCAAAAAAGGGTTATAAAAAATGATTAATACTAAAATCTATCATTCAATTTATGTGTTGGCAGAAAAGCTATTAGAAGCGGACAGTGCCAATGATAAAAAGGCATTTGATACATTATATGTACAGTTAAAAGACTTATGTATTGAAAACGAGAAAGGCAATAAGGATCATCCGGAGCAGTGGGAGACATTGGCTGATTTTACGGAAGATTTGGATGAGGCGCTGGTTATTTACCAAAAAGCCTTGGATAAAGCCGCTGCAATTGATTCAAAAGAGCATTTATCGTCGATAGCCTTTTCAATGGCTGAGCTACAGAATGAGCTTGGACAGACGGAGGCAGCAATTAAGAGCTTACAGAGTGCTAAAATAACTGCCAGTAAGCTCGACGATAAAGCATTTAAAAGTGAGATAAATCAGATGCTTGCCAAATTACTGGCTGAGCAACCTTAGTTATCGATTTAAAAAAGTGGCGCTGTCAAAGCAAGCAGAAGTATTTTACATTATAAAATCATTATATCGCTCTTATCGTCCTGTCCATACGGCAGGACGCTTTTCGATAAAGGCATCAATGCCTTCGCTCACATCCTCCGCCATCATATTGCAGCTCATCACCTCGCTGGCATACTCATAAGCCTCTGCCAATTCCATATCTAGTTGCTTATAGAACATGGTTTTGCCAGTGGTTAGCGCGACTGAGGATTTAGCGGTGATGGCGTCTATCAGAGACTGTAGTGTCTGCTCTAACTGCTCAGCGCTTGCTACCCGATTGATCAATCCTTGCTGTAGTGCGGTATGGGCATCGATAAACTCACCGGTAATCAGCATCTCAAATGCGTGTTTACGAGAGAGGTTGCGACTGACAGCGACGGCAGGGGTAGAACAAAACAGACCTACATTGATACCAGAGGTGGCAAATTTGGCATTGTCCGAGGCAACAGCTAGGTCACAGGCTGCGACCAGTTGACAGCCAGCAGCAGTAGCGATGCCTTGTACCTTAGCTATCACCACTTGCGGCATACGATTGATGGTCAGCATCATCTGACTACATTGCTCGAATAACGCACGCTGAAATGCTTCCTCTGGATTGGCGCGCATTTCTTTTAAATTATGACCAGCACAAAATGCTTTGCCATTTGCGGCAATCACCAGCACTTGTATGGTTGCGTCTTGGGCAATCCTGTCCAGCTCCGCTTGCATCGCAGCTAACAATTCAACCGATAACGCATTAAATTGTTTGGGACTGTTCAGTGTTAACGTTACAACGCTGCCTAAGTTTTCTCTAATAACCAATGGCTCATTGGTATTCGTCGAGGGAGTCGCTGATTGAATAGGGTTAAACTGGCTCATTTATCGTCCTTGATAATAGGTATAGTGAATTCAGTATTAAAACGATACAGCGGGACTGGGATAAATTTTACGCAGCCTCTGTCGGCGTAGGCACAGCAAGCCAGAAAAATTTATAACAGTTCCGCGTTATAGTATGGCGTATTTGTTTTGTTCAAAATCGACTATATTTAAACTTAAGATAAAAGTGTAAAAGCTAATTAAATAATAATCCAAATAGTAGCATGCTTACTTGGTTAAGTAATAGGTTAGTGATGCTGAGATAGCTCACATAAAAATAGCGCCCTTATATGATAAGAGCGCTATTTTTATATTTTAAAGTATTTATTTGGCATGAGATTTTATAATAAAGTCTTGTACCTTGCTGTACGCCGCCAACAGGTACTACCAAATAGAATGCAAACCGTCCTCAATGAGGTGCAAAAATGGCTATAAAAGCGTCTAAAAGAGTATCTGAAATAGCCGTATAAAGCCTAGTTGATGCTTTGCCCAAGTTTTATTGCTGCAGCAATATTGGAAGCAGTGATTTCAATATTACGATGAGCGTTTTTAAAGATAGTATCGATGGACGCTAGCTTTTGGATACTGGGCATAATGACATCAAACTGACTGGTCTGCGCCGGCTCTAGCCCATCCACACTACCGCAAATAGCAATCACGGGCGTATGGCTGGTTTTGGCGATTTGGCTAATACCGCCAGCCACCTTGCCCATCGCAGACTGCGCGTCAAGCTTGCCTTCACCCGTGATGACCAAGTCTGCATCGGCGATATGCTGTGATAAGTTGGCAACTTCTGCCACTGTATCAAAACCTGACTTTAACTCAGCTTGGCAAAAGCTCATTAACGCATAGCCAAGACCACCTGCAGCGCCCGCACCTTCGACATGCTGGCAGTCTTTATAACCATGATGACCACACATATTGGCAAAGTGACTGAGCGCCTTATCTAAGACGTTGACCTGTTGCAAGCTAGCGCCTTTTTGAGGGCCAAATATCGCGCTGGCACCCAATGCCCCACATAAAGGATTGGTGACATCACAAGCGACTTCAAAGACGGTATCTAGCACACCAGTATGAAAGCTTTTAGCGTCCAATCGTTGCAAGTTGGCAAGCGCGCCGCCGCCGTGGCTCAGTACATTGTCATCGCTATCATGAAACGTCATGCCAAGCGCCATCAGCATGCCAAGCCCCGCATCATTGGTAGCACTACCACCAAGACCGATGATGATACGCTTAACACCTTCATTTAGTGCATCGGCAATCAGCTCACCGACGCCATAACTGCTGGCGACGACAGGGTTACGCTCTGCGGCAGTCAATAGATGTAAGCCACACGCTTGCGCGATTTCGATAACAGCAGTTGCATCAGGCAGCAATAAATACTTGGCGTTAATAGGGCGCATTAAGGGATCATTGACCACCACTTCTTTCCAGCGCCCGCCTAGCACATAAGACAATACCGCAGAGGTGCCTTCGCCGCCATCTGCCATGGGCAGTAGCGTATAGTCAGCGTCAGGGAATACTTGACTAAAGCCAGATTGGATAGCATGGCAAACATCTAGCGCGTCTAAGCTTTCTTTAAATGAGTCAGGGGCGATCAAAATTTTCATGACTTTCTCTTTAAGTATTTCTCTAAATCTATGTTAATAACGTAACTTTCAACAACTTAACTTTCAATGATCTAGTTTTTAATGATTTAACTTACAACCATTTATTTAAGACGTTAAATAAATACCAAGGTTAGTAACCAGATAAAGATGATGCTGGTCACGCCTTGAATACCAGTCGCCATAGAATGGGCTTTATAAGCCTGCGCCACACTCATACGGCTAAACTGGCTTACAATCCAAAAGAAGCTATCGTTAGCATGAGAAATAGTCATGGCGCCTGCACCAATAGCCATCACACAAAATACACGGCCAAGCTCACTATCGAGACCTATTTGACCCAATAACGGTGCAACCATCGCAGAGGTGGTCACTAAGGCAACCGTGGTTGAGCCTTGTGCTGTTTTTAGGGCAGCAGAGACGATAAACGGCATAAAGATACCAAGCCCCAAGGCGGATAACGTCGTGCCTAAATAGTCGCCAATTGGGGTGACCTTTAGCATAGCGCCAAACGCGCCACCAGCACCAGTGATTAACAGAATAGGCGCTGCGACCACCAAGCCTTGAGAAATACTGTCGCTGATTTGCTGCGTTTTTTGTTCAGTATTGATGAGTAAAAATGATAAGAATAAACCAATCAGTAAGGCAGTGAGAGGATTACCAATAAATACTAAGATGTCTGTGAGGCTGCCAGCACCAAATGGTGCGCTTGGTAAATTGGCAACAGACGATAAGCAAATCAAAACGATCGGCACGATAATAGGTAAAAACGCCATGGTCGCTGATGGTAGCTTGCTATACTCGTCACGAGTTTTCATATTAGCGGGCACAGTCGCAGCTGGAGCATCAAGTGCATCGATATTGTCAGGCGTGGCGTTAAGGAAGCGATTGGACCACAGCCAACCAGCAAGGACGGCAACAGCTGTTACAACCACGCCAACCATGATGACCAAGCCCAAATTTGACTCAAGTCCCAAGTTTCCTGCTGCTGCAATCGGACCAGGTGTTGGCGGTACAAAGGTATGAGTGGCATATAAGCCAGTTGCTAAGGCAATACTCATTGCCACGCTTGATACCTTCAGGCGCTCAGCCAAAGACTCTTTTAACGAATTTAAAATAATATAGCCTGAGTCGCAAAATACAGGTACAGATACCACAGCACCAACGATAGACATGGTCAAAGTCGGGAAGCGTGGTCCCAAGACTTTGATGACCGTCTCTGCCATCACGATGGCGGCACCCGTTTTTTCAAGGATTAAGCCGATAATAGTACCAAATACAATCACCAGACCGATATACCCTAAAATGCCACCAAAGCCATCAGAGATGGTTTTTGCGACCGTATTAAGCGGTACTTGGTAAAACAGCGCGACCAAAAATGCGGATAATATCAATACCAAAAAAGGATGCCACTTGAGTTTTGCGGTGGCAAAAATAATAAAAAGAATGGTCAGCAGTAGCCAAAATACGATCATGATGGTCTCTATATGGTGGTTAAGATCTTATAACTACTGATGAAGCATAGGTAGTGTACACCTCATTAAGCAGCAATAGTCATATGAATTTTTAAAGGGGCATATTCTATAGTAAATCCATGTAGCTAGGGAATCTATTCGGCGCATATTTGATTTTATTCATAGTAAAGTCTAGAGACTCTGCTAGTATGTGTCTTTTGTTTGACACGTACCAGAGGTAGGATGATTGCTTTGACCAAATTTACTGCTCCAGCCATTCCCAATATCGATAATAACGATCTGCGTCAGCAGCTACAACAGATTATCGATCTAAAAACCAAACCACTTGGCGCACTGGGACGCTTAGAGAGTCTTGCGCTGCAATTGGGTATGATTCAAGGGACGACTACGCCGCAGATTGATCAGCCGCAAATCCGAGTATTTGCTGCCAATCATGGTCTGACCAAACACGGTACATCAGCCTTCCCAAGTGCTGTGACCGCGCAAATGGTGTATAACTTTTTGCAAGGCGGCGCGGCTATCAATGTCTTGGCACGCCAGCATAATATTGAGTTAAAGGTTGTTGACGCTGGGGTAGATACTGACTTTAGCAATTCTGCTTTTAAAGACCATCCGCAATTGCTGGATTATAAAGTTCGTTATGGTAGCCGAGATGCGCTGACAGAGCCTGCTATGACAGAGGCGGAATGCTTAGTCGCGTTAGAGAGCGGCATGAAGGTGGTTCAAAATATGGCAGGCAATCTGCTAATTGTCGGTGAGATGGGTATTGGTAATACTTCAGCGGCAAGTCTGTTGCTGGCAAGACTTGGCGACTTATCCCTTGCTGATTGTATCGGTCGCGGTACAGGGCTGGATGATGCAGGATTACAGCACAAGGCAAATATTTTGACGCAAGTGTTAGAGCGTCATAGTAAGGCACGAGCGCCATTTGACGTACTTGCTGCATTAGGCGGGCTTGAGATTGCTATGATGGCAGGGGCGCTGATTCAGGCTGCCAGTGAGCGCCGTATTTTATTAATAGATGGCTTTATCGCCAGTAGTGCTTTGCTGGTCGCTGAACGTTTAGCGCCGGGTGTGGCGCAGTATGCTATCTTTTCGCATCATTCAGTTGAGCCAGGGCACGCGCATTTATTAAAACTGCTAAATGCTGAGCCATTACTCAATATGGGGATGCGCCTAGGCGAGGGTAGCGGTGCGGCATTGGCTTATCCATTGCTTCAGTCGGCTTGTGCGATTATCAATGAGATGGCAAGCTTTAATGATGCTGGTATCAGTGAGCAAAGTAAGTGATGCCACGCTCATCATCAAAGCCGTCTGTATTGCAGCGCCTTCGCTATGAAGCGCGATTGCTATTGGTCGCTGTACAGTTTTTAACGCGCTTGCCCGTGCCACCGTTTGCCGATTACGATTCACAGTGGCTACACCAGAGCAGCCGCCATTTCCCCGCTGTTGGCTTGCTGGTTGGACTGCTTTGTGCAGGCGTATTTTGGCTGGCCAGTCTCCTATTTACGCCACTGGTTGCAGCGGTGTTAAGTACTGCTTTTGGTATTAAGCTGACGGGGGCTTTTCATGAAGATGGACTTGCTGATAGCTGTGATGGCTTGGGCGGCGGTTTGACCCGTGAGCGTACGCTCACGATTATGAAAGACTCACGCTTAGGGACGTATGGTGTATTAGGTCTGGTGTCCGCGCTGCTACTCAAAATCAGCTTGCTTGCTACTATGCCAACTTTTGTTGCTATCGCGGCTCTCATCATTGGACATACGGCATCACGCTTATGCTGTATCAGTTTGCTTACCTTGTTGCCTTATGGCGGCGAGATTGAACATGCTAAGGCCAAGCCGATGGCACAGCAGTTGACGCTATTACAGGGGTTATTGAGCAGCGGTTGGCTATTATTGGCTATTATTTTACTGATAGGGCTACTGCCAGATATCATGCAGCAGATAGGTATATGGCAATGGCTAATGGCTTTATTGCTCGGCATAGTAGCAACGGACTATATGCGCCGTTTATTACGCAGACGTTTGGATGGCTATACGGGTGATGGTTTAGGCGCTACTCAGCAACTGAGTGAGATTGCCATTTATATAGGACTTGCGGCTTCTATACCGCTTATCTGATGTACAACAGATGGTTAAAAAAGGATGCTCACACTTATGATTCTGTATATTTGGCGTCATCCCAAACCTATTGCTACTAACGGACTGTGCATTGGACAGACAGATATAAAGGTCGATAGACGTAAACTAAAACGCTTGGCTAATAAAATACAGCGCTTTGTCCGTCTTCATCAACTACCAAAAGTGATTTGGGTCAGCCCGTTACAGCGTTCATTAAAAGTTGGGGAGCTACTGGCACAGCGCGGTTTTCAGTATCAGATTGCACCTGAGCTAGCTGAAATTGACTTTGGCGCGTGGGATGGCAAGTTTTGGGCGCAAATTGAGAAACAACATATTGATAAGTGGTGTAATAACTTTACTGACTATGCACCTGATAATGGCGAAAGTCTGCAGCAGCTGTTTAATCGAGCGGAGAGTTGGTTGGAGAAAATTGCAGTTGAGCAAAAAGGTCATCCAGTATTAGTCATCGGTCATGCTGGTTGGATAAATGCCGCTAAGATAATAGCGGCTGGTCAAAAAGTACCAAACCTTGCAATTGACTGGCCTCGTTCTGTTACCTACTTGTCCTTGAATCGTATCAACATTTCACCAAAATAGTTAAGATAAAAATGGTTTAAAAAAATACTAACCACCACGGGATAAATCATCGATTTTCTCAAAACAGGCTCGTTCAGTTGCTGCTATAGCCGAATCAAAGCTCACATAAATGCCTTTGTCATCTAAGGTTGCATACCAATGGTCAGTATTGTTATCGGTTAATATTTGAAAATATTTATTATTAACGATTCTACCAACCTTATAGATTTTGCCTTCGGTATAAAAATCATTACCTTGGATACAGCGTAAAGTGTCATCAGTATTTATCATGGTGTCCTATATATCATTCGTTCAATCAAATGAGGCTAGCATAGCAATCAGAAGCATGGAAATATAGAAGACTTTATCGGTAGTATTTTATCATTGCGTGTACAGTGTTTACTGTCTGTATCAGTATTAATCTAAAAACTAGAGTCTAAAATCAACACAAAAAAAACCAGCAACCTAAAGTTGCTGGTTTTTTATTGCGACTAAAACTTAGTATGCTAAAGATTACTCTTCAGAATAGTCTTCGTTTTCGTCTGTAGCGTTGTCTTCGTCTAAATCTTCATTGTCGCCATCTTCAGAAAGAATGGTAACTAGAATAGTAGCGGTCACATCATGATGTAGTTGAATATCAACATTGTATTCACCAATTTGACGCAACGTGCCTTCAGGTAGCTTGATTTCAGCACGGTCAACTTCTAGACCTGAGTTAGTCAATGCTTCAGCGATATCACGAGTACCGATAGAGCCGAATAGCTTGCCTTCGTCACCTGATTTAGCGCGCATGATAACATT
>NZ_JBFFMS010000026.1:0-41877 GCF_041554015.1 Psychrobacter sp. | reverse complement strand
CAACAATCTCTTGTGCAGATTGATCAATCAGACGATGATCAAAAGACTTAAGACGGATACGGATTCTCTGGTTAGCCATGCCAGCAAGCTCCTAATATGGGCTTTGGTCATTCTTGCTTTGCAAGGATATGAGCAAAAGCCGTTTGGTTAAATATTCACTTAAAGCGGCCTTCTGTTCTTAACCAGAATGAGTTCGTTAACGGAACTTATAGCGTGCCAAAAGTAAAATAGTTTAAAGCCCCGCCGACCCTTCCATTATAGGACGTCAGCAAAGGCATAATGAAATAGTGCTAGAAACGATGCTCTAGCTGTCATAGCGCCAGCTGTTTAATTGGCCGCGCATATATAATTCAGTGGTGTGTATTATACATAATTCTCAAACGATTGCAAGGGCCTTATTCATAATGACAGACATAATGATTTGAGATAAATATTGGTTTTTAAACTGAATTCTATCCACTTATAATCGGATTGTTTATCCAGTATTAAAACTAAACTGCCCTATTAAACGCCTGCAATTTTCATCGTTTTATATCAAGTTGCTCTATAACATTCAGGCAAAATCTCAGCACATAATGTTAGTCTAATACAATGTCATATTGCTCTTGGGTATACAAATTTTCAACGTCAAAGGTAATCACCCTACCCAATAAATATTCTAAATCTGCCACGGTATCTGACTCTGAGGTCAGCAATAGATCAATCACAGCGGCATGAGCGACCACCGTGAATTTCTTTGGCGAGTTATAAGTGCGAGCGCAGCGCATGATCTCACGGAATATCTCAAAGCAAACCGTCTCAGCGGTTTTAACAAAGCCGCGACCTTGACAGGTTGAGCACGGCTCACAGAGCTGCTGACCGAGCGACTCGCGGGTACGTTTGCGCGTCATCTCAATCAAACCAAGCTCACTGACCTGAGTGATTTTAGTTTTGGCATAATCTTGTAGCAGCTGTGATTGCAAGCTCTCAAGAATATCATCTTTATGCTGCTGCTCAAGCATATCAATAAAATCTAGAATGATAATGCCGCCAAGATTACGCAGACGCAGCTGCCGCGCAATGGCATGGGTAGCCTCAAGATTGGTTTTATAAACGGTATCTTCTAATGAACGCCCGCCAACAAATGAGCCGGTATTGACATCAATGGTAGTCATTGCTTCAGTTTGGTCAATAATCAGATAACCGCCCGACTTTAAATCAACGCGGCGTTTAAGCGCATCGCGTAAATCATCCTCAACACGGTGCACATCAAACAGCGACTGCTCGGCGGTATAATGCACGATGCGATCATAGACAAAAGGCACAAATTCTTTGGCAAAGTACCTAATTTGCTCATATATCTGCGCATTATCAACAATCACTTTTTCAGTACCGGCATGGACCAAATCGCGGATAGAGCGCAGTGGTAGCGATAATTCTTGATAAATAAGCTCAGAGCTTTGATTGGGCTTCATCTCTTGACGACGGGCGCATATCGTTCGCCATAGCTGTAGTAAGTAGTAAATATCTTCTTCAAGCTTATCGACGGGCACACGCTCTGCCGCCGTACGTGCAATCAATCCGCCTTTAAGATTGACCGTTTGCATTAAGCTAGTAAGCTCAGTCTTCAGGCGGGTACGCTCCTCTTCACCATCAATACGTTGCGAGATACCAATATGCTCACTCGATGGCAAATAGACCAAGTAGCGTGATGGCAGCGATATATTGGTGGTTAAGCGCGCGCCTTTACTGCCCAGCTGGTCTTTAGTGACTTGTACCAAAATACGCTGACTTTCGTGTAGGCGGTGCTGGATAAGGGTTTTAGTTACCGGTATCACTTCTGTGTTCTGCGTACTGACGACAGGCGGCGTGATGGCTAGATCATCAGCTGTCGCCTCTATTATGCTGCGCTCATCGCCCAGTTTCTCAACTTTATTACTTTTGGGTGCAGGGCGCGGTTCGCGCTGCATGTCGTTGACGTGCAAGAATGCGGTACGTGATTGACCAATATCCACAAAAGCAGCTTGCATACCCGGCAGCACACGTACCACGGTACCCAAATAAATATTACCAACCAAACCCAGTTTATGATGACGCTCAATATAAATCTCGCCTAAAATACCGTTGTCTAATACGGCGACACGGGATTCCATGGGACTAATATTAATCAGCAGCTCTTCGGACATAGTATTTTCTCTTATCACTTAGCTTTCTGGTAAAGCATTCATAGTTTGGTAGCTTTATAGTGTAACAAATGCACTTTGCTTTTGCCCATGGTACAAGCGTGTCATTATGTGCCGTAGAATAAATACTTAACTAAATAGTAAGCTTAGCTGAAACATAAGCATCTACTTTTACCTTTTGCGATATCTAAGGTCTTCAGACATTACAGCAAACTGCTTTTAGCAAATTAGTCACAAGCGTCATTGCTCATCTGTTTAATCAATGCCAGCGTTTGTGCAAGCGGCAAGCCTACTACATTGGTGTAGCTGCCATTGATACGGCTAACCCACGCCGCACCCAAACCTTGAATACCATAGCCACCTGCTTTATCTGCAGGCTCGCCACTGTCCCAGTACTCACTCATCATCTCTTGGGTAAGCGCGACAAAGGTGACCTCTGTGCGTTCAATAATGTGTTGCTGCTTGATCATTTGCCATACGTGTTCAGTAGCGGGCTTATCACAATGTGTAGGCTGTAATGAGAGCTGTGTTGCTTGTACCGCCGTCCATACTTCATGAGTGCTGTCGGACATTTGCTGCCACATACGATACGCATCGGCGCGATCGCTTGGTTTGACTAAGACTGTTTTGCCATCTGGTAATACGCCAATGGTATCAGACGTTAATAAGATAACAGACCCAGATGTCAAAGATGTAGAAGCATAAGGGTCACTATTTTTTAATTGACTGTTTAGCGCGGCAGTGGCTGCTTCGGCTTTGGCGGCGACCATACGGGCAATGTAGTTTTTAGGGGATTCATCTTGGTAAGGCGTTTCATCGATATCGACGCTGATGACAGTAAATTTTAGTTGTGCTCTGTTTAATAACTCGCGGCGGCGCGGCGAGCCAGAGGCTAAGATGATGTCCATCTGTACTCTCTTATGATGAAAAACTCAGTATTGATAGCTTATAGTAAATGAGTGTTGTTTATCTGAATGCCTGTAAAAAGGTTTGCTGATTGGAATTTTATTTTGATAATTTCATGATGGCTTGATTAACGTACAAACTTTCGCAGTACCAAAAGCACCAAGGGCCAGCTAATAATACTCATCAATAAAGAAAAGATAGATTGGGCAACAAAGACACCTTGTACAAACATCTGCAGTATCCATAAGCTTCCTTGAAATACTAGCAGTCCCAAACCCGCTATTATCCACGCACTCGCTGTGTTCAGCTGTCTAATATAGATACTAGACACTTTTATCATCAGCGCCACTACCACAGCAGAAAATGCTTGTTGTCCTAAATGCGTATCCATCAATAAATCAGCAATAAGACCAATGGTAAAGGCACTAAAAATGCCCACATAACGTGGCTGAAAGAGTAACCAGAAAATCAGTACCATGATCATGATCATAGGGCGCAATGTGGCCATACTAGGGCTTAGTGGATAAACACTAAGTGATGAGGCAATAATAAAACTCAGTACAATCACGGCATGCAATAGCCCATTTGCATGATCAGAATCAGGATAGGCCATGAATACTACCTTTAGCGGAGGTTTAGCAGTTACTCAATAATAAATTCAGCATTGCAGGAATAAAAACGAAGGGTAAAACAGCGCGCTTACATAGAATAGCGGCTAAGTATCAGCGTATGACTAGCTCTCATAATAATTATAAAGGTTCATTGACGCCAATACTGTCTTTATTAGCCAGCTTGTCTTGCAGGATCAGCACATAAGCATTATCCACAAAATTTGCAGCAGGCGTGACATCAATGCTTCTAAAATTATCCGCTTGCGTGTCCTCTATATGAGCAATGCGACCAACTCGGTAACCGGCAGGGATACGACCACCTAATCCGGACGATACCAGCTCATCACCCACGCGAACATCTGAGGTTTTAAAAACATAATCAAGACTCAATGAAGTAGGTATGCCTTGACCGGTGACAATAGCGCGCTGACCGGTTCGCTTGACAGTAACGGCAACGGACTGCTGCTCATCAGTAATCAATAATAAACGGCTGGTATTAGGATAGACATTGATGATCTGCCCTAAAATACCGTCTTCATCAATGACCGTCTGCCCAACTTGTACCCCGTCTTGCTCCCCTTTATTCAATACCACAATTTGGCGCAATAGATTGGTATCAGTACCAATCACCTGTGCCAGATTCAAATCAAATTGTTCAGGGCGTGTGGTCGATAAAATACCTTGCAAGCGGGCATTTTGGGCCAAGATATAATCCTGCTGCTGTAACTTGGCTTGGGCATGAATAAGCTGGGATTTGAGCTGCACATTTTCGCGGCGCAGAGCCTCTTTTGATTGCAAGCTACCACTTGACCAGTGTTTGGCATAGCTTGGTAATAAAGACAGCTCATAAATAGGCTGCATCGCGGCGTGGCTTGTAGTGCGTATCGGTTTGAACCATTCTGGATTTTTGCTATCGAACCACATCAGTATCAATGCCACTATCAATAAAACAGCAGTCATACGAAGCGCGAGTGGCTGGCGAGCAAAAATACTTGGAGTCATAGTTCGTCTAATGTAAAGGTTTTAATGTGAGCAGAAGCCAGCACTGAATAGCGCTATATAAAAGGCAATCGACAGCCTATATTGATAACAGTAAAGGCAACCTTATGGGCTACCTTTACTGTTATTTACTACGCTTCCTTATACCTATTTATCACTAACGTCAGCCTTATCAAGCATTGCTAGTATGACAGCGCCTAATAGAAAGTACTTGATAAACAATGATTTATACAAAAATCATATTTAGGCTTTTGTTATTGATAAAATCAAGCGCAATACCGCCACCACGGCTCACACAGGTTAATGGGTCTTCGGCGACTGTCACTGGCAGACCTGTTTCTCGTGAGATGAGTTTATCTAAGTCACGTAATAGCGCACCACCACCGGTCAAGACGATACCGCGCTCAGCGATGTCTGATGACAGCTCTGGGGGCGTCTGCTCAAGCGCTGCTTTTACCGCGCTGACGATACCGCTTAATGGATCACTAAGCGCTTTTTGAATCTCTTCTGAATTGATGGTAAAGGTTTTAGGCACACCCTCAGCCATACTACGGCCACGAACTTCGACCTCTAACATACTTTCTTCGTTAAGCGCAGAGCCCACTTCTTGCTTGATACGCTCAGCCGTGGTTTCACCAATCACGCAGCCATGGGTACGACGTACGTGGGTGATGATCGCTTCATCAAACATATCACCACCGATACGAATAGATTCGGCGTAAACGCAACCTGACAAGGCGATAACGGCAATCTCAGTGGTACCACCACCGATATCAACAACCATCGAACCACTGGCTTCATGAACTGGCATGCCCGCGCCAATTGCCGCTGCCATTGGCTCTTCTAATAACAATACTTTGCTCGCGCCCGCTGATGATACCGCTTCACGAATCGCTTTACGCTCAACTAGAGTCGATTTACAAGGAACACAAACCACCACGTTAGGCTGCGCCATAAAACGCTTGGCCTTTACCTTGGCAATAAAATGCTTAAGCATTTTTTGCGTCACTTCAAAGTCTGCAATCACACCATCTTTTAATGGGCGGATAGCGGTGATATTGGCAGGCGTACGACCAAGCATCTGCTTGGCATCGATACCAACGGCAGCTACGGTAGGGTTCTGTGTACGATTGCTTCGAAGCGCAACCACTGTAGGCTCATCGAGCACCACGCCTTTACCAGGAATAAAAATAAGGGTATTCGCAGTACCGAGGTCGATTGCGATGTTATTTGATAAAAATCCAAACAGGTTCATGACTAATATTTCCAGCGTGTTACAAATGAGGCGAATGAGGCGGATGAGGCTGACTAAGTATATGTTCGTCAGGGTTGAGCAGATCGTATCACTCATTGCGAGAGTTTATCATCGCAACAAGTCAAATCGAAGCAATAATGATGAAACGAAAAACTGAGCTAAATTATACCGATTTGGCTCAAAAAAAACACAGATATTTGCATCAGTACGCTAGGATTTTGCGCTTATGCGCTAAAAGTTGTTACAAAGTTTGAAATCGTAGACCTTAGCAGCCGCTTTGATGAAACAGCCTTTAATTCAACCACTAACAAACAGCTGCCATCTTATGATAGCTACTAGATATTTTGCTTAATGGTTACCAGGTACTTTGCTTAATAGTTGGCTTAATCGTTTGCTTAGCGACCGCTTCCTACTGTAACGTATTTCGCCATTGAATGCAGTGTAATTGACGATGAAGCCTCTACTATCCAGTCATCCATACGCAATCGCTTATCAAATTGGGTCTTTTAATAAAGTAATAATGAATAAGGTGCTTTTAAGTAACCATAGGCGTAAAGATTGTGCGTCAATCAAGTGTCCTACTCTGTAAACTTCGGTCAGATGCTTTATAATAAAACCATTGTATATTTACATCTTTATATAAGTCGCTTATTTTAGCGCTTATCTGTTTTAATCATATCCTACTCTAACAAAAACTGTCCGTAATTGGAGACACTATGTCACAGCAACCATTAACGTCTGACAACACCGTCAGCCGTGAAGAGATCTTAGAAGTTGCCAACCTTGCCCGTTTAGGCGTCGATGAAAATACTGCCGATAGCTACGCTGCTGATATCTCTAAAATACTCAAGCTGATGAATACGCTTGGCAATGTCGATACCACTGATATCAAACCTTTATCAAATATTCATGAAGCTTGCCAAGAGTTGCGAGCTGATGTTGCCAAACATGATATCAATCGCGAACGCAATCAGTCGGTCGCCCCTGCTGTTGAAGAGGGCTTGTATTTGGTACCACAGGTTATTGAATAAGTAGCCATCGCTTTATTATTTTAACCTCCTATACCTTTATGCTATTCACATTTTGACGGACGAGACCTTATGTCTGAACTTCATCTATTAAGTACCCAGCAGCTTATTACTGGTCTGCAAGACAAACAATTTAGCAGCCTTGAGCTGACTGATCACTATATCAAACGTATCAATGCCCTTGATGGTAAAGTTAATAGCTTTATCACTCATACCTCTGAGACGGCGCGCGCACAAGCAAAAGCGGCTGATGAGATGCGTGTGCAAGGTGATAAGCGCCCTTTACTTGGCGTACCTATGGCACATAAAGATATTTTTTGTACCCAAGGCGTATTGACCACTTGTGGCTCAAAAATGCTGCATAACTTCATCTCTCCTTATGATGCAACCATCGTTACCAATATTGATAAAGCTGGCATGATCAGCCTTGGTAAGCTCAATATGGATGAGTTTGCGATGGGCTCAGATAATGAAAGCTCACATTATGGTGCGGTACATAACCCTTGGCACCTAGACCACGTCCCTGGTGGTTCATCAGGTGGTAGTGCAGCAGCTGTTGCAGCGGGTTTCGTACCTGTAGCGACCGGTAGTGATACCGGTGGCTCGATTCGCCAGCCAGCGTCTTTTTGCGGTTTAACGGGTATTAAACCGACTTATGGTCGCGTTTCTCGCTTTGGGATGATTGCTTATGCCTCAAGTCTCGATCAAGCCGGTAGCATGGGACGCAGCGCAATGGACTGCGCGTACTTGCTGCAACCAATGATTGGGCATGACCCGCGCGATGCCACCTCTATCAAATACGATATGCCTGATTATGTACAAGATTTACGTGATGCCGCAGCCAGCGCTGGTGAAAAACCGTTTGCTGGTTTGCGCATTGGTGTCGCCAAAGAATACTTTGGTACAGGGCTTGATAGCGAAGTAGAGCAAGCAGCCCGCGCCGCGTTAAAGCAATACGAAGAGCTAGGGGCAACGATTGTAGAAGTGAACATCACTGATCCAGAGATCACGCTTGCTACCTACTATATGCTCGCACCAGCTGAAGCATCATCGAACCTGTCACGTTTTGACGGCGTGCGTTTTGGTTATCGCTGTGAAAACCCTAAAGACTTGATTGACCTATATACGCGCTCACGCTCTGAGGGCTTTGGTCCTGAAGTACAGCGCCGTATTTTGTCAGGAACTTATGCGCTATCGGCTGGTTACTTTGATGCCTATTATACTAAGGCTCAAAAAGTGCGCCGTATCATCATCAAAGACTTTGAAGATGCTTTTGCTAACTGTGATGTGATTGCCAGTCCAACGGCTCCAACGGCCGCTTATAAACTTGGTGAAGACCTCGACCCTGCAACCATGTACCTAGGTGACGTTTATACCATTGGTGTTAACTTAGCAGGTCTACCTGCGATTAGTCAGCCAGTGGGGCTGACATCAAACGGCTTACCTATTGGTTTGCAATTGATTGGTCAATATTGGCAAGAAAGCAAACTGCTCTCTACCGCTCATTTATTCCAGCAGCATACAGACCATCATCTGCAACACTCTACCATCGCGAAGGAGACGGTATAATGAACACAGCAACTACTAGTGATAACAACGCCGTTCGCAAACATGATGTGCGTCCAGAGCTATTCGTTGATGGTTATGAGGTGGTCATCGGTATCGAGATTCACTGCCAGCTGAATACTGAAAGTAAGATTTTCTCAAGCGCGCCAACTGACTTTGGTCACGAGCCAAACAGCCAAGCCAGTATCGTAGACTTAGGTTTGCCGGGTGTGCTGCCTGTGCTAAATGCGGGTGTGGTCGATCGTGCACTAAAATTCGGTATCGGCGTTAATGCCGAGCTTGGCTTATTCAATACCTTTGACCGTAAAAACTACTTCTATCCTGATTTGCCAAAAGGCTATCAAATTACCCAAATGGCCAACCCTATTGTTGGCGAAGGCTATATTGATGTTGTGGTCAATGAAGGCGAGAAAAATGAATATCCCAAACGTATGGGTATTACCCGCGCCCATTTAGAAGAAGATGCGGGTAAATCTGTGCATGATGCCGTCGATGGTATGACAGGCGTGGATCTAAACCGCGCTGGCACACCATTAATCGAAATCGTCTCTGAACCTGATATGCGCTCAGCTCATGAAGCCCTTGCTTATATCAAAGCCATTCATCAGCTGGTCACATGGCTTGGTATTTCAGATGCCATTATGGCTGAAGGCTCATTCCGCTGTGATTGTAACGTCTCTGTGCGCAGACCTGGAGGCGAGCTTGGGACTCGTACTGAGCTGAAAAACCTTAACTCGTTCCGCTTTATCGAGCGCGCTATCAACCGTGAAATCGAGCGTCAAATCGATATCATAGAAGATGGCGGCAAGGTCGTACAAGCAACGATGCTGTATGACCCAGAGCGCGACGAAACTCGCACCATGCGCACCAAAGAAGATGCCAACGACTATCGCTATTTCCCAGATCCTGATCTGCTGCCTGTGCGTATCGAGCAACATACGGTTGATGCTATTAAAGCGGCTATGCCTGAGCTGCCAGTCGCTCGTCGCGCCCGCTTTGAAGAAGCGCTGGGTCTATCAGAGTATGATGCCCGCATCTTGACGGGTAGCCGTCAAATTGCCGATTACTTTGAAAATGTGGTTGCAGAAATTGGGCAAGCAGATGCCAAAATGGCAGCCAACTGGGTTATGGGTGACCTTCTCGGCGCGCTCAATAAAGACGATAAAGATATCATCGACTCCCCTATCAGCGCCAAGCAATTGGCTGGTATGCTCGCGCGTATCAAAGATGATACCTTATCTGGCAAATTGGCGAAGAAAGTCTTTAGCGCTTTGTACGAGCGCGAAAGGGGCGATGCTGATGACGCTGCAGATAAAATCATCGAAGAAAAAGGGCTGAAGCAAGAAACCGATACTGGCGCTATCAAAGCCATCGTTGAAGACGTCATTGCTAAGAATACCGCAATGGTTGAAGAGTATCGCGGCGGCAAAGAGAAAGCCTTTAACGGTCTGGTCGGTCAAGTCATGAAAGCCAGTCGTGGTAGTGCCAATCCGCAGCAAGTGAACCAAATTCTAAAAGAGCTGCTTGGTTAAGGTAAGCGGCGGATTGGTTATGATACGTAAATTGGGGTTATAGAGTTTGGCTACAATAAATAGCCCTTGCAATATGCATAATTTTGCGTAAAATAGTCAGTCATTCGGGGCGTAGCGCAGTCTGGTAGCGCACTACACTGGGGGTGTAGTGGTCGCAGGTTCAAATCCTGCCGTTCCGACCAAACATAGCAGTTAAAGAAAAAAGCCAATTATTGATATCAATGGTTGGCTTTTTTTGTGCTCATTACATATCATTTGATATTACAAAGGCGCTTTAGTAATCGCACTTAGCGCTTCATTGATGATAAACACCTTAGATTTAATATCTTTAAAGCCAAATGAAGTCAGCCTTTGAGTATGCTTCTCCAAGTATCGATTGGCATCATTCAGATTATCAAACACATAAATACCGCCTGCTTCTTGCGCCTCTTCATTTTCTGTCCATAGCTTATAGACCAGACCCTGCTCGGTTGCGATATCTTCGGCCAACTCTTTCATAGCATCAAAGAATTGCTCACCAAAAGGTCCGCTATAAGGAAAGTCAACTTGTAAAAGATATTTCATTTTTCCATCCTCATTATTATTGAATAATTTGCAAAAGATATGCCGCCAGATGACGACAATCTTAACATATTGCGATAGCCTATAGACTTTTGGCAAGTGAGCCGCTAGGGTAAATACTTTACGTTTACTCTGGTTTACTTTATGTCTGAGCTTAGCATGCCGTGCCCTGCCACTCTCGCTGATTATGCACCTTGGGGAGCTTATCAGCGACCTTATGTGCGTGATTTGGCGTATGTGCTTGCCTGCCCTAATGTATTGACCAAGTGGCTAGACTTTGCACCTCACCAAAATACTCATCCTATCTCAGTACATAACGCAGCATTTTGGCAAATGCAGTTTGAAGCTTATAAGCAGCGTTTAGAGGAGTTAGATACTACCAGTGCCTATCAGGCGCTGACCCGCTACTTATTAAAGCGTCCGAGCCCCAATCGTTTGGGTTTTCACTTTGAAGGCTTATTGTCATTTTGGCTAGAGGATGGCTTTGCCCGCAGATTACATCCCTATGAGACACTTGCTCACAACGTGCAGTTATATAATGGCAAACAGACCACGGGTGAGCTGGATTTGATTTTATATAATCATGAGGAGAAGCTCACTGAACATTGGGAGCTGGCTATCAAGTTCTTTATGGGGTCAGCGCCCTTTGAGCCGATCAACTGGGTCGGTATCAACTCCAACGACAATCTACAACGCAAAGTGACCCACATGCAAACCAAGCAGTTTCGAACTGTATGGATAGATACGGAAAAACATGGTCAAATTAAAATTGATAAGCGCTATGGCGTGATAAAAGGGCGATTCTTTTTGCCGATAAACATCAAAAGCTTTAGTCATCCTCATTGGCTCACAGCAAGTTTTCCCATACACGAATGGTGTGATAAAGGTGACAAGCTCAATCTTGCGACCATCGATCGTAGTACATTGCGTGTCGCCCATTATATCGAATGGTTTAGCAAGCGCGACTTTTATGATGACCGTCTATCGCCACGGATCAATCCAGAAAACGATACATTAAAGATAGGCTTATACTTCGCGAGCGATAGACCGATTGTCATATACTCTAAGTTGCATGCCAAAGCCGCAGATAAACTTTAAGCTTTTATCATCACCTTAATAGCGTTTAGTAACTCTCAATCACCTGCATAAGCTCATATCGCAGCATGTCGGCACTTGGCATGCGCTCCGCATGGAAGCGCACGATAGCAATGCCTGCACTGGCAAGCGCTTTGTCTTTCTTATCATCGGCTTTTTGCCTTGCTTTACTGCTATGCGTCCAATCATCGAGCTCGATCGCAACCAAAGTAGTCTGAGCATCAACATCAACGATGACATAGTCAACACTTTGGCGGCAGATACGATTGAACCAAAAACTGCGCTCAGACGTCTCGCTACTATTGGCCTCGATGATACGCGACAGCTGAACTTGCACAAAGATATGATATTCCGGCAATGCATTTTTTAATTTATGAAAAAATATTACTTCGGTATCGGTCATGATTGGCATCGGCGCAAACGGCCAAATAGCCAACTCATCACCGCGCACAGGCGGCGGATCTGGTTCAACAACTTGTTTATTAGAAAACAGTTTTGGTAAGGTAATCAGCCCCAAAAAGCCAACTGCCAATATTAAAAATATAACGCCAAATGACATGGTTTTACCTTATACAGTATCAAAGCAGTGAGATAGCTTGCTTATAATGCCAACCTAGCCACCATAACAAACCACCTTTAACTGCAACAGGTCGACCCTTATGGGCTGACAGGTTATACAGAGAGAAACAAAAAGAAAAAATGCTGCTCATCGTAACGAAGTATGAGCTTATGGACAAACACTAAAACAAAAAACACGACAATAGATGTCGTGTTTTAATCATAAAGGTTTTAATAAGGGGTAAATAAAAGCTCTTTCATCAAAATGGTAGAGGCCTATTCATTATCGTGCGTCTAGCAATTTAACAATCTCTAGCGCCAGTATAATACCCAAGCGCTGGTGGTATTCACTTTAGGATCACTATTAATCTTATCTTTTAAAGCCAAGGCTGCAACTTTACCGCGCTCAGGACCAACGATCACTCGTACGCCGCGACTGGTGCGGCTGGTCTTCACCTGATATCCTGCCGCTTGAAATTTTTTCGCCATCTCATCCGCTTTGGCTTGATCGTTTGCTAGTGCTACTTGTACCCCAAAGCTACCTTTAGCATCGGTTTCTTTGACTTCCTTACGCGCTTCACTAAGTTTTTGCTGCGCTTCTCGCTTAGCATCTGCTGACTTTTTCGCCAATGCTTCTTCTCTTTGGCGCTTATCTTCACGCGCTTGCTCAGCCGCTGCCGCTTCCCGCTCTAAGCGCTCTACCTGCTTACGCGATGGAATGGTAATGGTTTGTCCAAGATTGAGCGATGTTGATGGTGAGAGGTTATTTGCTTGTGCCAATACTTCGACCGGCATATTGTACTGACGTGCCAATTTAATCAGACCATCACCTCTTTTGACTTGATAATCAGAGGACGACTTAGGCGGCTCTTTTTTTGCGGCGTCATCCGCCTCACGCTTTTTTTGCGCAGTAGCTAAGGCTTCAGCCTGCTTTTTAGCGTCTGCGGCTTTTTGGCTCTCTGCTAATTTTTTTGCCGCAGCTTGTTCTTTCAATGCCGCTTGCCTTCTCGCTTCCTGCTGCTCTGCTTGCAGTTTTTTCTGTGCGTCATTACTGGCAGCAGCATTGGTAGACGTCTGTGTATCAGTGGATGCCGATATCGGTGTAGCAAGTGTGCTCTTTGTCGTATCTTCATTAGTACTGCTAGCATCAGTACTATTATCACTACTTGGTATGGTGCTCGCCAGATATTGCTGACTTTCAGCGCGTGCTTTTGCCAATGCCTGTGCTTCTGCCTCTTCTTGTGCAGTTAGGAACTGCTGGGCTCGCTTTTCTTGTTCTGCAACACGAGCAGCACGCTCTTTTTGCTTTTGTGCCAAGATACGTTTTTCTGTTTCGATATCTGTTGTCAATGGCTGCGTAGAGGTCGGCTCAGCACTTGGCTTATCTATCATCGCTGACGCTGGCTGTGTTTTATTGGTATCACCAATTTGTTGCACCATGGCGTATAGCATTACGCTACCACCGATAATCATCCCAATGCCCAATAAGGCTTGTCTCGAAAAATTCATCCGTTTACGTCTCTTAGTTGGTAATAAGGTTGATTGGACGGCGCAGCTGCCATGTTAACGCATGATATCGATAACTTGAAACAGCCGTTATGAGCGCCGGTTACATTCATCTATTTTACAGTGATGCAGTTTGTTTTAAGCACTTTGATTATAAAGCATATTTTTCGTGCTGTCTGCCATCACCCTATCACTAAGAGTACCATTAAAACGGTACTATTTTTGCTTAAATGATTAGGGGCGTAGTGCCGCTAACGTCTCTCCTATGGTATGAAAAGAGCCGCAGACGACAATCAAATCTTGTGGCTGACTGCTGTCTATCACGGCACTCGTTGCCTCTGGCAAACGGGCAAACGTATGAATTTGGTCGCTATTAATATACTTTGCCAAGATACCCTGTAGCTGCTCGGTAGTAGCAGCACGCGGATAATCAATCTCAGCAATAAACCAATCACTAATAGGCAAACCTGCTGTCGTTAAACGCTGCACAACTTTATCGATATCTTTATCACCTAACATGGAGAACAGCATTTTGATGGTCGGCGGTGTCGCACTATTTTGGCTAACAGTACTTTGCTGTGCCAAATGTTGCTGCCATAATGGCAATAACTGCGCCAATAAAAACTCAACGCCTTGCTTATTATGAGCGACATCAAACAGCCAATGGCGATGGTGGGTCTCACGATAGTCAAAACGACCAGCAAGCTTGACCGTCTGTAATGCTTGTTCGATGGCAGTGTTATCCACTTTTAACGGGCTGGCGAGCACCGCTGACAAAGCGTTGGCCGTATTGGTCAAGGACAGCGCTGGGCGTGGTAGCTGCATGGTCACAGCGGCATTGCTATATTGCCAAGTACCGGCGTCATTTTCGTGGTAACTAAAATCCTTGCCGACTTGATAGCACCTTGCCTGATGTGTATCAATCGCTTGCTGCACGCTCACTGGCATGGCACTAGCGCCATAAACCACGCTGATACCATGACGTAAGATACCTGCTTTTTCACGACCGATATCTTCAACATTGTCACCAAGCCAATCGACATGATCGATGGCAATATTGGTAATCACTGCCATATCAGGGTCGATGATGTTGACCACATCTAAGCGACCGCCGAGCCCCACCTCTAACACCCATACATCACAGTCTGCTTCAGCGAATATCAACAATGCGGCAAGTGTCGTCATCTCAAAAAACGACAAGGTTAAATCGCATTCGAGACGCGCGGCTTCTACTTTATTAAAGGCATTAATCAAGGTCTTATCGCTGACCATCTCTCCATCGATACGCACGCGCTCGTTAAACACACTTAGATGCGGCGACTGATAGAGGGCTGTTTTATATCCTGCCGCTTGGCACATCTGCGCGATAACTGCGGTGGTTGAGCCTTTACCATTGGTGCCCGCTACCGTAAATACATAAGCATCGTCTTTGGCCGACTGTACCACGCCCAAGGCCTCAGCGACTGGCAGTACTCGAGATAGCCCCATATCTATCGCCGAGACATGAATCTGCTGCATATAATCGAGCCATTCGGTCAAGCTAGAGTGCTCAGTGGGCGTATTAGGGGTAGAAAGTAGAGAGTCAGACATGGGCGGAACCTATATAGAATTTTTCGAATAAAAATAGAGGGTCAGACATTATTCATTAAGAAAATAGAGACAGTATATAACTACCTGATCAAAAAGCAAAAATAGCATTTACCGTGATTAACGATAAATGCTATTTTTAATTTTTACTTAGTCTAGCCAATTTAAAAAACACAGTACTACTGACAGGGCTACTGGGATAAATTTTGCAAAGCTTCTGGAGTACGAAGCCTACAGCAAGCGTGGAAAATTTATCCCAGCAGAACGCTATTGCTAACGCTCTTATTTATTAAGCAATTAAGCGTACTAAGGTGCTAAAGTACTAAGCATCAACATTAGGCAGATGACTTAATTTTGCCAGCAAACGATAAATAGTATCAATCATTTGATGACGGTGCACCACTTCATCGACCACACCATGCTCTAATAAGAACTCAGCACGCTGGAACGGTTCTTCTAGCGTCTCACGAACTGTTTGCTCAATCACGCGCTTACCTGCAAAGCCAATCATGGCTTTTGGTTCTGCTAAATGAATATCACCAAGCATCGCAAGTGATGCCGTCACCCCGCCATAAACAGGATTGGTCAATACCACGATATACGGTACGCCAGCTAATCGCAAACGCTCGATTGCGGCCGCTGTTCGAGCCATCTGCATGAGTGAGAGCAAGCCTTCTTGCATACGCGCTCCGCCAGAGGCGGCAAAGCAGACCAAAGGTACTTTATCCTCAAGGGCTTTTTCAGCTGCTTGCACAAAACGGTCACCAACGACAGAACCCATCGAGCCGCCCATAAAGCGAAAATCAAAGGCACAAGTCACCACATCAAGATTGCGCAGCTTACCATACAGTACTATCAGGGCTTCAGACTCGCCTGTTTTGTCTTGTGCTTCCGCCATACGGTTTGGATATGGCTTACTGTCTACAAACTTTAGCGGATCTTTGGCGATAAACTCTTGCCCAAGCTCATCTTCTACTTGATCGAGTAGCCAATTTAAGCGCTCACGAGCACTCATCGGTAGATGATGGTCACAATGCGGGCACACGTAACAGTTAAAAATCAGCGCTGTATTGGTGATTATAGAGTGACAGTTGCTACATTTTGTAGAAGGTTCTGTCTCTACGGCTGTCAATTGCGCTGTTAACTGCTGCTTAATGCCTGGTATCGGGCGATTAAACCACGATTGCCCAGCAGTGTTACTGTTTGGCTCAACGTTGCTTTTTTCAGTATGGCTTGGAGTCGTCATATCAGGTTTCATTATCGTATCAGTCATATTATTCGCCATTATCAAAGGCTTATCGACAAACTGGCTTATTCGCTTGTCCCTAAGAGTCCATTTTTAAGAATCAGCTCATGCGTCACATCGCCTTATAATCTGAGCGGTTATGAGGCATGCTTAGCTGAACCTGTAACAATTTATATGTGATGTTAGTTTACACACGTAAACTAACTTTAGCAAAGTCATTTAACCCTGTCTTTATAAACATTGTTATTCATACTGCCTTGACGATGTAAATGACGATAATTTGGTTTTACACAAACTAAGCATTTAAACTGTCAAGCGCGCCGCGTAGCTCGTCCATTTTTGCCATGATTTTTTGCTGAGCGGCTGCAACCGCAGTGGCATCACTGGCATCTATGTCAGCAAAATTCTGAACCAAGGCACTACCAACGATAATACCATCAGCATGAGCACCGATGGCCTTGGCAGACGCTGCATCACGAATACCGAAGCCCACACATACCGGCAGATCTGTCTCTGCCTTAATCGCCTGTACTTGAATCGCAACATCGTCGGTATCCAGCGTGGCTGAACCTGTCACGCCCTTTAGTGAGACGTAGTAGATATAACCGCCGCAATGAGTCAGTACTTGCTCACGGCGCTCAGGTAAGGTCGTCGGTGACAATAAGAAAATCTCATTCATCGCATGCTCAGCCAAATGCTGAGTAAAACTGCCCGCCTCGCTTGGTGGCAAATCAACCATCAATAACCCATCAACGCCTGACTGTTCACATAGCGCGACGAAGTTATCATAACCGATAATTTCAACAGGATTGAGATAACCCATCAAAATAATGGGCGTCTGGGTGTCTTGCTGACGGAACTCTGCAACCATTTTTAACGCGTCACGCGTACTGGTACCTGCTGCTAGGGCGCGCTCGCCTGCCAAAGCCACTGTTGGACCGTCCGCCATGGGGTCAGAGAACGGTAAGCCAACTTCGATCATATCCGCGCCATGCTTAACCAAATCATGAAGCAAACCAACGAAGTTGCTTGGATTGGGGTCACCTGCCATGACATAAGGAATCAAGGCTTTTTTGTTTTGTGCTTTTAAGGTTTCAAAAGTGCTTTCAATTCGGGTCATAGTGGTCTCTTATAATTTTAAATTAAAGGTCAATTCTTTATTGTTTTTTACAGTGATCGGAACAACCATGGTTTCTAAAACTTCCATTTCTTCACAAATCATATTAACTTCAATGTGACCTGTTCCTTCCTCTAAGGGAATTATAGAAACTTCATTAGAGATACTTATGCTCCTAGTATGAAGTAAGCTTGGCAAGCTTACAGTGAGAGTATTATTCTGAACAATGTAAATAGAATTTTGGTTGACTGAACCTGCAATACGCACAATATCAAGGTCTCTTCGAATATTTGATATGTAATTACGATCTGAATACCTTGCAATGCCTAGACCTGAGAAGGTATTTTTTAAGCTAGCCTCATACTCACTTTCAGCTTTACGTATCGGATTATTCGGGAGTACATCTTTAGGAAATAAGATTTTTTTCAAAGATGTATTTTTTGATAATTTTACAAAATCAGGAAACTTAATTTCAACGCTGACATTATTAGCTTTAAAGTTACCTGAATTTTTGATAAGGATTTCTAAAATTAAGGCAAACTTCGAAAGAAAGTACAGCTTTATATTCTGATTATATTCATGTATTTTTTGTTCGCTGGGCAACGCTTTATTGTATTTCTCAATATCTTCTAATGTGACAAAGTAAGCTAAGTGTTCAGGTATCTCTAGCGACAGTTCTTCTGGAGTATCTATAAAAATATCACTCCAGTCTGTATCAGGTATAGAAATATTTAATAAACTATTATTGTTTATTATTAGTTCTAATTCTGGCTTCCTGCTATTAGTTAGTGCTTCAAGCTTTGATAGAGCTTCTTTTAATTCTCTATTTTCTCTGGATAAGGCAAGTAATTCTTTGCTAGCATCTTCTGATATCGAATCACCTCTAATCCAACCTACACGATTTTTTCGAGTAAATTCTTTCATTAGAGCCATGCTCACTCTATGAGCTAAGTCATCGGAGTTCTTCCATACTTCCCTCATTTTGTTATCTTGAACTTTTTCTCTAAAATTTTGTAACTTCTGAATCTTGATAGGATCAGTTTCTCTCTCTTGCGGAGTAGTAGCCAAAGTATCATCTTTGAGGAATGTTAAAATTGGAACACCAATTTCTTTCGCGTAATCATACTCTTTTTCAGTATAACCTATACCTTGCGTAGTTAAACTCCCATAACGACTGCCTATCAGTAGTATGTAAAAATCACTTGATTCGATGGTTTCTTTAATAATATCCCACTGTTCGTCGTCAGCTGCGCTGAACATCTCCATGCCAATAGGAAAGTGATATTGTTTTAAGATTGACTCTATCACTTTCTGTCTTGGTTCAATTAGATCAGTATAGGTAGAACTAATAAAAATTTGATATTTTTTATCGATCATCTAAAGCTCAATCCCTTCTGCCTTCATAACAGAATGCAAATCTTTATCACCGCGACCTGACATATTGACGATGATGGTTTGATCTGGCGTCATAGTTTTAGCAAGTTTTAATGCATAAGCGACCGCATGGGCAGATTCGAGCGCTGGGATAATGCCTTCTTTACGCGTGACTTCATGGAAGCCTTCTAACGACTCTTTATCGGTACAACCGACGTATTCAACACGATGCATATCTTTTAAGAAACTGTGCTCAGGGCCAACGCCTGGGTAGTCAAGTCCCGCTGAGATAGAATGGGTTTCTTGGATTTGACCTTCATCATCCGCCATGAGATACGTACGGTTACCATGCAATACGCCAATACGACCAGCAGCTAGTGGTGCAGAATGACGACCGGTTTCAATCCCGTCACCGGTGGCTTCAACGCCATACATTTTCACTTCTGTATCATTTAAGAAATCAAAAAACAGCCCAATCGCATTTGAGCCGCCACCGACACAAGCGACCAGCGCATCAGGCAATTTGCCAGTCTTTTGCAGATGCTGGATACGCGCTTCTTTACCGATAATCGCTTGAAAATCACGTACCAGTAGCGGATAAGGATGCGGACCTGCAACCGTGCCGATGATGTAATAGGTGGTGTCGACATTGGTGACCCAATCGCGCATCGCTTCATTCATCGCGTCTTTGAGCGTACGTGAGCCAGAAGTCACTGGTACCACCGTCGCACCAAGCAAGCGCATACGATAGACGTTCATCTTTTGACGCTCAACATCGTCCGCGCCCATGTAAACGATACACTCAAGCCCTAAACGTGCGGCAATCGTGGCTGTTGCTACGCCATGCTGACCTGCGCCGGTTTCAGCGATAATACGTTTTTTACCACACATCTTGGCAAGCAGTGCTTGTCCAATGGTGTTATTCACCTTATGCGCGCCAGTATGGTTTAAGTCTTCACGTTTGAAGTAAATTTGCGCGCCGCCGATCTCATCACTTAGACGCTTGGCATGATAAAGCGGGGTTGGACGACCGACATAATTGACCAAATCATTATGATACTCTTCCCAGAACGCTGGATCTGCTTTGACTTTAGTATAAAGCGTCTCTAGCTCTTCTAGTGCCGCCATTAATGTTTCAGAAACGAAGCGGCCGCCATGCACACCAAAATGTCCGCGGGCGTCCGGATATTGGTTAAAGTCCTGTACGTTCTCTGGATTGGTAAAGGTATTGATAGCGTTGGTAGTGGCAGATGCATCTTTGCTCGCGACATGACTCATGATAATTCCTACTCTAATAAGTGGTATTTTTTAAAATAAATAAGGGGAAAATATTTAAGTGATTTAGCGGTTGAAAAAACTCACGGCTAAAAAACTACTTTATTCGAAGGTTCGCCAAGCGTCACGTTTTGCCATCGATCGCGCTTTACCGCTTTCATAAAGGCTTGCATTTTGGCAGCGTCTTTTTTGCCTTTTTCAGACTCAATGCCGCCGCTGACATCGACCGCATAAATAGGCAACTCTAAAGTGGCAGCGACATTATCCGTATCCAGTCCACCGGCTAAAATAATCGGTAGTGAGCTGTTTTTTGGTAGCAGACTCCAATCAAAACGTGCCCCCGTGCCGCCATATTTATGGGGATGGTAAGCATCCAATAAAATACTGTTCGCGCCAGCGGCAGCAAATGTATCAATCTCCGCGCTTACGCTAGCAGCGGTGTGTTGGTCAGCATTAATACGCAGCGCTTTTATCCAGCGTTTATTGACCGCATGGGCCAGCTGCGCACACTGTTCAGGCGTCTCATCACCATGGAATTGAATGATATCAAAAGAGACTTGATTTGCTAATGCTATCAGCTCTGCACGCGGCATATTCACCACTAGAGCCACTATGCTTATAAAAGCTGGTAAAGAAGCACTTAACGCTTGCGCCTGCTCGACAGTGACAGCGCGCAGACTGGGTGGATAAAACACCAAGCCAACCGCATCAACACCCAATTGAGCGGCAATTTTAATATCATTAGGCTGAGTAAACCCGCAAAACTTAACGTGCATGATGTGACCTTAGATACAACATTCAGTACGATATGATTAAACTGGCTTTGCGACAGTGACGAGAGGTAGATGTCAATTGCCAACGCTAAAGCATAACTATGAGGATTTGTTAATTGACTGGTAAATTCATTGCATCCAAAAACTTATCCTAGCATACTTTTATTCATAGTTTTGTTTATGATTGCGATTGATTGATATAGGGATGGATGAATGTCTAAAACTGCGGTAACAAGACAAAGTGATGCCAACAGTACTGTTAAGGAACATCATCAGCTGCATTACCTTATGTGGTTTCGTCGTGACCTACGCATCCATGATAATACCGCATTGACAGCGCTATGCGAGCGCGCAAACGCAGATAACGCTCAGGTCAGTGCAATATTCTTTCTCACTCCTAAGCAATGGCAAGCGCATGATATGTCATTAGCCCAGCTTGATCATATCGCTCGCACCTTACCCATCCTAGCAAAAGACTTACGAACACAATTAAATATAAAACTGACCGTGCAAGTCTGTCCGAGCTTTTCTGATTGTGTTGAGGCGCTAGACACTTTATGTCAAAACAATAATATCAGCTGCATAATGGCAAATCATGAGTATGAAGGCAATGAGATTAAGCGTGATAAGCAACTAACCAAACAGCTTGCAAGGAGCAATATAGAGTTTATCCGCTGGCATGACCAATGTATCTTGCCACCACAAAGTATCACTACCAATGACGACAGCATGTATCAAGTGTTTACTCCATTTTATAAAAAATGGCGACATACCTTGGACGTTAGCACCATACAAATGCATAAGGCAGCCGCCATAAATGGCAATACTAAAACCAAACTAGACATATCAAACGCCAGCGCTACTATTGACGACATAAAAAGGTTGATCAAAGAAGCAGTCAAAGATTATCAAGAGGTTGTACAAAATACTGGCTTATTACACCATATAGATATAGACGCTCAGCTTGAGCATGCACGGGCTGCCTACCCTGCTGGCGAAGCTGCGGCTTGCCAGCGTTTAAAGGATTTCATTGCTGATGATATTGATAGCTATGATATCAGTTGCGATGTACCTAGCCTACACGCCACCAGTCAGCTATCTGCTTACCTGACTATAGGTTCAATCAGTCCTAGACTTTGCTACTTACAAGCTACTAAAGCATTACACGACAATAATAGCGATAACTCTGATAATAACGACATCAACCGCTGGATAAGTGAGCTTGCTTGGCGAGATTTTTATCGTCATGGACTGGTCGAAAAACCAGCGTTGATACGCCATCAAGCCTATAAACAGGAAACTGATAGCAAGATTAATTGGTCATATAATCAAAAGGATTTTGAGGCATGGTGCGTCGGAAAAACTGGTGTGCCATTGGTCGATGCAGCGATGCGCTGTCTTAATGCGACGGGCTTTATGCACAATCGCTTGCGGATGGTGACGGCGATGTTTTTAACCAAAGACTTGCTGATTGATTGGCGCTTGGGTGAGCGTTATTTTATGCAGCAATTGATAGATGGCGATTTTGCGTCAAATAATGGCGGTTGGCAATGGAGCGCGTCGACTGGTACGGATTCAGCGCCTTACTTTCGTATCATGAACCCCTTTAGCCAAGCCAAGACCCATGACCCTGATGCGGTATTTATCAAAACGTGGCTACCTGAGCTAAAAGCCATTCCTGCCAGCATATTGCATAGCGAGGATAAGATGCGTAAAGAGTTAGCAAAGGGTGGTAAGTTTGCCAATATTGACTATCCTGTGCCAATGGTCGAACATAAAGCTACACGCCAATTGGCGATTGCTGAATTTAAAAAATAGCGACGCATGACATCAACACTAATACCTCGATTTACTAAGAGTTTCGGCTATTGCAGCTTACTCACACTATCTACCCTTACTAGGACGTGTCATCATTTTAAAAATGATGATAGAAATGAGACAAACTACCGTCAAACAAGGAAAGTAGCGCACATAATATCGAGATATTAAGAAGCTATTTGACGATGTTTGGCAAAATCTAGCTATTTTTAGCCACTTTAGAAAGTAATCGATTGAATTGAGGACACGCTCTAGTATTAGCTGGCTGCTTATAATATACGGGTTTGGATAATGTATAGGGCATAGGCTAGTAGAGTGAAGCTTATAATTAACAGCACCCATGTCGCAAAAGAAAGCGATTCCTTCGCTTTAGGACGCTTATTAAGCTGACGTTCAGAGTCAGAAGACGGTTTATTATTAAGAGTTGTCATATACGCCACCTTTTATATAGGGTTATATTACCAACGAAATTCATAAGTTCATTATGAATAATAGATAAGCTTTACTATACAATATAAATGGCGTTACTTTAAGTGTTTCCAATTAATAAGCTGATGCAAGATTATCTATGCATTCTATATATTGTTCAATGGCAACTGACAGGAACCAGCGCCTTGCGTGGTGACCGTCACCACTGCACCGGTTAATGCAAATAGCTGCTGTAGCTGCGTTTGCGCATTTTCTAGCGCCATAGTCATCACATCACCGCGGCACGCACGCTCAAGCACTTCTTTTTTAGCCATGCTTTGTGCTTGTTGCAAGATTTTCGGATCGACTTGCATCATACCAAAAGCCCCCGTTTGCCAATCATAAATCTCGATATCATCTAGGTATACTGAAAATATCTCTGATGGCGGCAGGGTAATATTAATCTGCGGCATAGTAGCAACAGGACTATTACCATCAGCGTTTTTTGCAGCATTTACTTCTGACTCAGTAGGCTGTACCACCTGTACCATATCAGGCGTCAATGCACTCAAATCAATACCCGCCTCTACGCGACCACGCGCGACAAACAGCGCCTTTTGCTCATCCTGCCAAAGTTTCATCCAACTGCCCGGACGTTGACTGGTAATCACCGTATCAACACTAAACGCCACGGTCTCTAGTCGATTCAGTTTCTGAATTTGCATCACCACGCCTTCACGAGTAATGGTTTCTATCGGCGCTTCTTTGCTATCATTTTGTAGCGCATAAATAGCAAACGCGATGGCAGCAAGACCAACGAGCAGTACTATCCACGACATCAGAGCAATCGGTTTTTTCACTTGCTGTTTATTGGCATTATTATCATCAAGCGGATGACGGTTATCAGAGTTGGTCATGTAAGCTCCTGTCTTTTTATCGTTCGAGCATATTATAGTTTGATCATAAAACGGATAATCTTATTAGTTAATGAGATTTCTTTTTAACAATTTCAAGCAGTTACTACCAATCTTCCACATAATGAAGATGTTACCACTTCATTTTAAAAACTTTCTTATGATTTACCTTAGAAAATACCGATTAAGCTCTTTATTGACCAAATAAAGGATTTTTGTCTGACCCTTTGTCACATTTAGAACAATTGGGACTGAAAAAACAAAAAGTCATTGCGTCTTACCCTAACTTTACCTAACATAGTCAGGTTGTACGCTTAAAATATCGCCATACTTTCTTTTTTGGGACTTATACCTTTAATAACCCAAGATTAATAACCCAAGTTAGAGAGAACGATATCTTGCTACAAAACCATAATGTCATACTCTTTTTTAAGAGGCTGTTGTAAGAGACGATTAATGAACGCCCTGCTCACTAGCGTACTGTCTGTTGCTGTACTTTCTAGCTAGCTGAGCATGTCCTACACTATTACCAAGTAATAACAGGTCATCTGGCGTCGGCCATCACACCACACGCTCAACATCCTACTATTTCTTATTTATTTTATCGTTGATAAGGTTCCGCTTTATTTATGAAAGCCAGTCAATTTTTATTTGCCACGCTAAAAGAAACACCCAGTGATGCAGATATCGCTTCAAGCCAATTAATGGTCAGAGCCGGTCTGATTCGTAAAATCGCTTCTGGATTATATATCTGGTTGCCAATGGGTCTGCGCGTGTTGCAAAAAGTCGAGCGTATCGTTCGCGAAGAGATGCAAAATATCGGCGCTCAAGAAGTGCTGATGCCAATGACACAGCCTGCTGAGCTTTGGCAGATGACCGGACGCTTTAACGACTATGGTCCTGAGCTATTGCGTTTTAAAGACCGTCATGATCGCGATTTTGTATTGGGCCCAACGCACGAAGAAGTCATCACCAATCTTGCTCAAGGCGAGCTACGCAGCTATAAACAGCTACCGATCACCTTTTTTCAAATTCAAAATAAATTCCGTGATGAGATTCGTCCACGCTTTGGGGTGATGCGCGCGCGTGAATTTACCATGAAAGACGCTTATTCATTCCACGTAGACCAAGCGTCATTGGCAAAAACTTATGACGAGATGTATGACGCTTATACGCGCATATTCACCCGTTTGGGTCTTGATTTCCGTGCCGTACAAGCAGATACCGGCTCAATCGGTGGCTTTGCCTCACACGAGTTCCATGTGCTAGCAGATAGCGGCGAAGATGATATTGCGTTCTCTGATTCATCTGAATATGCCGCTAATGTCGAGCTTGCCGAATCGGTGAGCACGGCAGAACGCCAGCCTGCAACGATGTCGCGCGAGAATGTCGATACTGTCAATATGCCAACCTGTGAAGCGGTCGCTGAGTACTTAAATATTCCACTTGCTACCACGGTCAAAACCTTGATTGTGCAAGGTCATACCCCAGAAGGTGAGCCGCAGCTTATCGCTGTGGTATTGCGCGGTGATCATACGCTAAATACCATCAAAGCTGAAAAAATCGAAGAAGCCAATGTGCCGCTCACGATGGCAACCGAAGAAGAGCTAAAAGCCGCTGGTCTACATAAAGGCTATATCGGCGTTGAACTTGATATGCCAGTCTTTGTTGATCGTGCAGCAGCGGCGCTGTCAGACTTTGTAGCAGGTGCTAACGAAGTTAACAAGCACACAATCGGTATGAACTGGGAGCGTGACGCGCATATCACTCGTATCGTTGATATTCGCAATGTCCATGAGGGCGACCCTTCTCCTGATGGTAAAGGCACGCTACAGATTAAACGCGGTATCGAAGTCGGTCATATCTTCCAGTTGGGTGATAAGTACTCTCAAGCGATGAACTGCACAGTATCAGGTGAAGATGGTAAGCCGGTCACCTTGATGATGGGTTGTTATGGTATTGGCGTCAGTCGTATCATCGCGGCTGCTATCGAGCAGAACAACGATGAAAACGGTATTATGTGGCCAGAGACACCAACCGTTGATGACTCAATTGCCCCGTTTGAAGTTGCTATCGTACCGATGAAGTCCAAAGAAGACACTGTTATGGAAACAGCAACGGCATTGTATGAGGAGTTAAAAGCCCTTGGTGTCAATGTCTTGCTTGATGATCGTAATGAGCGCCCGGGCGTGAAATTCGCTGATCTTGAACTGATTGGTATTCCACATCGTATCGTAGTCTCTGATCGCAACTTGGCAGAAGACAAGTACGAGTACGTTAATCGCCGTGATAGCGAGAAACAACTGCTTAGCCGTGATGAACTACTGGCCAAAGTCAGCGTTAAATAGTGTAAAAGTAAAATTAGTAATACAAAAAAGCGCCTATCTCATTAAATGAGTTAGGCGCTTTTTTATGCTAAGAGCTTTATATAAAAATATTCACAATGTTTTTACTACTGACGAATCAAACGGCTCGGCACTGGCAATAATGCGATATCACTGACGCGACAAGGATTGATATCGATGCCGCCGCGGCGCGTATACCAAGCGCGTACCATCAGCGCACTTGGCTCATAATATTGACTCAAATCAGCAAATATCTGCTCAACGCATTGCTCATGAAAACCATTATGCTGACGAAAGCTTAAAATATAACGCAGCATATTGGCGTTATTAACTGGCTTATTACTAGTAATCGACACCGCCAACGTGCCCCAATCTGGCTGATTGGTCACTGGACAATTGCTACGCAACAAGTTGGAATAAAGGCTAAAAGTTTTACCCTCTGATATTTGTGCGTCACTTGAACCCTGTTCTAATAATGACGCATCGGGATGCTCGCATAACGCGACTTTGTCAGTACTGTCCGCTAGCGCATCATCGATACAGACACCATCAGGTTGAGAAATTAGCAGTCCTGAGCACTCATTATCTAATTCAAACAACTCAACCTTAACGTCAGCTTGTACGCACTCCGACAAATCTTTCGCTATTAGCGCTTGCACATCTGCCCAGCTGCCAAACTCAGTAAAGTTGATACTGTTCAGATAAAGCTTCAATGACTTTGATTCGACAATAAATGGCGAGCTTGCCGGAATACCAAAGCGCGCTATCGCAACCTGTGAGATACCTTGCTTATTTAACCATGACAACTCAAACGCCTGCCACCAATCGACACCTACTGCCAGCTTGTCATCTTGCCAGCCAATGACGTCACGACCCATACTGCGAGCAATCGGATATAAGGTTTCTGGACTATACTCAGTTGGATAATCAGTGGTTTGTTCACCCAAGATACCGTGGATACTCATTGGTACTTCCTAAAAATAATAATTAAAATTAAATAGCCGTCAAAATTGTTATGCGATTATCACTCTAACCAACTGCTAAACCGCAATAAAAAATCATATAAAGCCATTATTTTTACAAGCGTACGCGAGAACCATTGCTTAGTAAGCGATAAGCGATGGTATAAAATATCGCACAGAATATAAAAATAGCAGCCATTGAATACCAGACATTGACGTCAGAGTAGCCCAAAATTCCGTAGCGGAATGAGTTAACCATATAGACGATTGGGTTCAATAATGAGATATTTTGCCAAAATGGCGATAAATTTTCCATCGAGTAAAATACCCCACCTAAATAAGTTAGCGGCGTTAATACAAAACTTGGAATGATAGAGATATCATCAAAAGAGCGGGCAAATACTGCATTGATAAAGCCGCCCAAGGAAAACAAAATCGAGGTACCAAGGACCGTAAATATGGTCACAAATAAATGCTCAATACCCAAATCAGTAAAGAACAGCGCCACGATCGAGACAATGATACCAATCGCTAATCCGCGAAAAATACCGCCGCTGATATAACCCATCAAAATCGCATGTTTCGATACAGGCGAGACCAAAAGCTCCTCGATACTGGCGGTGAATTTGGCACTAAAAAAACTTGAAACCACATTGGAGTAGCTGTTGGTGATGATCGCCATCATAATCAAGCCGGGCACGATAAACTGCATATATGGCACACCGCCCATCTCACCCACACGGGGTCCAATCATCTTACCAAAGATGACAAAATACAGACTCATGGTAATGACTGGCGGTAATAATGTTTGCGGCCAAATACGTAGAATCCGGCGCACTTCTTTGACCAAAATAGTACGAAATGCAATCCAGCGTTGTGCAAAGTTCATGCGGTATCTCTCCTAAGCGCCTATACTTGTTAGAGCAAATAGTCTCTATTACAAGCAAAGTTGCCCATCTGATTATTCTATTTAATATATATTGAATGCAGACTTATTAATCATAGAGCCTGATTACTCATAAAATTCGTTATAAAGCCCAACTTTTAAAGGTAGCTAATGCTACAAAGCTACGAGCTTAAAGGCTCATGAAGACTTTTATCTACCAGACGCATAAACAGCTCCTCTAACCGGTTGGCTTTATTACGCATACTGGCAACCGTAATACCTTGCTCAGACAGCTGAGTAAAGACACCATTTAGCGACTCACCCTCTGTCAATGTCACCTCAATGGTCAAATCATCCGGCTGTACGACACCCGTTACCCCATTTAAGGTAATTGGGCGCGTTAAGGGCGTTGCCACATCAAAGACAAAAGTTTCAACAGATAACTGGGCGAGCAAGTCCTTCATCTCAGTATTAATACGAATCTCACCATGATCCAAAATCGCAATGCGCTTACACAGCTGCTCAGCTTCTTCAAGATAATGCGTGGTTAGAATGATGGTGGTGTTTTCTTCAATATTAATCTGCTCCATAAACTCCCACATTGAGCGGCGCAGCTCAATATCTACCCCAGCAGTCGGCTCATCTAATATCAACAGACGGGGTTTGTGTATCAGCGCACGCGCAATCATCAATCGACGCTTCATACCACCTGAGAGCTCGCGCGATTTATTATTACGTTTGTCCCAAAGCCCTAATGCTTTAAGCAGTTTTTCTGCTCGCGGTTTTGCTTCTTTTGCTGCAATACCAAAATAACCCGCTTGCGTAATAAGAATGTCTTCAACTTTTTCAAACTGATTGAAGTTAAACTCTTGCGGCACCACACCCAAGAATTGCTTGGCTTTTGAGGGATCAGATAGCAGATCGGTGCCAAAGATATGGACGCTACCGGCTGTTGGCTTAAAGAGCGAACTAATGATGCCAATCATCGTTGATTTACCCGCACCATTTGGTCCCAGTAATGCAAAGAAGCCCCCTTGCGGAACGGTGAGACTGACGTCTTTTAATGCCGAGAAGCCATTGCCATAAGTTTTGGACAAATTCTGAATCGATAGTGCTGGTACTTCAGACATGAATACCTCTTTATGAATAATTGATCTAAAAGATGCTGTATCAGCATACTCATTCTTATAATCGTTGCTGTCGTGTATTAATGTGAGGCTAAAGGGAAGCTATTTCAACGGTGGTATATCATAACGATGATATTAGTCCTATCAATCGTGCATAAAAAAGCACCTACCTCACTATGAGATAGGTGCTTTTTTATGTATTGCCTTTTAACGCGTGATCGTAAAGGTAATACATAAAAACTAGCTGGCTTCAGCAACCATATAATCAACGGCGTTTTGAACTTCTTCATCAGGAATGTCCGCACCGCCTTTGGCAGGCATCGCATTGAAACCATTAATAGCATGGTTATACAAGGTATCTTTACCTTTTGCTATACGAGCTCCCCAAGCACCTGCATCACCCAATTTAGGTGAGCCAAGCAGTCCTGACGCATGACAAGTTTGGCATACGGCACTATAGACGGCTTTACCATCACGAGGTCCGTCGCCCGCTGCTGGACCAGCAGAACGAGCCGTCACGTCACAAACTTCGTCGTCTTCAAAACATATTTTGGCAACAGGTTGAATACGAGCAATTAAGTTTGGATATAATGCGATCAGCTTTTGGACTTGCGGCGTATCTTGTGGAATAGGCTCTTCGACAGCAGCTGGTGCGGCGGCAGCAGTTGCCTCAGCTGGTGCATCGGTTGCTACCGCGTCTGCTGGTGCAGTAGCATCAGCGCCATCCGTAGTGTCAGCCGCCGCTTGAGGTTCATCACCTAACTTTTTAGGAGCCTCTTCGACAACCTCTTTGCCCTCTGCAACAGCAGATATAGTAACGGGTGTATCTATAGCACTTTCAGCTTGGCTCACAGCGATACTAGCGATTCCTAGAATGGCAGCTGCCGATAACATAACTACTTTTCTCATTCGTCACGTTCTCTTTTTACGTATACAAGGGTCAACATGGCTTAGACATTCTGTCTGTCCTCCTTTGACAACAAACTGTTATCAATAGCAAACAGCCATCCCGCATGCGAGCGCACTTGTAATCGGTGATTATAAATATGGATTTTCCCTGACATTATAAGGGAAAAGACGGGTAGATTGCCATGCCTGTTTGCGGACTATGCTGTTTTTTCTTAAAAAACCTCAATAGCTGCCTTCATTCATTGGCTTTATGAGTTTTATTTGTTAGACTAAGCGGTCTTTATTTTTAGGCACTTTTGCGCTCGTAGCTCAGTTGGATAGAGTATCGGTCTCCGAAGCCGAGGGTCGTGGGTTCGATTCCCGCCGAGCGCACCAATCATCATATTTTACCCTTCCCTAGCATTACCTCAACTTTATAAAACCTTTTAAAACAAAGCCTTAACGCTTTTATTGTTAATAAACTTGTCTATTAACAGCTATAAAATCTTGTATATATTGTTGTTAACCCGATTTTATGCTTTCTATCGTTCTATTGTTTACCCGCTCTACTCTAAGCCAGCACTTTCACCTATCTACTCTGCTTCTTGCAAATTGGCATCTAGCTGCGCGCGGCTAGGTACCCGGTGATAGTTAAACACCGGTATGTCTCCTAAACGGCGTTGACTGGCAGCCAGCTTGGGATCAATTGTAATCATAGCGATTTTTATATTTTGCCGACTGATGAGTAAATGACTGCCCTTTCTAGTGACACGATAATCAGGAAAATGCTGCTTAATCATCTCCGCCGTTTTCTGTAGCCCGTCATTAAGCGATTTGTTGTTATCTTTTGACTTTATATTATGCAAGTTATTTGGCGCACGTGATTTTGCAAAAAACCATAGTCCAATGATAATTGCCGTCAATATGACAAGCCACCAAATTCCGTCTATCATAATAAGGGATATCCATTACTAGTAAGGGTTAGCGTATGTTAGCAGAATTATCATCAGCGTTAATAGTAGAAGTAGAGCGCGCCGCCGAACTATTAAAAGCAAAACAGCGTATTTGCCTCTTAACGGGCGCAGGGATTTCGGCAGAAAGCGGTATACCTACTTTTCGCGATAAGCAAACTGGCTTGTGGGAGAACTATCGCGCTGAGGATTTGGCGACGCCTGATGCTTTTGCCCGTGACCCAAAGCTGGTATGGTCTTGGTATCAATGGCGCAGACAGCTGGTGGCGAGTAAAAAACCAAATCCTGCCCATACAGCTTTGGCGCAGTGGCAATATCATAGTCAATCGACCAATCAGCAACTTACCCTTATTACTCAAAACGTCGATGACTTGCATGAGCAAGCGGGCAGCACTGTTACCCACTTACATGGCAATCTGTGGCGCAATCGATGTAGCCGATGTGAGACACCTTATCAAAATCAAAACTCATCAAAAAGCGCTTATGACAGTGAAGATAGTATCGACTTTGATGAAGCTTTAATTACTTGCCAGCATTGTGATGGGTATATCAGACCGGACATTGTATGGTTTGGAGAGTCGTTGCCAGCGCAAGCATGGCAAATAGCAGAGGATGCTGCTGCCGATTGTGAGGTATTTATCAGTATCGGCACGTCCAGCCTTGTTTATCCTGCTGCCGGACTGGCACAGTCCGCAAAACATAACGGTGCCAAGATTATCGAGATAAATCCCTATCCAACGCCAAATACGCTAGTTGATATTACGCTGGCAGCAAAAGCGGGTGTCATCCTGCCAGCGTTGATAAAAACAATGGGCATACTATAATAGGTAAACCGTTAGCCTACCACTTGATCGACTTTGTTTAAATACTGCTGCTTTAGCTCATCACTGATAAATGACGATCTAAAAGAGTTTTTTACCAAAGTGATGATATCGTCTTCTGTCAGCGGTAAATTTTCGCTGATATTAATAAAGTTTTGGTTAATATAACCTTTAAAGTAAGCAGGATCATCTGAGTTGACAGTAATATTTAGACCATAATCTAGCAGCTCTTTAATATTATGCTCTTTATAGTTATCAAATACCCTTAACTCAATATTAGAATTTGGGCATACGGTCAGCGGCATCTGCTCATCTTTTAGACGCTGCATCAGCTCAGCGCTTTTGATAGATTGTACGCCGTGGTCGATTCTACTGATACCTAATAAATCCAGTGCCTCATAGATATAAGAAAAATCTGCTTCTTCGCCAGCATGGGCAACCAATTTAAAGCCTTCTTCTTTTGCCTTTTTAAAGACATCTATAAACTTCGATGGCGGGTTGCCTAATTCAGAAGAATCCAAACCAACACCGATAATATCGTCTTTAAACGGCAATGCTTGCTCTAATGTCGCAAATGCTTCTTCTTGTGATAAATGACGCAAGAAACACATAATAATACAAGAAGTAATGCCATATTGCGCCTTAGCATCAGCCAGTGCGCGCTTGATACCTGTTATCACGGTTTCAAAAGCTATCCCTCTTGCGGTATGCGTCTGCGGATCAAAAAATATCTCTGTATGAATGACATTGTCCTCAACGCATTTGAGAATATATTCCCACGTCAAATCGTAAAAGTCATCCTGCGTCATCAAGACATTGGCACCGGCATAGTAGATATCTAAAAACGTCTGCAGATTGGTGAAGTTATAAGCATTACGCACATCTTCTATATCTTTATAAGGAATCTCTATCTGGTTCTTTTTTGCCAATCTAAACATCAGCTCAGGCTCGAGCGAGCCTTCAATATGTAAATGCAGCTCCGCCTTTGGCAGTTTCTTTATCAACTCAATCATAATATTCCAGTATTGTTCGTGACATAGGTTATCTATGCAAAAGACCCTTCTAATGCTTGCTAATAAATAGTATTTATTTTAGAAAAACCACGGTATCAGACAGCTCGTTCCCTGACGGGTTTTGCTCCAGATGATAGTATTGGCGCAGTACTTGACCGACCTCATCAAGTAGCTCAGTCAAGCTTTCTTCTGTTTTTTGATTGGCTATACCGACTACGGCTTTGTCACACATTGCCCGCCATACGGTTGGGCTAACATGAGCACTGATACCGCGATCAGCGACGATCTCAAGCTTATGCTCGCAAATATTGACATATATTAGCACACCCGTATTTTCTTCAGTATCCCAGACTCGATACTCACTAAACAAATCAATCGCACGGTCACGGCAGTCGCTATGGTAAGCCTCTTGAATAGGTAAATGATTTTCTACGATTAAAAACACCTCACCACGATGACCTTGCTCAGCCAGTGTCACCTGTTCTGTCAACCGAGCTTTTGCTGCAGGTGTTAACCACTTACTGTGCAAGACTGGGACAAATAAGACTTGGCGCCACCAGCGGGCAAAGCTGGATTTTGAAGCGTTATTCTCTGCCATGATACTATTTCCTCAAGTACGTCATTACTAATGGTTATGTAGTGTTTTTACTAGGCAGCTATATTAAGTAGCTCCCTAGTCCTTGAATAAAAACCGGCTAACGCTTACCAAGAACCGCCAGCGCCGCCACCACCAAAACCACCACCGCCACCGCCGAAGCCGCCGCCACCAAACCCACCGCCGCCGCCCATACCCGGTAGGAATATCATGCCGCCGCCTCGACCGCCACCAGAGCCACCTTTACCGCCACCGCCGCCACGTGCTATTAAGAACAGCCAGATAAATATCGCCATAATGATGGTCATAAATAGACCACCACCTAATGCCAATGAACCTGCCACAAAACCACCCGCCGTCAGTATAGAACCAAATACCCGACCAAAAATACTGGTGATAAAACTACCAAATATCATCGCCATGATGAATAGAAAAATAGGCGATGGTAGCTCGTCTGAGCCTTGTTGAGCGGTACGCTCCGCTGCCTGCGCGTCGGCGCGAGCAAGCACCTCAGGATCAGCAGATAAACGGGTTTGTAAAGCTGTAACGCCTGCCAATATACCAGCGCCATAATTATCTTGTTTAAATAAAGGCGTGATATCCTCGCGAATAATACGATTGACCGCTGCGTCGGGTAATACGCCCTCAAGCCCATAGCCTGTCAAAATATACATATCACGGTCATTGACTGCGACAACCATTAGCAAACCATCATCGATATCTTTACTGCCTAGCTGCCATTTTTCAGCAACCTGCAAGGCATAATCAAAGATAGGCATCCCATTGGTTGTTGGGACAATGACCACTGCTGCTTGTGCTAAGCCATTCTGATAAATAGTACGCAGCTGCGCCTCTAAACGCTGTTTTTCCTGCGGGTTCAGAATATTGGCTTGATCTATCACAGGGTTGTTTAATATCAGCTTGTCGGCAGTGACACCTTCAGCTGTTGATTTGACAGGGGGGCGTTTGGTGGTATTTGTCTCTGCCACGCCCTCATTAGACGCATTAGGGTTAATGGCCTCATTACCGAGTATGGTTTCGTTAATCGCCTCATTGCCTAACACAGCATCATTAATAGCTTCATTAGATTCAGCAGCTTTTGCAATGGCCACTAAGTCTTCTACACTGCGATTTTGTGCGGTGCTATCTGCAGCAAGCGTGCTGTCATCGGGCGCTGCATATAATGTAGATGTGCTGCCCATGATGAGGGCAAATAACAACGCTGCTAGGGGTGTTTTTAAATGAGTCATTAAATGTATACCACCTCAAGTCAGGTATTTACTAAATTGATAGCTAAAGCAGCCATTTATAAATGTCTAACAAATCCATGTCATGCTTGCTGCTCTAGCTGTTTTTAATGGCTGAACGATATAACCACTGCTTCGATGTTAATCAGCAGTTATTGAACAGCTATTGAGCAGTCTTTGACTCGCTGTTGTCGAAATCTACGCTTGGCGCTGTAGAAATCTCTTTTTCATTCGCCACGCTAAAGTTTGGCTTAGCATTCATGCCAAAGACTTTGGCCGTAATATTGGTTGGGAATTGACGCACGGTCGTATTGTAACTCTGTACTTCTTGAATATAGCGATTACGAGCAACAGCGATACGGTTTTCAGTACCTTCTAATTGCGCTTGCAAATCTTGGAACAAAGCATCTGATTTTAGCTCAGGATAACGCTCAGATACCGCCATTAGACGCGATAGCGCACCGGTCATCTGTTCTTGCGCCGCCGCATAACGCTCCATCGCTTCAGGATCGTTGAGCACCTCTGGCGTTACAGTGATGCCACCCGCGCGTGAGCGGGCTTCAGCTACTTGGGTAAAGACTTCTTGCTCTTGCTTAGCATATTGCTGTACGACTTTGACCAAGTTTGGCACCAGATCCGAGCGACGTTGATACTGGTTGACCACTTCTGACCATGAAGCGGTTACTTGCTCATCTTGCGCCTGAAGATTATTATAACCACAGCCTGTCAAGCCAACAGTAGAAGTTGCCAATACCGCCGATAGTAACATGGGTTTTACAATAGATTTACGCGTCATTGTGGAGTCTCCTAATAATGATAAATATCAAACAACTGACAATAAGGTTTTACCTGCTTTTTTAAGACCAGCTTACCTACTATGGCTATATAAGCCATTGTTGTATATTGTGGTAATAATGGCGCTATAACACTTTTTTTACAATTGATCGTTACCAAAACACAACCGCAAGCAACGACATGTAGCACAAGCTTTCGCCTTGTTTTGATTGTGTATTTACATAACATTACTTATTTTTATCAATCAAAAAGATACCCAACTTAGAACAAAAGAACGCTTACGCCATTGCCTACGGGAATCCTTACTTCTACAAAGCCTATCAAAACATATATCTACTCTCTTACTAAGAAGAAATTTCTAGTAATTGGGTAAAAAATGTGGCAAATTGCAGTTACGTAGCTGTACGGTTTGCACACATTTGGTAGTGGACTTATTTATTTTATAGTATTAGCGATTACTTATTTTTCTTTGAAAAGGAATCCTTGATAAATAAATCATCGCTTTATGATTCTATTACACAATTGTGATCAGCTGATACCGCTCATAGCAAGTTGAATACCATCAATATGATGAGTATTTAAAATTATAACCGCCTGTTTTATCCATTGGTCTATTTATAACAGCGTTTATGTTTATAGCAGGATGGCAGATTATAAAAGTAATAAGACAGTAAAAGGAAGGCTGTTATCGTCAATTGATTGACACCTATAAATAGGTAGCATTCATTGGCAATGCGCTATAGCCAACCTTCAGAATAAACCAAGCGGATAAACACAGACAACTACAGTCCATTCTTGGTGGCTATACATATATGAAGCTTAAGCTACGGTTTTAAGTACATGCAGATAATTTGAGGGGTTAACTTTAATAAGGATATTAAACGGTTAACTCATTCGATGCATACTCATATATAGTCATTTTGAGACAGTTGAAGGAATAGATATATGGAAAGTTTAGTCAATTTAGTAAACGGAATTATTTGGAGCCCCGCATTAATTTATTTATGCTTGGGCGCAGGTCTATTTTATTCCATCATGACGCGCTTTGTACAAGTACGTTTATTCGGTGAAATGATCAAATTACTATTTACTGGTAAATCTAGTGCAGATGGTATTTCTTCATTCCAAGCATTGGCAGTAGCCCTAGCTGGGCGTGTCGGCATGGGTAACATCGCAGGCGTAGCAGCAGCTATCGGCTTCGGTGGCCCTGGTGCCGTATTTTGGATGTGGGTTGTTGCTTTTCTAGGCGCATCTACTGCTTATGTTGAGTCTACACTGGCTCAGATTTATAAAGAAAGAGATGTGGTAACTGGCGAATATCGCGGTGGCCCTGCTTACTATTTTGAACGCGCGCTTGGCCAAAAATGGTACGGTATACTTTTTGCTATTGCCTCAATCTTAGCTTGTGGTATGTTTTTACCAGGCGTACAGGCAAACGGCGTTATCAGTGCTTTCGCACAGGTAATGGGCGAAGGGTCTGTCGTGAGCCTTGGAGCCTTAGAAGTCGGTTCTATGCGTCTGGTCGGCCTAGCTATCATTTTAGTGATTTTAGGTATCATCATTTTCGGCGGTATCAAACGTATTGCAACGTTCACTGAGTTTGCAGTTCCATTTATGGCAATCGGTTATATTGCCTTAGCCCTTATCATCATGTTCAGCAATTTCAGTTTAATTCCTGATGTATTTGGTTTAATCATCAGTGATGCCTTTACGGCACAAGCTGGTTTTGGTGCGGCAATTGGTTGGGGTGTCAAACGTGGCATTTACTCTAACGAAGCTGGTCAAGGTACAGGTCCTCATGCTGCTGCCGCTGCTGAAGTTGAGCATCCCTCACAGCAAGGTTTGGTACAGGCATTTTCAGTTTATGTCGATACACTATTAGTTTGTTCTGCTACTGCATTTATGATTTTATCTACTGGTATGTACAATATTCAAGGTACTTTACCAGAGGGTCAGTTCATCGTACAGAACGTAGCTACTGCCACTGAAATCAATTCGCCAGCCTTTACCCAAATGGCAATGGAATCAGTATACGGTACTTTTGGTAATGTCTTTATCGCTATCGCTGTATTCTTCTTTGCCTTTACCACTATTTTGGCTTACTACTATATCGCTGAAGTAAACGTTGCTTACTTAACACGCTTCCTTGGTCGCGGTGCCAACAAAACTGGTCTCTTCTTAGTAAAAGTCCTAATCATGGTGATGGTTGCCTATGGTGGTCTTAACTCAGCCGGTTATATTTGGGCAATTGGTGATATCGGTGTTGGTCTTATGGCTTGGCTCAATATTGTTGGTATCCTTGTCATCTTCTTTGTGGCCCGTCCAACGCTTACCATGCTTAAAGACTACGAAGCACAGCGTAAAGCTGGCGTTACCCGCTATACATTTGATCCGGCAAAATTCGGTATCAAAAACGCGCCATATTGGGAAGAGCGCCATTTAAAAGAGCAACAAAGAATGTCTGCTGATCCATTACGTAAAGAGTATAAATAATATTCTTTAACATTATTATCTAATGCTTCTAAGCAAAAGCCCGAGACCATAGTCTCGGGCTTTTTGTATTGGTATATCAGCTACTGTTTAGAACAGCAACTTAATCAGGCAAACCATCACAGCTTATTTAGGCAATAACACAGTATCGATCACATGTACCACACCATTAGTTGCCATCATATCGGTTCCAACAATATTGGCTGTATTGCCGCTTGCATCAGTAATGACATTGGCTTCACTAATCGTAATGGTTTGACCATTTGCTGTTTCGATAGCAGTACCATACGGAATATCAGCAGCTTTTACCACCATAGGTACAACATGGTATGGCAGCACACTTTTTAGTAAATCAGTATTGGCCAATAATTCCTCTTTAGTAACGTCGAGCTTGGTCAATACAGCCGCAAATGCATCATCAGTTGGTGCAAACACAGTATATTTGTCCTCAGCCATTAGCATAGAGTCAAGTCCAGCAGCCTGTAGTGCCGCGGTCAAGATGGTTAAATTCTCGTTACCAGCTGCCATCTCACCAATGGTCTGCGTTGCTTCTTCTGCTACCATAGCAGTGTCAGTTTCAGCCATTGGTTCAGGGGTGACTTCTGGTTCAACAACGACATCAGTGGTTGCTTCTGGCTCAACTGGCTCAGTCACTACTTCTTTATCATTACAAGCAGCTAATGAAAGTGCTGCCGTCACAACGGCAATAGATAATAAATTCTTTTTTAACATAGGACATTCCTTTGAAGATAGATAACGATTAGATAGAAGGTATTTTATAGATGAACGTATTTTACAAACAATGCATTAGAGATCAGAGATAAGAAAATCATTTGAAGCAAATTCAATCTTAACCGATTGATTTTTAATTGATATATTCTTCGGTAGTCGCACTGTATCAATCACGTATACAACACAGGTATTTCGTTATCTCAATTGCTAAAGAATTTAAGAGCTGCATAGAACAGCTCTTAAACGATGAATATTATGCTTATATCATTGTAAGTCTATAGATTTGCGTTGAAACTATTTGGGCATTAACACTCTATCAATCACGTGTACCACACCGTTACTGGCTTTGATATCAGTTTTTAAGAGATTTGTCATACGTCCGCTTTCATCCATCAGCTTGCCTTGGGCTGTGACCGTGAGTGTGTCTGCACTTAACATAGTCACATTACCTGGTCTCACATCATTAGCATAGATAGGGGCTGCGGCGTTGATGACATGATAGCTTAAGATTTTGGTCAATAAGGGCTTATTGGCGAACAGTTGGGCTTTGCTCATACCGGTTTCTTGTAGCGCTTGCATAAAGGCGGCATTGGTTGGTGCAAGAATTGTGTAATTGGCATTAGGGTTGGACAAGACACCTGCCAGATCAGCAGCGACAACCGCTTCGACGAGTACAGAGAAATCAGGATTACTCTGAGCAATTTGTACCACATTCATTTTCGCCATCGACTGGCTATGAACTGATGCATTTACAGAAGCACTTGGGGCAGGCATCATATTATTACAAGCACTTAGACCTGCTATTGAGAGTGCTAAAGTACCAAGAGCTGCGATTTTGATGATTTTCATGACATTATCCTTAATGATTGAATGACTATAATCTGTTGGTTTTTAATACGGTTTAACAGATGAGATTGGCTCTCCTTAGCACTCAGATTTACGTGTTTAAATTTAAGCTGTTAGATTCAAGCTTTTAGATTTAAATATCACAGCTTTGCACCTTGGTCGCTGATTTTACATGGCGAATTTACCTATGATAAATAGACAAGTTGCAGACTAAAAACCATCAACCTTTACTGATAAGGTATGCTAATGAAACCTCAATCCTTCTGAAATTAAATTAACATATAGTTTGGGCGTGTAAACGGCTATTTACGCTACTTTTTGTCGTAGGCGTGTAATCTTTAACTGTGTTATAAAGTGGTAATTTTGCTTTTATAATCATAACTAAAGCTTTATGTAATCCTAAAGATAAATGATATTCATTTGTGCTCAGACGCTTTATGCAATAGACTTTGATAACCTCACAATGGCAATATATTTTCTGCTAAAATTATCACGATTTATCGACTATTTCTGATCGAAATTGATGGTTTTGACACCTTATCTATTGAAAATAATAATGATTATCTCCTCTTCTTTTTTATAACATTGACTCTATAAGCAGCGCTCCTATGACTCCAACAGCCCGTTCTCAAAATGAAACCGCTTCAACCACTCTTAATGCCAATCCTACTGACTTTATATTAACCCCGCCTGAAGTGTTTCCGTATAAGGCGCAGCAGCTAACGGCGCGCGCGCGTATTACTGAGCAACTGGCAGCGCGGATATTGATGCTTGATGGTGCAATGGGCACCCATATTCAAAACTATAAACTGCAAGAAGCGGACTATCGCGGTGAGCGCTTTGCGGATATCACGCAAGATGTACGCGGCAATAATGATTTATTGGTGCTCACGCAGCCGCAGATGATTAAAGAGATTCATCTGGCGCATCTAGAATCAGGCGCGGATATTATTGAGACCAATAGCTTTAATGGTACGCGTCTGTCGATGGCAGATTACGATATGCAGCACCTCGTGCCTGAGCTGAATAAAACGGCTGCTCGGATTGCCCGTGAAGCTGCTGATGAATACACTACCAAGAATCCAGAGAAACCACGTTTTGTCGCAGGCGTTATTGGACCAACATCGCGTACGTGTTCATTATCGCCTGATGTCAATGACCCCGCGTTTCGTAATATCACCTTTGATGAGCTAGTACTGAATTATCGTGAGGCAACGCTCGCACTTATGGAAGGTGGCGTTGATATCATTCTGATTGAAACCATCTTTGATACACTCAATGCCAAAGCAGCAATATTTGCGGTAACCGGTGTATTTGATGATATCGGGTTTGAGTTGCCGATTATGATATCAGGTACGATTACGGATGCTTCAGGTCGTACGTTATCAGGACAAACCGCTGAAGCTTTTTATAACTCCATTCGTCATGCTAAGCCGTTATCGGTTGGCTTTAACTGTGCACTCGGTGCAGATGCGCTACGTCCACATATCCAAACCTTGTCCAATATCGCCAATACCTATGTCTCAGCGCATCCAAACGCAGGTTTGCCCAATGAGTTTGGTGAATATGATGAAACTGCTGAAGAAACCACAGCCCTGTTAGAAGGCTTTGCTAAAGCTGGTATCTTAAACATCGTTGGTGGCTGCTGTGGTACTACGCCTGAACACATTCGCCAAATTGCTAAGATGGTCGCCAAGTACCCACCGCGCGTGATTCCTGAGATTGCACCTGCCTGCCGCCTGTCAGGGCTTGAACCCTTTAACATCACGCCTGACAGTCTATTTGTCAATGTTGGTGAGCGTACCAATGTGACTGGCTCAAAGAAATTCTTACGCTTGATTAAAACCGAAGCCTATACCGAAGCCCTT
>NZ_JBFFMS010000025.1:0-42065 GCF_041554015.1 Psychrobacter sp. | reverse complement strand
GTGCTGGCATGCCATACGTTGACCATCGCTGGTTAGGTGGTATGTTGACTAACTGGAAAACACTACGCCAGTCAATCAATCGTCTAAAAGAGCTTGAAAAACAAGCAGAAGACGGTACTTTCGCTAAGCTTACTAAGCGTGAAGCGCTTGAGCGTACTCGCGATATGGAAAAACTTGAGCGTTCATTGGGCGGTATCAAAGACATGGGCGGTCTACCTGACGCAATCTTCGTTGTAGACGTAGATCATGAAGCAATCGCTATCAAAGAAGCCAAGAACTTGGGTATCCCAGTTATCGGTATCGTTGATACCAACTCTAACCCAGATAACGTTGATTACATCATCCCAGCTAATGATGATGCTATCCGTGCTGTGACTTTGTACGTAACTTCTATCGCTGATGCAATCATCGCTGGTAAAGAATACGCACAAACTCAAGCTGGTGGTAAAGCTGAGCAAGAAGCACCTGCTACTGAAGAAGCGGCTGATGCTCAAACTGAAGAAGCGGCTACTCCAGCTGAGTAATACGGTTTGATGTTGTAAGGCGGCCTTGTTTGTTTATGGGTAGCCTTACAACATAACGAACAGCATAAAGACAAACAATAGGCATGATGTAGTGTTACTCGTCATGCTTTATTGTTAAAGCGCTATATAGAATTTAAGTGCCTCTTGATTTGTGCACTCCATATATAATAATACTCACCTACATAATAAAAGGTAACTCTTATGTCAGAAGTAAAAGTATCTGCCAAAATGGTAAAAGAATTGCGTGACCGTACTGGTCTTGGCATGATGGAATGTAAAAAAGCGTTAGAAGAATCAAACGGCGATGTCGAAACTGCCATTGATAACCTACGTAAATCTGGTCAAGCAAAAGCAGCTAAAAAAGCGGGTAACATCGCCGCTGACGGCGCTATCATCATCGCTCAAGGCGACAGCAAGGCATTTTTGTTAGAAGTTAACTGCCAAACTGACTTCGTTGCAAAAGATGAAAACTTCGCAGCCTTTGCAGAAACAGTTGCAAACCTTGCATTAGAAAACAACGTAACTGACGTAGCGGCTATCGCTGAATTGCCATATGGTAATGGTCAGACTGTTGAAGAAGCACGTGTCTCTTTAGTACAAAAAATCGGTGAGAATATCCAGATCCGCCGTGTTGAAGTATTGGAAGGCGCTAACATTGCTGCATACCGTCATGGTCTACGTATCGGCGTAGTGGTATCTTATGAAGGTGGCAGTGCAGAAACTGGCAAAAACCTTGCTATGCACATCGCTGCATTCAACCCTGTTGCTGTTGCTGATGAAGACGTCGCTGCTGATCTATTAGCGCGCGAAAAAGACATCATCGAAGCAAAAGCGAAAGAGTCTGGTAAGCCTGACAACATCGTTGAAAAAATGATCGAAGGTGGTCTACGTAAATATCTAGAGGAAGTCACTTTACTACGTCAGCCTTACGTTATGGACAACGAGAAAAAAGTTGGTGACGTATTAAAAGCTGAAGGCGTAAAAGTACTTGGTTTCAAACGTCTAGAAGTTGGTGAAGGCATTGAGAAGAAGCAAGAAGATTTTGCTGCTGAAGTTGCTGCTACTCAAGCACTAGCCAATAAGTAAGTGTTAAGATGCAATGAGTACTGAGATAACGCATGCTCAGTACTTAGCGATTGCTTCATATAATTAGCAATCAAGCATAAAAAAGCCCGTTATTTATTTAACGGGCTTTTTTATGTCTGTTATCTTTGGGATTAGCGTAATGCTAAATAAGCTGAATTGGCATAGCTTGCGCTATTACTGTTGCTACTCGTGCCATAACTGACGTTTTGCATGCCACCGTTATTACTGGTATTGGTAGCATTGCCATTATTGGCATTCATCGTATTACCAGATAGCCCTGAATCGTTTTTATATAGGCTATGATAGCGGCTCATCACGCTTTTGACATAGTTACGGGTTTCTTTAAACGGTGGTATACCATTATATTTATCGACGTTACCTTCGCCTGCATTATAACCCGCTACTGCAAACTCGACGTTATTGTTAAAGCGGCGCATCAGCCAAGCAATATATTTGGCAGAACCTTCAATATTATCCGCTGGATTCCATGGATTGCTTACTTTGAATCGACGTGCGGTAGCTGGCATTAGCTGCATCAAGCCCTGCGCGCCGACTGGTGAGCGAGCATTGGGATTAAAGGCGGATTCAGTATGCATCATCGCTTTCATAAGCCCTGGATCAACACCGTGGCGCTGCGCTGAAGCTAGGATATAGCTATCATAAGAGTTACGCGCACCGCTGCTGCTCGCCGCGCTACTGCCATAATCATTATTACTATTGCTGCTATTATATAGACTAGAGTCTTTATAATAAGTAACTTTTACTTTTTTGGTAAACTTATCAAAATTGCCACTGGGATTGACGTTGGTGAGGAGTACTTGTCCGCCTTTGTCTTTATAGATATACATATTGCCTGCTTGAGCGCTAATAGACAGGCTAGATAAGGCGACGGCGGTGAGTAAAATAAAAGGTAAGCAGCGATTGACTAAAGTTGCAGCATTTATCATAGGGTTATCACTTTTTATCGAGTAGTAGCAAATTGTCTTGCTTATGAACGCATTGGTTTGCGCAATAAAGCGGTTAACCTATCTGCGATATCCCATAACGACTATATAGCCACTATGCTTAAGGGTTATAATGCTTAAGAGCTACAACGCAGAGCCACGATTAACAAAACCAATTGCAATAGATACAAAAAATAATAGTTGCTTACTATAACATATAATAACTTTTCACTACATCTGATTGCCTTGATAAGGGGGCTAAATAACCGTTTAAATTGTAAAATTTTTTAATAAAATCAATATGGTATTGCAGGCCGTCTTATAAAGCGCACTGATAAATGCAGCTACAGGTTGCTTAAAATCAGGATAAAGATGAGCCAAGCGACTATAATGATTTATATTAAAAAGCGTTGGCTAGTACCAGAAACTTTGATGTTTGACACTCTGTATTAAAATAACAGTGCTATATGAAAGAGCGATTAAACAGACAATGCGGTGATAAAAATAGGTACCCAAACTGCAGTGACCAATCCATTTACTGCCAAGCCAAAGGCGGCATATCGTCCTGCCGTCTGACTGATTTGCCACGCTTCTACTGTGCCAAACGCATGTGCCACCAGACCAAGCGCCAAGCCTTTGGCACGGTCATCTTCAATACCGCGAAATAAAAAACGCGCTAAAGTGCCGCCAATAATGCCTGAAACAATAATAATCAGATTTGCCATAGCAAGTGGTGCTTTAATTATATCGGCAATGCTCAGACCAATCGGTGTGGTCACTGAACGACTGGCAAACGCTAGTATCGTATCGTGACTAAGAGAGAATAGATATGCCAGTGACATCGGCAATAAGGCACCAATCAAACTTGCCATCGCCACGATAAGGACAAGTTTTTTGATAGGCAAGCCTTTAAAATTCATGGCAGCCAAAGGGATCGCCAATAAGACGGTGACATAGCCCAAAAGATGGTCAAAAACGGGTTTGGCAGCGCCGTAGTAATGATTATAATCCCATTGAAAAATGAACAAAAACGTAACGACCAATACCAGTGCAGTAATGACCATCGGCAACCATGAGAGTTTACGTGCCAATATGCGGGCAATGATATGAGCGGCCAAAGTCAGTAAAATCGCCGCACCGGTTGCCACAAACACATTATCAAAACTCATAAGATTCCTTTATTCATAGCGCTCAGTTCATAGCACTCAATTTATAGCGCTCAATTTATAGCGCTCAATTTATAGCGCTCAATTTATAGCGCTCAAGGGTGCTATTTTTGCTCGTTAATAGCTGTATTCGTATTCACATCGTTATTGCGGTTTAGCCAGCGATTAGAAAGCACGGCAAAGCCCCAAATCGGTATCAGCGTACTAATAAGTATCGTCAGCATAAAGCCCCACAGCTCATCTCCTAAAGCAAACAGCAGTAAGCCTGCGCCAGCAGAAACTGGCAAAAAGGCAAAGCCACTATCGACCAATAAGGTATTACTGGCTTGGGTCAACCAGCCTGGAATACCTTTAAGAAATCGCCAAATCATTAGAATAAAAAACATGGTCAATAAGCCGACGATATTGGCGGCTTTTTCAATACCTGCCAACTGACAGACAAATACTGCCGACTCGCGAACCGTGATCACTATGATGAGCGTAAAAAGTATTGCCATCCATAAGGGCATTTTTGAAGAATGGGTAGACTTCATAAGCAAGTGGACCACGTTAGGGATAAATAAAAGAGTAAGAAGATGAGTGAGAGGAGAATTATGAGTGCAGTATACCAAGGATTATATATAGAGTGCCCCAACTAATAAAGCGTATCGGTCAATAGTGACCCTATAGTCCGTAAGTAATCAAATCGATATGTCGAGGTCTGACTATTACTAATACAAGCTAATCCTTTGTGCTATGTTGATCTGACATTAAAAAAGGACGCTATTGGTCGGTCGCGTCCTTTTTAATGGTATTCAAAATACGTTAAATAAATGACTTATTTTTGCGATTCAGATGTTTGATCATCTTCGATTGAATCCGCTGCTAAGCTTTCATTTTTAGCATATAGCGCTTCAAATTCAGCAAAGGCTTTTTCTTCAGCATCCGTTAACGTTTGTTCTTCCTCTTCATCCGGCTGCTCAAACTCTTCAAGTATCGGCATCAGCAATGTCGCTTGCGCTAGTGGTAAGACATCTAAAGGCTCTAAATCAGCCTGACCAAGTAACTGTCTTAATCTGGCGCTTGGCAAGCGAATCGTTAGGCACTCATGACCATTGTCATCGTAGCTTTCTTCTAAGATAACGCCAAGCTCATACAAGGTGTTTTTTAGCTGCCCAGCATGATAGGGAAGGGTCAAATTAAAGGTAGTCAGCGTCCCTGTCAGTAACTGCTGCACAGCCAATGACAACTCTTCCATGCCCAAGTTTTCACGAGAAGACACATAGACGCGGTTTGGCTGACCTTCGCTTGCATAACCGATACGTGCAGGCTCATTGGTCAAGTCGATCTTATTGTAGACATTGAGGACAGGCACATCGTTATTAATTTCCGCCAGTACGTCTTTTACTGCCTGAATTTGCTCATGCATATCTTCACTTGATGAGTCAATGACATGTAACAATAGATCCGCCTCTAACGTCTCTTCCAAAGTCGCATGAAAAGATTCAACCAACTCATGCGGCAGATGACGGACAAAACCGACCGTATCGACCAATACCACACGTCCAACCCCTTGCCAGTCTAAGCGGCGTAACGTCGGGTCAAGCGTCGCGAACAGTTTATCAGCGGCATAGATGTTTTCATCGACCAAGCGATTAAACAAGGTAGACTTGCCAGCATTGGTGTAACCAACAAGTGAGATCGTCGGTACGTCTGACTTTTGGCGGCGGGCTCGCCCTTGTGCACGCGTCTGTCTGACTTTCTCAATCTTGCTTTTGAGCTGCATAACGCGCACTTGTAGCAAGCGACGATCCGTCTCAAGCTGGGTTTCACCGGGTCCACGTAGACCAATACCACCTTTTTGACGTTCCAAATGCGTCCAACCACGAACCAAGCGCGTTGATAAATGGTTCAGCTGCGCAAGCTCTACCTGTAGCTTACCCTCGTAAGTACGGGCGCGCTGAGCAAAAATATCCAAAATCAGACCCGTACGATCCAGTACGCGGCACTGCACCAAGGCTTCAATATTACGCTCTTGTGAAGGCGATAAGCTGTGATTAAAAAGTACGATATCTGCATCATGCTCGCGCACCAATGCTGCTATCTCTTCTGCTTTACCGCTACCAACGAAATATCTGGCATCAGGGCGGGCACGTGAACCCGTGACCAGCGCCAAGCGGTCAGCACCTGCTGAGTCTGCCAATAGCTCAAACTCCCCTAAATCATCAGGATCTTGAATTTGGCGGATGTCTAAATGTACGATGATGGCACGCTCGCCACCGGTATGTCTTTCAAAATATTCCAAAGAGTATCACCTATCCATAAAGTAAATAAATCGCAACGCTGGCTATTCTAAATATCCATTCTCATGGGTGTTATACAAGACAAATACCCACGCATATCAAAAGAGAATAACCACAACTGTCACGTTCAGATAATCATTTATATGTGGTCTTATCAGTTGATATTAAAGCGTATTCACACAATTAGCGATGATTTTATGTTACAGGATTCATCAAGTATTATTTTGGCCTGACAATGCCGTATTCTTTCTAAAGGCAATCAATTATAGATTGCAGCAGCAAATGACTCACAAAACCTATGCATAATTGAGTGAACAAGTCGTCACTGACTGCATAAACTTTGTTATACTCATGGCGCTTGTTTAGCATATATAATCATAAGTTTTAATCACGAGGGACTCAGATGAGCCAACCCAAGTCAAGCTTTTCAATCAAACAGCAATTGGGGCGCGGCAAACAGATTGCTGGTATGACCACCACCATTGCTGGTGGGCTACGCGCCGCCCAACGTATTGGGGCATTCAAACAGCCGCCACGCGAGACATTACCGCGCTATATTCAAGCCTTTTGCCGCAAAATGGCAGGCTCTTTTGGCGTACAGGTCGTTGCCGTTGAGCGCGTGGAGCAATGTCATGGTCTATGGGTTTCTAACCATGTGTCATGGATGGATATTCCGGTAGTGGGGACACTAAGCCCTGCTTTTTTCTTATCTAAAGCTGAGATTGGCGATTGGCCAATATTTGGTAAGTTGGCACACGCGGCAGGGACGGTATTTATCGAACGTGGTTCCGGTGATGCAGGCTCAGTGGCGTCGCAAATTGCTAACTTTTTGACCAAAGGCTTTTCGGTTATCTTTTTCCCTGAAGCGACCACCACCGACGGCAAAAAAATCAAACGTATTCATGGCACCTTGCTACAAGCAGCGATAGATGCTGACGTACCAGTACGCCCGCTGGTGATTGCGTATGTCAATAAAGATGGCACTTTGAGTGAAGAATTGCCTTATTACGGCAAGCTGACCATGAAACAAAGTTTAAAAAAGGTGCTCGATAGTAAAGACGTGACAGCTTTTGTCTTACCACTAGAGCCTATCGACCCTAAAGGTTTAAGCAAAAGTCAGCTGACAGACTTATTACAAGCACATATGCAAGAAGGCTTGGCCGAACTACATTCGCGTGTATTGACGAAGGCAGCTAAACCGTAAGTAAGTATTAAACGGTCTATAGTAAGAAGATCTTAATAGAAATAGCTTTAATAAAAAAGGCGCAAATCTTAGTAGTGAATACTAATGATTTGCGCCTTTTTCTTTGCTCTATCCATTCCTAAAAGTCAGCTTATAAAAAGCCGAACAGTAGTAATCTATGGAGATGGATTCGGGTGCTGCGTATGTACCGCTTCGATAGCCGCTAGTACCTCTGTGCTTAAGGTAAGATTGATACTATCGATATTCGATTGTAGCTGCTCGGTGGTGGTCGCGCCGATAATGTTACTGGTAACAAACGAGCGTGAGTTCACAAAGGCTAGCGCCATTTGTGCCATATCCAAACCTGCCTCATCTGCAATTTTGGCATACTGAGCGGTGGCTGATAGCGCTTCTTTATTGGTATAACGGGCAAAGCGATCATACATGGTCAGACGAGCGCCAGCGGGACGTTTTCCGTCCAGATACTTACCAGACAATACCCCAAAGCCAAGCGGCGAGTAAGCAAGTAAACCCACATTTTCACGATGGGCAATCTCTGCCATACCCACTTCATATACGCGGTTTAGCAAACTATAAGGGTTTTGCACCGTAATAGGCGCGATCAAACCATTGTTCTCCGCTTCCCATAGATATCGCATCAGTCCCCAAGCGGTATCATTTGACAATCCATAAGCACGGATACGACCCTTTTTGATCTCATCATTTAACGCTTGAATGGTCTCTAAAAAAGGCGTCAAATCATCTAGCGACTGCGCTGCCATCGCTTCAGTATAACCGAGCTGGCTAAAATAGTTGGTTTGACGCTCAGGCCAATGCAGCTGATAGATATCAATATAATCGGTTTGCAAACGCTCAAGATTGCTATCGATGGCGCTACTAATATGCGCAGCATTAAAGCGCGTTTGTCCATCACGTAAAAAATCCATCGGCGATATTTTGCTAGCAAGAATGACTTTATCGCGTTGTTTGGTCTTTTGGAACCAGGTGCCCATAAAGCGCTCGGTATCGCCTTGTTTGTCTTTGTCCGGCGGTGACGGATACATCTCAGCAGTATCCCAAAAGTTCACCCCTTCACTAAGTGCTAAGTCCATCTGCTCATGGGCATCGCTTTCGCTATTTTGCTGCCCCCACGTCATTGTCCCCAAGCAGACTTTGGAAACTTTTTCATTGAGCTGTGGTAGTGTTTGATATTGCATCTGTTTATCCTTTGCTGTTTTTATTCTACATAAGGTTTTTTAAATCATTCTTATACTACATCAGCTTGATACCCGTGACGCCTGGCGGCGTGACCTGAAATATTTTGACTTTAAATAGTACAGATTGACCAGCAAGTGGATGGTTGAAATCGACCTCCACTTCGTCATCAGTAACAGCACTAATCGTGCCGGGTAGGGTGTTTTTACCTTTGTCCTCAAATTCGACCAGCATGCCAATTTCTGGATTGTCAGCGACTAGTGCAAACTGAGTAGGGCTAAAGCGTTGGATATTGTCAGGATTCCACTCGCCAAACGCTTGCTCTGGCTCAAGATGGGCGGAGCGTGTATCGCCTGCACGCAGGTTCATCAGCACTTGCTCAAAGCCGGGAAGCAAGCTTTCATCCCCTATGGTTAAAGTCACTGGCGTATCACGATTGAAAGTAGAATCAATCAGTGTGCCGTTTTCAAGCGATACTTCAAAGTGCAGCTCAACAAGGCTGCCAAAAGTGATACGTACATCTTCATTGGGCGTGATAAATTGCGAATCGGTCATAGAGGATTTACCTATTGCTGGATTAGGAAGTTGGGTAGACATTAATATAAGAAATGATAAGTCATCTAGAAAAGGTTGTAAGCGCCAATAGTGTAACGCAAATAGTGTAATATATTTGACGAATCTAAGAGTGAGTATAATATTTATGGCAAAACCGATGGCAACTAAACAACAAGGTCAAGTCATAAAATGGCAAGACGACAAAGGCTTTGGCTTTATTGAAACAGAAGCGGGTGAGTCGGTATTTTTTCATGTCAGTGAATTTAAAGCGCAGCGCCGTCCTGCTATCGGTGAAGAGGTTGTTTTTATCGTCGGGTATGATAATCAAAAACGATTGCAGGCAAAAGAGGTACAAGAATTAAGCTTTGTTAAGCGAAAAATGGCACAAAAAAACAAACAAATTCGACAGCGTAATCATAGACGCAGTGCACAAGCAGAGTTTGAGGCAGGACAAAAAAAGCGCTTGTTCCTCGGTATGGGTTTTTATGGTGTGTTAATACTATTGGCTGCAACAGATAAGCTTAGCTGGCTAGTGATAGGTTGGTATGTGGCTTTAGGACTTATAACCTATGTGATGTATGCCAAAGACAAAGCCGCTGCTCAAAGTGATGGTTGGCGTACGCCTGAATCAACGCTACATCTGTTAAGTGCGCTGGGTGGCTGGGTCGGCGCAATGGCCGCACAAACTTACTTGCGTCATAAGTCACAAAAGCCTGAATTTCGTCTTGCGTATTATTTGACTGTCATCATTAACTTGGCAGGATTATTGTTTATATTGGCGGGTAGTGGTTTTGACTTTTTACAGAAGTATCTTATTTAATAGAGTGGCTTTAGTTCTATCAAATCATCCATTAAAATTTATGTTTTGAGACAGATTTGTTTATAGCTGTTTTAAATGAGAGCATGGGAGAGATAAGTGGCTAAAAAATTTACCAGTATAGAGATGGTGAGACGTGAAAACGTCAGAACATTGATGCAAAATCATAAAATAACAAGAATAATGTTATCTCAAGGCACAAATATTAATTATGCGTTATTAGGTCACTATATCGGTAAGAATCCTATTAAAGCCATTGGCGATGAAACAGCAAATAAAATTGAAATGTTTTTTAATAAGCCTATCAACTGGTTGGACCATGAACATGAGGTCGCTAAAAAGGCAGATGATAGTCTAGGTGTTGCTGAAGAAACATCTGATAATTTAATAAAAGTACCGGTATATAAAACTTATTTTTGTCATGAAGAAGTCAAAGAAGAGTGTTACTTTCATCCTCAGTTTTTTAAGGAGAAAGGTATAGAGCCTCAGTTTTTTAGATTAATTTATGCAACAGATAGCAGTATGCAACCTTATATCAATATTAAAGATAAGGTGGGAATAGCGATAAATGACAATTGCATAAAAGATGGCAGCATGTATGCTGTGATTTTAAATGATAAATATATGATGTTTAAGCAGATATTTATAGAAGCGGGCAGTGTACTTCGATTGCATAGCTTACATTCAGATTATCCGGATAAGCTGGTCAACGTAGAGGATACAGATAGCCTTGTAATAGTGGGTAGGCTAATATACAGGGCTGGATAGGCTATAAAAATAACAATAGAGACCTCAAATGCTCAGTAAAGGCAGTAGTTTATGCGACTCTATTACGTTTTTAAACAATAAAAAGCCCCACTATAACCGATATAGCGGGGCTTTTTATTGTTGATAGATTGTACTTTTCATATTATAAAGCAGCGTTAAATTTCACGCTTCTTTTCTAAAAACAGCATATCAATGACAATCATCGCCACACCGATACAAATACCAATATCAGCAATGTTAAAGATAGGATAATGCCAAACGTCGGCATAATGTACATGGATAAAATCGATGACGTGACCATGTAATAAGCGGTCGATTAAGTTACCCACGGCACCGCCTAATACCAAGGCCAATCCAAGTGATAACAGCTTAGCTTGGCGAGGTGCTTTAATCAGATAACCGATCAAAAATAGCGACATCAATAATGCAAGCCCTGCAAAAAACCACTTTTGCCAACCGCCTGCATCCGCCAAAAAACTAAAAGCAGCGCCATAGTTGTAAGCAAGCGTCCAATTTAGGAACGGCTCAATCACAGGCACAGGTTCAAGGAAGGTCAGATTGGTCTCAGCTAACCATTTTGTCCATTGGTCAAAGATGATCACAATCAAGGATAACAGATACCAGTTAAGGGCGAGGCGACCATTAGTAATCATCTTTGGCGTCTTGTTCAATCGACTCTTCGGCGTCGATGAGCTACCTGTAGTAGCATGCGCAGGTTTCGGTGAATTATCGACATCGATAGGCGGCTGTTTATTATCCGGTGAATTAGGCATAGTGGCGCACCTCACCAACACCGCTGACATTGGTTGCACAGCGCGCACATAATTCTGGATGTGTGCTATCTGCGCCAATGTCATTACGGATATGCCAGCAGCGTACGCACTTGGTGCCCGTTGCCGCATTGACTTCAATCACTAACTCTGCCGCTGTACTATTACTATCCGCTTGGTCATCATCAATTGCTGTTACAGCAGGAGCAGCGCTCATTGGCTTTAACGTTGCATTACTGGTAATAAGGACAAAGCGCAGCTCTTCACCAAGCTTAGCTAGGCTTTCGTGCATAGCGCCATCAGCATAGAGACTGACGTCAGCAGATAAATTGGCATTGATGATTTTCTCGCCACGTGCGGTTTCGATATGTTTATTGACCATATCTTTTGCCAGCATAATACGCTGCCAGTCATCCTTGCTAATAGCGCTCATTTCAAACTCTGGGAAGCTGTACCATTCTTCAGTGAACACATAGCTATCAGCGCCATGCAATACTTCCCATGCTTCTTGCGCTGTGAACGATAAAATCGGCGTAATCCAGCGAATCAGTGCATGAGCAATATGATAAATCGCTGTTTGCGCAGAGCGGCGCGGCTGACCATCTGTTTGCGTGGTGTACTGACGGTCTTTGATAATATCTAGATAGAAGCTGCCCAAATCTTGCGAGCAAAACGCGGTGATATGCTGCGTCACTTGGTGAAAGTCCATCGCATCATAAGCACTGATGATTTGTGCTTGTACCGTTTGCGCACGCTCAATGATAAATTTATCAAGGCTAACCAGCTCGTTAATATCAACGCTATTGGTCGCAGGATCAAAGTCATCAGTATTGGCAAGTAAGAAGCGTAGGGTATTACGGATGCGGCGATACATATCGACAGCACCTTTAAAGACGGTTTTACCCGCGCTCATCTCATAACGATAATCGCTCGATGCAATCCACAAGCGCAGCATATCTGCGCCTGTTTTGTTGATTTCTTCTTGCGGCGTAATGATATTGCCAAGCGACTTACTCATCTTGCGACCGTTTTCATCAACCACAAAACCATGGGTTAAGACTTGTTTAAACGGTGGGCGCTCGTACATGGCTTCTGAAGTCAATAATGACGTTTGGAACCAGCCACGATGTTGGTCGGAGCCTTCTAAGTACATATCAGCAGGGTTGGTCAGCTCATCACGTTGATCAAGTACCGCAAAATGCGTGGTACCAGAGTCAAACCAAACATCTAAAGTATCCGTTGCTTTATCATAATCAGCAGCCTCGCTGCCTAAGAAATCCTCACAGCTGGCATCAAACCATGCTTCTACACCGCCAGCATGGATTTTCTGTGCAGCGACTTCCATCAGCTCAAGGGTATTTGGATGCAGCTCACCAGTTTCTTTATGGGTAAAGAAAGTAATCGGTACGCCCCACGTACGCTGACGCGAGATACACCAATCTGGGCGACCGGTCATCATCGATTCAATACGGTTTTGACCCCATGCTGGCGTCCATTGTACCGCTGGGATATCCGCAAGCGCGCGCTCACGTAAGCCTTTGGTTTCCATACTGATAAACCACTGCGGCGTCGCACGGAAAATAATCGGCGACTTATGACGCCAGCAATGCGGATAGCTGTGCTCAATTTTGGTATGGCTAACCAGATGACCGTTTTCGTGCAGGGTAGCGATGATTTTTGGATTGGCTTTATAAATATGCTCACCAGCAAATACAGCCGCGCTGTCTAAATAAACGCCCGTCCCACTGACTGGATTTTCAATCGGTAAGTCATATTTGACCCCAACGATATAATCGTCAAGACCGTGACCGGGAGCTGTATGGACGAGACCTGTACCGCTATCGGTTGTAACGTGGTCGCCCAAGATTAATGGTACTTGGCGAGCTTCGATAAGCGGATGCTGCGCATGCAGACCTTCAAGCTCGCGACCGGATACCGTGGCAAGGATGCCTTTATTCTCAAGTTTAAATGCACTCAATGCCGACTCAACCAAGTCAGTTGCCAGTAGTAAGTTGTCGTTTTCGGTGGCGACCACACTATAGCCATGCTCAGGATGTACTGAGATGGCTTGGTTGGCAGGCAAGGTCCAAGGCGTCGTCGTCCAGATAACGGCAGCGATATTGCCTTCTATTTCAGCCAGTGCTGAAACCTTGTCACGGTCTACGATATCAAAGCTGACATAGATAGCGTCTGACACTTTATCTTGATATTCAACTTCAGCTTCAGCGAGCGCAGAGCTACAGTCTAAGCACCAGTTAACCGGCTTCATGCCACGAGTCACATGACCATTGTCATAAATTTTGGCAAGGGCACGTACGATGTTGGCTTCTTGATGGAAGTTCATGGTTAGATAAGGATTGTCCCAATCACCAAACACCCCTAGGCGTTTAAAGTCCGCCTTTTGCAGCTCAATTTGCGTACTGGCGTATTCACGACAGAGACCACGGAATTCGGTTGCAGAAACCTTTTGACCAACTTTACCGTGTTTGGCTTCGACCTTTTGCTCGATAGGCAAACCGTGACAGTCCCAACCGGGCACATAAGGCGCATCAAAACCGGATAGCGTTTTTGATTTTACGATAATGTCTTTGAGTACTTTATTAACCGCATGACCCAAGTGAATTTGACCGTTGGCATAAGGAGGGCCATCATGCAAAATGTATTTGGTTGCCCCAGCACGTGCCGCGCGGATTTTACCATACACATCATCAGCTTCCCACGCCGCCAACCAATCTGGCTCACGTTTGGCAAGGTTGGCACGCATTGCAAACGGTGTGTCGGCAAGGTTTAGCGTGTCTTTATAGTCTTGGCTTGGCATATCGGTACTTTTATCAGTCATAGAAGGCGTCTTTTAGAATGGTGATGAAAATGTAAGTGGAATTAGAAAATGCGTGTAAAGTTGGCTACAAAACTTCAGGTAATTATTGGATGCAGAATAGATAATACTCACTATTATATGATAAAAACAGTAGGGTAAAAAGGGCTGGCGCGTATCGTCTCTATTCATCTTTATGTGCGCCAGCAGCGTCACAACATTCATTTAACGAGTAACGGGTAGTTGTTTTATCCCCGCTAGGATCATACAACTGATAATAAATGAAGCAGTCAATGTCCATACTGTCTTTATATGCAAGACAGCATCATATCACTATCCTCAGATAATCCCTACTTTCAGTTATTGATAGTCATTGATGATTTACCTATTCTTATTTATCGGTTTTCCTCTGCATCACGCATGCTATTCTATTTAAAACATACTCCATCTACTTGCTGATAGGGGTCTATTAAGCGATAAATATGATGCAATACGACGACTCTGTTTCATTTAGTATCGACTTTATCAATATAGAACATAGAATATTTGAGCTGGCTGAATTTTAACAAAACTGACCTTTATAATATAAAAACCTGCGAATCAGCTGATTGGCAGGTTTTTTCATGTAAAAAAGGGCGTTAAAACGTTAAAAGACGTAAGCGAGTGAGCAGTGCATTTTTATGAGCGATATGTTAAGCAGGCAGGATAGTTAACTGCTCGGCTAAGCTAAAGAAAGGTTTTGCTGCACAGTTAAAGTCAAGGCTGGACTCTAAGTGGTTCAAATGCTGGTCAACCAAAAATAATAGCCGCTCCTCGTCCCGATCTTCTATGGCTTGTACCATGCCAAGATGCTCATTCTCAGCACAGCTAGATGAGCCTACCTTATTATACAAACCAATGATCAACGTGGTACGTAACGTAAGCTCGCTCAAAAACCGCTCTAAGACCCCATTGCCTGAAATCATCGCCAGCTGCATATGAAAGCTGCGCGATAAACGTAACTCCGCCGGCTTATCGCCTTGCATCCTTGCCTCCGCTTCAGCAGCTATCGTCGCACGCATCTCAGCGATGTCTTGCAGACTGACATTTTCGATGACCTGACGGGCAAGTGTGCGCTCAATCGTACGCCGCGCCTCAAACACATCACCTGCTTCTTTCGGTGACGGGGTCGACACAAAAGCACCGCGATTGGGCTGTAATTGCACCACATGCATGGTGGCAAGGGTAGAGAGTGCTCGCCTCACATTGGCTCTATTACAGTTAAATAAGTCACTCAGCATTTGCTCGCCAAGCTTTGTTCCAGCTGGCAAGCGTTGCTCTGACACCGCAGCGGTGATGGAGTTGATAATGGTTTGCTCAGGGATTTCGTCGATCGCAAGGATCGTTTTTTTGGTTTTCTCTATTTTCATAGGTGCAATTATAGTGCGCGACTAGTATCGCTACAACAAATATTAAAAAATAGATTGTTTTGTTAACAATATTAGTTAACAATGATTGTTAACAACATAATGTGCTGCTAATCTGTACTTCATGACAAATGACAATAACCAATGAATAGCGAGACTCTATGAAAATTTTAGTGATGAACCCAAACTCGACGACTTCTATGACGGACAAGATTGTTGAAAGTGCGCGTCAAAGAGCCAGTGCAGGTACAACCATTATTGGTGCCTCTGGAACAGATTCTCCTGCCTCTATTCAAGGACATCATGATGAAGCGCTCTCAGTTCCTGGTTTGCTTAAACGCCTCAAGCAAGCGGAACAAGAAGGGGTAGATGGTGTGGTCGTCGCCTGTTTTGATGATCCGGGTATTGGTGCTTGCCGTGAAGTGTTTTCAGGTCCGGTCATTGGCATTTGCGAAGCAGCAGTCAAGGCCGCTAGTATGATTTCAACCTCTTTTAGTGTGGTCACCACTTTGCCACGCTCCGTACCTGTGATTGAAGATTTGATTCATGGTTATGGCTTATCTCATCGCTGTAGAAAGGTGCGCTCCGCTGCCATACCGGTGCTTGCTCTTGAAGAAGCTGGCTCTGGTGCCCGAGAAAAAGTCCGTGATGAAATCCTGCGTGCAGTGCGTGAAGACAACTGTGAAGCGGTGGTCTTGGGCTGTGCTGGGATGGCGGATCTAACAGAGTGGCTGACTGAGGAGACGGGCGTACCTGTGATTGATGGTGTCACGGTGGCGACCCGTATGATTGAAGCCTTGGTCGGCTGTGGTCTAAAAACCAGTAAAGTTGGCGCTTACGCTGCACCTATTCAACATTAAATACAGCTAGTCGAATCTGCTATTAATTAATAAATATGAAACATTCTCAAGGAAGGAGAAGGTGATGGAAAGTATTCAAGGGGCCGTTGCTACGGCAGGCGTAAAAACAGTAGAGCATAAAGGGGTTGGTGAGGAGAGCCTAGCGCCGCAAACCACACGAATTATGGGCTCTTGGTCCTATTTATTTGCTTGGTTGGGTGGCTGCGTTTCCATCGGTACTTTCACCGTTGGCTCAGGCTTGGTTGGTACGCTGAACTTATTACAAGTGGTGTTAGCAATCGCGATTGGTTGTACGATTATTGGTGCAGCGCTGATGATTAATGGTCGCGCGGGTCATAAATACGGCATACCCTTTATGGTACAAAGCCGCTCAGCCTTTGGTTTTACTGGCAGTCGCATACCAGCACTGGTGCGCTCTGTACCTGCGATCGTTTGGTTCGGCTTTCAAAGTTGGATCGGTGCCGGTGCCCTAAATTTGGTATCTGATGCTTTGTTTGGCTACAGTAATATTGTCGTTTTCTTTATCGGCTTCCAGTTTTTACAAATAGGTCTGTCGGTTTTAGGTTTTCATGGTATCAAATGGCTTGAAAACATCGGCTCGATTTTTATTATTGGTTCACTGATTTATATGTTTGTCAGTGTGATCAATAAATACGGCGATGTGATTTCGACCAATCTTGTCAATACAGAAGGGACATGGGGTACGCCGTTTTGGGGCGCAACCATGCTGTTCTTAGGCGTTTATAGTACGATGATGCTCAACGTATCTGACTATTCGCGTGAATTAAAAGAAGACGTTGGTCTTTTTCGTCAAGTAGCTATCTATGCAAACTCTATCCTACCTGCCACGCTGTTTATGGGGCTAATTGGCGTAATGGTGACCAGTGCGACTGGTGAAGTCGACCCTATCAAGGTGTTCTCGAGCGCGGTTGATAATAAGCCTTTATTAATCATCACCATGCTATTTATTGCGTTTGCACAGGTGACCACCAATATCTTAAACAACGTCGTACCACCTGCTTATGCGTTGATGGATATTTTTAAAATCAAGTATAAGACCGCTGCGGTGATTGTAGGTTTGCTCGCCTTTGGGACATTCCCATGGGAGCTAGTAAAAGATGAATCTGCTGCTGGTTTAAACTTATTTATTCAAACTTACTCCGCATTTTTGGGTCCTATCTTTGCCATTTTAGTCGTTGACTATTATTTCTTACGTAAGCAAAAGCTAGATCTTGACAAGCTATACGATGAGAATGGTCCTTATAAAGGCGTCAATATGGCAGCTGTTATCGCTATGGTAGTAGGGATTGTCGTTGCTCTACTATTCTCAAGTATTTCTTGGTATGCAAGCTTAATTCCAGCGGGCGCTATCTATTGGATCTTGATGTTAAAGATGCCAGCGGCTCAGCGCTTTATGTCATAAGACACTTAGCTCCTACGTAAAAACCCCTATAGCAGTGAAGTCTGCTATAGGGGTTTTTACGTAGGAGCTAAGCTAAGACTATTTGATTCTACCCTTAAAAAACTGACGACAACCATAACCTTAATTTCAATGACCATAACGGCTGAATACCTGTAAGTCCTTGGCTCATCTCGCCATCTTTTAATATCACATAAGAGGGCGTGACTTGTCCCTGCCAATCGTCAAAGATAGCGCCCTGTTGGTCATTAATCGTTGTAAAATTATAATTATGCTCCTTAAGGTAGCCCGCTAGTTCTTGGTTAGAGCCAGATTTTATAGCGACCGTAACGATAGGGTAGTTATTTTCTGCTGCCAACGTATTGATAGTTGGCGACGTCACGCTACATATCGGACACCACGTACCCCAAAAATATACCAGCGTTGGCTTATCTGCACTCATTGCTGCCAAATCAATACTCTGTCCTTGATAATCCATCAATTGCAGTTGTGGATTGGCGGGCATGACTGGCTGTCGCCACCAGTTAACAGCAGTATAAATAATGGCAAACATCAAACCATATAATAATAAAGTCTTAACGATTCCCCATGCTTTTTGCTTAGGCGTCTTTTTAGGCTTTTCAGTCATCTTATCGATAGTGGTGGTCATAGTGGCTGCTTTTGCTAAGTGGCGTTTATAAGTCGTTTTGAATAGATAAAAATAAACGGCTGAATGATCAGCCGTATAGTTAACATATTAAGAGTATGATTCATCAAGTCAACTATCAATTAACGAGTAGATAGTAAGCGCTTAAGACTTTTGTGCCCGATCTTGTAATGGATCACCTAGTAGCACGCTACCAGAGTTTTCTCGAAGCTCATCCTCACTCAGCTTACTGGCCGATACTTTAGATTTTCGCTTCCATCTTAAACTAAACAAGTCATCACGGCGATCAAGCAGATTGTGTACCGAGCCTTCATTACGGACATGAATGAGCTTGTCTAAATTGACATCAGAGAAAAATACCATCTCAGTATTTGCCGTTGTTTCAGCCATAATCGCATCATGCGGGAAAGCAAAGTCTGATGGCGAGAAGATAGAAGACTGAGCATATTGAATATCGAGGCTTTCAACTTGCGGCAAGTTACCTACTGAGCCGCAAATCATCACATAGCACTCGTTTTCTATCGCCCGAGCTTGGGCGCAGTGGCGTACGCGCAAATAGCCGTTTTGGGTATCGGTCCAAAATGGTACAAACAAAATGTCCATATCATCAAGCGCCATTAGGCGAGCAAGCTCAGGGAACTCTACGTCATAGCAGACCAAAATACCGATACGACCGGCATCGGTATCAAACACCTTAACCTCATTACCGCCCTCAATCACCCAAGCGCTACGCTCATGCGGGGTAATATGGATTTTGCGTTGCTCCTCAACCGTACCATCACGGCGACACAGGTAGCTGACGTTAAATAAAGTATCTTCTTCATCTAAAAATGGCATGGAACCAGTAATAACGTTGACGTTATAGCTGACCGCCAAATGTGATATCTCATTTTTAAACCACTCGGTATAACCTGCCAAAAAGCGAATCGCAACGTTCTGATCGGTCGATTCACACAGACCCATCAATGGCGCGTTAAAGAACTCCGGCAAGCAGGCAAAGTCAGAGTTGTAATCTGCCATGATATCAACAAAGAATTCAACCTGTTGCAGCAGCTCCTCTGGCGACTCCACTTCACGCATCTGCCACTGAATACCACCGATACGAACCTCAGATTTGCGCGTATTGGGTTTATATTCTTTAGGCTCATAATAAATATTTGCCCACTCAAGTAACGTCGCAAAACCTTTAGACTGCTTGTCATCTGGTAAATACGCGGTCAAAATACGTTTGACGATAAAGCCGTTCGACAGCTGAAACGATAATGCAGGGTCATGAATTTCACGCGCTGCAACCGCCTCAATATACTCACCCGGCGTCAAATCCTGATGATTATGGTAGTTCGGAATACGGCCGCCTGCTAAGATAGCGCGAAAGTTCAACTGACGGCACAGCTCCTTACGCGCATCATAGAGTCTGCGACCCAAGCGATAACCGCGATACTCAGGATCAATCAGCGCATCTAATCCATAAATAGCATCGCCTTCAGGATTGTCTCTGATGATCTCTTTATGACCAATTAAATCATCATAAGTGTGCGGATTAGAGAATTTTGCATAATCCACACGCATAGATAAAACGATACCAATCAGCTGATCATGGTCAAATAAAGCAATCTGACCTTCTGGAAAAGCATCAATCAAAGTATTGATGGTATTTCTTGACCATGCGCCGCCCAAATTGACATAAACACGGTCCATCAAAGCTTTAAGCTGCGGATAGTCTTTTTTCTTGATTTCAGCAATGGTTAAATGAAAGTCTTCTGGTTTTTCTATCTTACTCATAAGGGTCCTGTCTTTCGTTTCTAAAAATGAGAATAACTGCTTTTCATACATGCATTTATATAGGGCTTTAGGTAAATTTTTATAACGGTATTAATTAGGGTTAGCGGCTTAAGGTTAGCGGGAAGATTTGCTGCCTGAGCTTTTCCTGTAATTATATTGATAAAAATATATCAATAGGCTTTGATAATCGCTACAATCATTTATCTTTGTATTTACAATAGGTTATCGAAGTAGATGTATGTGTTATGATGCCAGTAAGGTGCTTTTTTAATGCAGCATAGTTATGGGTCTACATATATGCGGCCTAAAGCTCTGATATGCGTCGCGATGGCTATAATATCAAGCTACTGCGCCAATAACAGTCAAACGCTGTAAGTATTTGCTAGGTTTTTGTGAATTGTTATCCTGTGTAGCATAAGTCTTTATGAGATTAAGCACCTTGCTATTTTACTGAATCTGCTTAATTACCTTGTCCGCTCGCCCGTTTGCCCTTAACCGACCTCCGCTAGGAAATTTTAATAATGCCTAAAATGCATACGGCTGTCTTTAGTAAGTTAAATAAGCTCGAAGACACGACGCTGGTACAATTGGTGTACGTCAGTAGCATGACGCTTGGCTCACGTTTTAGTATGACGATATTTGAAGAGGTAGAGAGCCATGCCCGCAACTTTAATCAGCAACAAGGCATTACAGGTACGTTATGCTACGGCAACGGTCATTTTTTACAATGTATTGAAGGTGAAAAAGACAAAATAGCGGCGCTGACTCAACGTATCTTTGCCGATAATCGCCATAAGCATGTACAAGTATTATTATTACAGGCTATCAAACAGCGCAGCTTTACTGATTGGCGTATGCGCTTATTGTTTTTGGAGCGTTGGTTATGGTCACCTGCGGCTAAAAAGCAAGCGGCACAGCTCTCTCCCTTTTTACCTTTCGCGCCGCATCATTGGAGCGCTGCCGATACTGAGCAGTTTCTACAAGTCATTAAAGCCTTTGATACTCCGCCACATATTAATGCCGCTGGTATCACTTATAATGCCCTTGGCAATATGGTGCGTCATATCGCTGCGCCGCATCAAGCTTTTTTAGTCGTCCAAGGTTTTTTGAGTGTACTGTTAGCCGTTGGATTGGTGCTACTGTATATATAAACTATAAAAAGTTCAGAACATGTTCTATTTATAACTTTTTTAAATAATGTACCGCCAGCTTAATAATAAAAAAGACGCTAGACTTAATGTTTAGCATCTTTTTTATGTTGAACACTCTAAAGCTATATAAAGTTAAAATGCCTTACATATCAAAAATCTTACCACGGTTCATAATATTATTTGGGTCGAAGACTTTTTTAACTTCTCGTAAATAGTCAATCTCAGTTTCGCTGCGGCTATAGTTTAGATACGGCTTTTTGGTCATACCAACGCCATGCTCAGCAGAGACCGAACCACCATATTTTTGTACCGTTTCAAACACGTATTTATTAACGATTTGGCATTCGCTAAAGAAATCGTCTTTGTTCATGTTTTCAGGCTTTAAAATATTAAGATGCAAGTTACCATCACCGATATGTCCGAACCAGCAGACCTCAAAGTCAGGGTAATTGCTGCTGACGATATGATCAATCTCAGCGATAAAATCAGGTACATGACTAATCAATACCGATACATCGTTTTTATAAGGGGTAAATACGGAGATGGTTTCAGAGATATATTCGCGCAGCTTCCATAGCTCCTCTGCTTGCGCCAGACTCTGACTCATCACCCCATCGACGACCCAGCCTTGTTCCATGCACTCCTCAAATATCGCCATGGCTTTATCCATAATAGGCTCATAAGGCGCTTCAAACTCTAGCAGGGTATAAAACTTGGTACGTGATTCAAATGGCTCTTGTACTTGACCATGTGCCATCAGCTTATCAATCGCTACATCATCAAAGAACTCAAATGCCGTTAAATCAATCTTTGCCTGAAAAGCAGACAGCACATTCATCACATCATTAAAACTGTCCATGCCTAAGACCATGACGTTTAAGTCTTGCGGCTGACGCTCAAGTTTGATTTGAGCATGGGTAACAAAGCCAAGGGTGCCTTCGCTACCGATAAATAATTGGCGCAAGTCATAACCGGTGGCGTTTTTGACCATACCGCGATTCAGTTGCAAGATATCACCTTTACCGGTGACAACCGTCAAGCCCATGATCCATTGACGGGTCATACCATAACGAATGACTTTGATGCCGCCAGCATTGGTGCCGATATTACCGCCGATTTGGCTTGAGCCTGCTGAAGCAAAGTCGACAGGGTAGTAGAGGTCTTTTGATTCAGCAAATTGTTGCAGCTGCTGCGTAACCACACCTGCTTCAATCTCGACCATACGATCTGCAGGATAAAACTGTCCAATACGGTTCATTTTATCCATGCTGACGACAATCTCACCATTGGCAGCGACTGCACCAGCAGACAAGCCAGTACGACCACCACTTGGCGTTAAGACCACATTGTGCTCATTGGCAAGCAGCACAATCGCTTGTACTTGCTCAGTAGTCTTTGGAAAGACGATAGCCGCAGCAGCAGGCGCAAAGTGCTTGGTCCAGTCTTTGCCCCAATGCTCTAAGCTTTCGCTATCGGTTTTGATTTGGCTGGGGTCAAACTGATGGGTATCAAGCAGAGTGCTTAAGAGGGTTTGAACAGCAGCGTTATGGGTATCGGATAAGGTTTGGCTAGATAAAGAAGTCATGATCAAATCTCGGTATCAACGTGAGCGCTATGGATAAAGTGGATTATTATGTAAGTTATTATAGCCAAATGGCTATGGCTAAATGTCTGTCATGCTGCGTATGATTAAGAGGATACGAACCATGTATCTTATTGCAATTTGGTAGGCGCCGCAACGATAGAGCGTTATCAATCGACCTCTATATATGGGTATCTGGCATAAAAAGGGTGTAACTGCTCATTTATATAGCAAGATTCACTATAGCATAAAAAGTTTTCAGGCCTGATAAGCAATAATTCATCTAATCTGCTAACATCGCCGACCGATTTTGTGTAAGATATCCAAGCTCTCTTTGTTTCATTCATCCAATCTTATCCCTCAGATGATTTTTATAAGACAATTATAGGACAGTTCTCACATGGCGTTATCACTCCAAAAAGACAAAATCCGGTTTTTATTGCTTGAAGGTCTGCACGACAATGCTTTGAAAGTATTGCAAGATGCTGGTTATCAAAATATTGAAAATATCAGTCATGCACTGGATCAAGACGAGCTGATTGAAAAGATTAAGGATGCTCATTTTATCGGTATTCGCTCGCGTACCCAATTGACGCGCGAAGTACTGGAACATGCGCACAAGCTGATCGGTATCGGCTGTTTCTGTATCGGTACCAATCAAGTAGACTTAGACGCCGCTCGTGAGTTCGGTATTCCCGTCTTTAACGCGCCATATTCAAATACCCGCTCGGTTGCTGAGTTGGTACTTGCCGAAGCCATCATGCTATATCGCGGCATTCCTGAAAAGAATGCCACTGTCCATCGCGGTGGTTGGGGTAAGTCTGCGACCAACTCACATGAAGTGCGCGGCAAAACCATCGGTATCGTCGGTTACGGATCTATTGGCTCACAATTGTCTGTATTGGCCGAAAGCTTTGGTATGAAAGTCATTTATCATGACGTCTTAACCAAGCTGCCATTAGGTAACGCAGTACAAGTAGGTAGCTTAGAAGAGCTATTATCTACTGCCGATATCGTGACCTTGCATGTACCGGATCTGCCAAGCACACGCTATATGATGGGCGCGGAGCAGTTTGCCCATATGAAGGATGGTAGCTACTTTATCAATGCCGCTCGCGGTACGTGCGTTGAGATTGATGACCTTGCTGCTGTACTTGAGTCTGGCAAAATCTTGGGCGCGGCGATTGACGTGTTCCCAAAAGAGCCAAAATCTGCTGATGAAGAATTTGAGTCACCGCTGCGTAAGTTTGATAACGTTATCTTGACGCCGCATATCGGTGGATCAACGCAAGAAGCGCAGGCGAATATTGGACTAGAGGTCGCCGATAAATTTGTGCGATATTCTGATCAAGGCGATACGGCAACGGCGGTCAACTTCCCAGAAGTATCGATTCCGTTTAAAGAAGGCACGCATCGTCTGCTACATATCCACAAAAACGTACCAGGCGTTTTGTCACAGATTAACCGTCTGTTTGCTGAGGCAAATATCAATATCTTGGCGCAGAGCTTGATGACAGAAGGCGACGTCGGCTATCTCGTTATGGATGTCGATTATAACGACTCAACCGCTGCTTTAGATCAGCTAAAAGACGTTCAAGAGACGATTCGCGTGCGTATTTTGTTCTAAGTTTATGGTGATATTTTGGATTAATAGTTAGCGCTATAAACAGCGGATAACAAAAAAGAGAGGCTCTATTTATGAGAGCCTCTCTTTTTTTATCGTATTTTACGTATTGTTAAGGCGTCAATTTAGCCGGCTTTGGTTTTATTAGCTTCATCCGCTTGACGGCGAGCTTCGATTTTAGCGGCTTTGCGTTTTTCTATTACATCCATCACATCACTACCGATATGGGCTTCGCCACGTTTTTTTGCCAATTGCATTTGGTGCTCGCGCTCACGGAAGCGGGCTTTTTGTTCCTCAGTTGCTTTATCGATACAATGCGGACAAGACTCGCCTTTGATATAGGCAGGGCTTTGCATCTCATCTTGGGTAATTGGCATACGGCAAGCAAAACACTGCTCATAGCTGCCTTTTTCTAAGTTGTGATTGACTGAGACACGATTATCAAAGACAAAGCAGTCACCTTCCCACATAGAGTCGCTAGCAGGTACTTCTTCTAGATATTTTAAAATCCCGCCCTCTAAATGATAAACCTCTTCAAAGCCTTGCTCACGCATAAATGCCGTTGATTTTTCGCAGCGGATACCGCCGGTACAGAACATCGCGACTTTTTTATGCTTAGTCGGATCCAGCTCTTTTGCCACGTATGCTGGGAACTCGCGAAACGTTTCAGTATTTGGATTGACAGCATTTTGGAAGGTGCCAATTTTTACTTCATAGTCATTACGCGTATCGATAAGAATGACGTCAGGATCAGAGATAAGCGCATTCCAGTCGCTTGGCTTTACATAGCGACCGACCGATTGTAACGGGTCGATGTTTTCAACACCCATGGTGACGATTTCTTTTTTAAGCTTTACTTTGGTGCGATAAAAAGGCTGAGCATCGGTATAAGATTCTTTAAAGGTAAAGCTGCCAATTGCTTCGATACTACGTAGATAGTTTAGGACATTATCGATACCTTGACGGCTACCAGAAATCGTTCCATTAATACCTTCGCTGGCAATGAGTAAGGTGCCTTTGACATCATTGTCGAGCATGGTATTTAGGATAGGCTCGCGGTATTGTTCAAAATCACTAAAGCGCGTGAACTTATAGAGTGCGGCAACGACGATATTATTGGTCACACTATCGTAAACAGGGGCTGCTTTGCTATTAGTGGCAGTGCTTTCTTGGATGCTGTTTTCGGTATTAATGTCTTGAATATGACTCTCTTGACTGGTACTCATGTTTCTCTCCTGCTGGCTAGGTCGCAAACCTAGTGCATTGGGTTTAAGGTGCTTTTTATCGTTAACGATTAAAATAAGTTGGTAAGATTTATAACACTAGCACGATTGTGGAATTGGCTAATGCGCGCGTAGTGTAGCAAATTTTAGGAAAATTTTGGAGGTTTTATCCTTCTTAAGCCAGATATAGGCGAGGATAAAAACAATCAAAAAAAAGCCCAGTAAAATACTGAGCTTTTTTTATTGGCTCTATACATCAGCTTAAAGCTTATTTACTCTGAAACCAAGTATCGGCTTTACTACGAGCACTAGCAATGTCTGAGCTTGATAAGTTCAATGCGAGCTGACCGATTTTACCGCGTGCTTTGTTACGTACTTTTTCATCGAGCATGCCATCACGGGCAGCCAAATCGTACCATTTATAAGCATCAACCAGATTTTTTTGCTTTTCATCGAGCAATGCAAGTGTATAGCTGGCACGGTTATCGCCGCGCATGGCCGCTTTTTCTAACCAAAGACGCGCTTGTTGCAGATTAGGTTGAACCCCTTCACCGCGTAGATACATAATGGCCAGATTAAGCTGAGCAGGGGCAACGCCTTGCTGCGCCGCTTTGGTATACCACTGAATGGCTTGCTGGGTATTTTTGGCAATACCTTCGCCTTTTTGTAAACGCTTGGCTAAATAAAACTGAGCATGATCGTTACCTTGGGCAGCACGGTTCGACAGCTCACTGACGGGCATGAGCTCAAAGCGTGAGGTATCAAGTGGTACGTTCGATATTAACTCAGCGTTTGCCAAACCTGCACAAGAAAATAAGGCAGTAAATAACGCAGCTTTTAATAATTTCATAGCAGCTCCAAAATTAGGCAGTTAATAAGCAAAAAAAATTGTCCCGCTAAACATTATCTGGCTACAGACAATTAGACGGTGATAACAATTAGGCGACATATTGCAAGACCAACTAACCTAATTATTAGCAATATAATTAATCTTTATGTGTGTCAAGAGACGCTAATAACGCCGATAAACGGTATAAATCGGGGTGCAGTTGACACTATTTCGCTAGCTTAACACCCAAACTTACGAAACTCAAATACTAATTACATGATTTAATGCCTACCTATACCGCATTGTCCTCAATAAAATCATAGAGTTACTTAAGTGTAAGAATAGATTAAGCTGTCCTTAAGGTTGAAACTTGTACTTTTAAGCTGGGTTATTTCTTTAATTAATGCCAATTAGACAAGCTATTATTCAGGTTTTTGTTTGGTGACACGATAGATAGCGACATCTGCTAATAGATTGGGGGCTTGGCGTATCAGGGTTTTCATCAGTGGTGTATGACCTTTTTCAGAATCACTAACGGCAAAACGATTGACGATATGGATATCATGCTGTGCGCAAAGCTGCTCAAAATCTTTAAACGTACATAGGTGAATATTAGGAGTGTTATACCACTCATAAGGCAATGCCTCTGAGACAGGCATCATCCCTTTAAGCCCCAAATGAAGGCGGTTTTGCCAATGGGCAAAGTTGGGGAAGGTGATAACAGCTTCGCGGGCAACACGTAGCATATCAAGCAGCAGTACATCAGGTGATTTTACCGCTTGCAGCGCCCGTGCCATGATAACGGTATCAAAACTGTTATCAGCGAAACGTGCCAGCCCATCATTTAGGTCTTGCTCAATGATAGATAAACCATTAGCGATGGCTTCATTGATTTTTTCTTCGTCAATCTCAAGTCCATAGCCGGTGACGCCGCGATTTTGTTGTAAATGCGCAAGCAGCTCACCATTACCGCAGCCTAAATCGAGCACATGTGAGTGCGGGGCAATCCAGCGCTCAGCCAATTGATGATCCATTCTCATGAGCGCGCTCCTAATTTTTGCTGGCTGTTTTGGTCTCGGTTATCCGTCATAAATTCTGCGTTCAGGAAGCCTTTGACAGCGCCCATATAACGTGGAATATCAAATAAGAACGAGTCATGCCCGTGCGGCGCATCGACGTTGATATAGCTGACCGGTTTACCAGTCGCCATCAGCGCATCGACAATCTCTTGTGAGCGCTCAGGGGCAAAACGCCAGTCTGTGGTAAAAGAGACCACTAAATACTGACACTCAGTATGAGCAAAGGCGGCTTTCAATGCGGTCAGCTCTTGATGGTTGCTTACATTTATATGGTCGATATCCGCACTGTCAGCTAAAGTGCCTGCTAGCTCATCTTCGCTGCTATCTGCTTTTACTGACTCAGCAAGGGAGGTCGCCAGAGGTTCTGATACGGTAGAGGCGTCTTCAATAGATTCTAATGGATAATCGCGCGTCGGATCAAAATAATCCAAGGCTTTGGTCATAAGCAAATAGGTATTGGCATCAAAGTTTTCGCTAAAGCGTTCGCCTTGATAGCGCAGATAGCTTTCGACTTGGAACTCGACATCATAGCCATACATAAACTTGCCAGATTTTAAATCACGACCAAATTTGGCCTTCATCGCATCGTCAGTCAGATAGGTAATATGCCCGACCATCCGCGCCAGTATGAGCCCGCGACGCGGGTAGGTGCCCGCTTGTAGATAACGTCCCTCTTTAAAATCAGGGTCGGATAAAATAGACTGCCGTGCCACTTCGTTAAAAGCGATGTTTTGGGCAGAGAGCTTTGGTGTGCTAGCTATGACCACACAGCGTTTTAACCGATTGGGATAATCGACCGACCATTGCAGCGCCTGCATACCGCCCATGGAACCACCGACGATAGCATGCCAAACGTCAATGCCAAGACGGTCTGAGAGCATCGCTTGGGTTTTGACCCAGTCTTTGATGGTGACCAGTGGAAAGTCAGGACCATAAACTTGGGCGTCACTACTATCGGGATTTATCGTTGTTGGACCGGTCGAGCCAAAACAGCTACCGATATTATTGACACAGACCACAAAAAATCGATTGGTATCGATGGACTTATTGGGGCCAATCATATTGTCCCACCAGCCAGCCTTCTTGTCCTCATCGCTATGATAGCCTGCCGCATGATGGCTGCCTGATAATGCATGGCATATGAGTACCGCGTTTGATTTGTCGCTATTGAGCGTGCCATAGGTCTCGATAATCAAATCAAACGATGGCAAAGTACGATTACACTCTAAAGTCAATGGCTCAGCAAAATGAAAAATCTGAGGCGTAACAATACCAACTGACGTTAATGATTGGTTATGATTAACAGCATACGTGGCATTGGTTCTATCTGTGGCGGACTGGTCACTGGTATTATCAGGGCGTGCGTTCAAAGCTACCTCGCAAGACAACAATCATCAATAAAATAAAAAGGATACTATGTCGATCGATTATATAATCGACAGTGCTTTTTGAATGGTTTTTATCTACATTACTTTTTTGGCAATGCGCTTGCCTATTGTAGGGCGATGCGCATATGAGTACAACCTTCACGCACAGACTTTCATGCACAGATATTTATGTTTGGTTCCGATATCATGTAGCCAATTGAAAAAACGCCATGTCATTGAACCAGATTTGGGTGCAATCGACTTAGGTAAGACGCAGACAAGTGGCAATAACTGCGTGTCAAATTGTATAAAGGTGCTTTTGCAATGCGTTATGAAGGGGTAAAATGCTACACTAAGCGCGTGCTTATTTAACATTGTCTTAACAATCTTTTATCGAGCTTTATTAATCAACTTAATTATAAAACAGGGCTGCTATGAAACCTGAACTGCCTCCCCGTATTGCGGTTTTACTTGTCAATCTTGGTACACCAGATGAGCCGACCGCGCCTGCCGTCCGTCGCTACCTCAAACAGTTTTTGTCCGATCCGCGCGTGATTGAGATACCTAAGTTTTTGTGGGCAATTATCCTCAATCTGTTTGTGCTGCCAAGTCGCCCAAAACGGGTCGCAGAAGCTTATGCAAGCATCTGGGATGGCGATTCACCGATGCGTACTATCCTTAACGCGCAAGTTGAGAGGTTACAAGCGCGTTTGAGCAAAAGTGCTGCGCCATTTAGTGTATCTGTCCATGCGGCGATGAGCTATGGCAATCCGGGTTTGCCTGATGTGATGGACAAACTGCGTGGCGAAGGGGTGGATCATTTTGTCATATTGCCCGTTTTTCCGCAGTATTCAGCAACGTCCACAGGTGCTGTCTATGATGCGATGACCAAATGGTCGCTGCAGCAGCGTAATTTGCCCAATATGACGATAGTCAAAGACTATTTTGCCCATCCTTTATATATCAAAGCCCTGGCAGATAGTGTTCGTCGCTTTCAGGCAGTACATGGCAAACCTGAAAAGCTGATGTTTAGTTTCCACGGTATCCCGCAGCCTTATGCGGATAAAGGCGATCCTTATCCAAGGCGTTGTAAATGTACCGCTGCACAAGTTGCTCATGAGCTTGGTCTAAAACCAGATGAGTGGATTATCAGCTTTCAGTCGCGCTTTGGTAAACAAGAATGGGTCAAGCCATATACCGATGCGGTACTCAAAGACTGGGGTCAGTCGGGCGTGCGCTCGGTACAAATTTTAAGCCCTGCATTTTCAGCAGATTGCTTAGAAACTTTGGAAGAGCTTGCTATCGAAAACCGCGAGACTTTCCTGCATGCTGGCGGACAAGAGTACCACTATATTCCAGCGCTCAATGCTGATGAAGCACATATAGACTTGTTAGAGGCAATGAGTACGCCGTTGGTAAAAGGCTGGGCAGGAACACTAGATGGCTGGGCATAAGCGTTTTTAATATCCAATGTACACTCAAAAAAATACCGAACATCAGGTTCGGTATTTTTTTATAACTCACTTTTTAAAGGAGAGCCTTTAAATTAAGAAAAGCTTTACAAGTCATTATCGTGGCTTAACTTTGCCGCATCGCTATCAGCGATCGCGACAATATCAGGGTACTTTCTGTCATCTAGATGTTCCTCGATCAGCAGCTCATCGATACGTGATTCGTCGATATTTTGATAGTGTACTGGTGTTAGACCTTGGGTTGCATCACTACCGACTTGCGAATTATTAAATCCTGAATCATCGTCAAAGTCATCATCCTCGATAACATGTAGCATAGGGTTGTCTAAATCAACTTCTTGGCTACCTTGGCTATCTTGGTCATCTTGATCTTCATCACTTTCAATATCATTATCAAGCTTTTCATCGCCTTCGATGTGTGTCATCTCTTCTGGTAGCGGGGTTTTTGAGTGTTCCATACTGTTATCCTTAGTTTTTATAATCAATAAATCTAGTAGCGTTTAAAAAATAGTCGTATAGCTATTTTGTCCGCTTATCATCATTGCCTCTAGTAGTAAGGTGTCACAGGATGTTAAAACTATGTAAGAATCAGTCCTTGTGTCATCAAAACAATGGCGACTGACTAGGCTTTACAAATTGCATAAAGCTTATTTAATAAAAGCGCTTCAAACATCAGCGGTTTAAAACGCCATATATACACCAAAGCAATCGCGTAAACGCCAGTTTCTGCCAACTCTTCAACGATTTCTCCCAAACCTTGAGGAATCATAATGCCGTTTTCACCCATATACTCCAGCAGCGCCAAGCCCACTATCATAAGATATAAATAAACTGGCACAGACTTTAAAATAGCCCAAAGATAACGCCAGCTATATGCCAATAAACCTACGATAAGCAGATAAATAATAAGCAGCAGCGCATCTTCCCACCAGTCATAGGAATGATTTAGCACTGAAAAATCGCTGGCAATCAACAGCTCAGGTAAATAGTTTAACTCACGGCGAATCACCGCAAAGAACGTCAGTACGGATGCTAACCAAAAATAAAGACCTTGCTTGCTCTTACTTTGTACCATGTATTGCACACAACGTAATATACAGGCTATCAATAGGATAATGCCGGGGATTTCGATAATGCCATCTGTAGCCAAAACAAGGGGCTCCTGATTTTTTAAGAAATAAAAAAGTGAACCCAAAGGCTCACTTTAAACTGCAAATTATCTCATTAAGACCAGATAAATTCATATGCGTTTATTATAACGCCAATTTGAACAATATAGTATTATTAATAATAACTAATTAGTAAAATTCTATTATTAATATTTCTAATCTAATGCGCCTCATCCCAGTTTTGACCACTGTCCGTCTCAACCAGTAGTGGCACCGCAAAATTAACATTCCAGCCTTTTTCAACCGCTGTCGCCGTGAGGACATTTTGCATGGCATCAGTAATCAATTGGCTAATCTCATCGACCTTGTCGCTATCGACTTCGAACACCAGCTCATCATGTACTTGCAGTAGCATTTTTGCCTGCTCTTTTGGTAACACTTTATCAACGGCGATCATGGCAAGCTTAATCAGGTCAGCAGCAGAACCCTGTAATGGGGCGTTAATCGCTGCCCGTTCAGCGCCTTGCTTAACCATACGGTTGCTGTGATTGATATCAGGGGTATAAAGCTTACGTCCCAATATCGTCTCGACATAGCCCTGCTCATAAGCGCTGGCACGGGTATTAATCATATAGTCTTTGACGCCAGGATAGCGCTCAAAATACATATCGATATAGTCTTGCGCCTCACTACGGCTCATCTGTAGCTGCTTGGCAAGTCCAAAGGCACTCATACCATAGAGGAGGCCAAAGTTAATGGCTTTGGCATTACGTCGCTCAGTGGCGGTGACATCAGTAACCTCTTTGCCTAGCACTTCAGCTGCGGTGGCCGCGTGAATATCTAGCCCTTCATTAAAAGCATGGGTCAGGTTTTTATCACCTGAGAAATGCGCCATTAAACGTAATTCAATCTGCGAGTAATCCGCTGCTAAAATAACGCGACCTTCTGGTGCGATAAAAGCTTGGCGAATCAGACGTCCAGTAGCAGTACGAATCGGAATGTTCTGTAAGTTAGGATCAGTAGATGATAAACGTCCGGTGCTGGTCAGCGCTTGATGATAGCTGGTATGTACACGGTCAGTCTCAGAATCTGCCACATTATCAAGCGCATCGGTATAGGTGCTTTTAAGCTTAGAGAGGCCACGATATTCTAAGGTGATATCAACTAATGGATGGTCAATCTTTGAGAGCACCGCTTCACCAGTAGAGTATTGACCGGTTTTGGTCTTTTTGCCGCCAGCAACGCCAAGCTTCTCGAACAGCATCTCACCAAGCTGCTTTGGTGAGCCGAGATTAAACTCCTCACCAGCGACTTCATAAGCACGTTTTTCAAGGGCAATGATTTCTTCATCAAAACGTTTTGATAGCTCATTTAAGAATGGGCGCTTGATTAAAATACCGTTTGCTTCCATTTGGCAGAGTATTTTGGCGGTTGGAATCTCTAATTCGTGTAGCAACTTAGCGTTATTGTCGTCAGCTGCTAATTTTTCGCTAAACAAATCAAACAGCTGATAAGTAATATCGGCATCTTCGCAAGCATAGTCGCTGGCGATATCAATCGCCACATGGTCAAAGGTGACTTGTTTGGCGCCTTTACCAGCGACATCCTCAAAACTGATTGTCTGCGTTTGCAGGTAATGGCGTGCCAAGTCATCCATACCGTGGCGAATAATCGCAGCATTAATCACATAGCTGGCAAGCATGGTATCCATCGCCCAGTTATTAGGGCTGGCATGAATGCTGCCTACCAAGTCGATATCATAACGACTGAGAATATGGGCATCATATTTTAAATGTTGACCGATTTTACCGATGCTTGGATTTTCCAAGATAGGTTTTAAGCGCGCCAATACCGTATCGCGATCAAGTTGCTTTGCGGTTAGCTCATCGCCTTCTAGATTATGCGTGAGCGGTACATAATAGGCTTCGTGCGCTTTTACCGCAAAAGACAAACCAACCAATTCAGCCTGACGCCAATAGACACTGGTGGTTTCGGTATCGATAACAAAATGCGGCGCCTCTGCCAATAGTTCAACTAAGTTTTCAAAAGCAGGCTCATCTAAAATTGTATGCCACGCTCTATCATGACTTTTACTGTCGGTGATATCACCCATCGTGCTTGATTGTAAGGATTTAGCGATTTGTGCTTGTGACTCAGCATCCGCCTGACTATGAGCAACACTTTGCGAACCATTGGCAGGATGATTGGGGTGATCAAGCGAGGCCAATTCATTTCTAAACTCAAGCTCAGTATATAAAGCTCGTAGCTCATCGATATGAGCACATGGGTCGGTATTTATTTTTAAATCTTGCCAATCTTGACCAATCTCTAAATCGGTAACAATAGTCGCCAATTGCGCATTGAATGGAATGTCATCTGCATATTCGAGCAGATTCTTGCCCGCGCGTCCTTTGATATTGGCGACGTTTTTGAGCATATTGTCGATAGTGCCATATTCATTTAGCAAATCTTTAGCAGTCTTTTTACCAATACCGGGCACGCCCTTAATACCGTCAGAAGAATCACCCATGAGCGTCAAAAAATCTATCATCTGCTCAGGATTGATACCGAATTTTTCAACCACACCAGCGCTATCGGTAATCTTACCGGTAAAGCTGTCTTCTAATATCACGCAGTCATTAATCAGCTGCATCATGTCTTTATCGCCAGTTGAGATAACCACATGATGACCTTCGGCGACCGCACGATAGGCAAGGGTGCCGATGATATCATCGGCTTCTGCGCCTTCGATACGTAGTAATGGGATTCCTAAAGCGGCAACCAAACTGTGGATATAAGGAATCTGCTCGGCAAGCTCAACATCCATTTTTGGACGATTGGCTTTGTACTCCTCAGACATGGCATGACGAAAGGTCGGCGATTTGGTATCGAAACAAACCGCCATATGGGTTGGATGATAGCGGCGCATGAGCTTTAGTAGCGCATTCAACGTCCCACGTATGGCATTAGTGATGAGCCCTTGCGAGTTTTGCATGGTTTTTGGCAGCGCATGATAAGTGCGAAACAGATAATAAGAGCCATCAACCAAGATAAAAGGTGGCTGGTTTTTGTCCACATGCGCGGTGTCCATCGTCGCCACATTTGGCATCGTCGCAAAGTTCGGTAGCGTATTTGGATTGATAGGCGTATGAGAGTTGTGGTCGTTGGCAGTCATAAAAAGTCACTTATTAAATATGGGGCAGCAAGTATTGGGTAAACAGATACCTTCATTATAACGATAAAACTGCCACGTGATAACGATAAAACTGCCACGTGCCGAATGGATGATGAACCAATAGAGTGCATAACGTGATAAGAAGCCACGTTGTCTGCACTCTAATGATAATCTATAAAAAAAAGAACCCAGATCAACTGAGCTCTTTTTATTATTACGACTATCGTTGTTATTAGCAGCTTATTTTACTTCTGAGGTTACTTCGCTATCAACATTGCCATGGGTCGCTTTAGAATATGGGCAAACCTTATTGGCCTTTTCAACCAATTGCTGAAATTCATCCGCTGATAGCTCTGTATTTTCACCGATGACATGGATTTTAACGGCCAATTTAAAGTCTAGACCTTCACCTTTCTTTAAATCTACTGATACTTCGGTAGTAGAATCAAACTTTGCTTTTTCTGCCCCTTTAACGGCAGCAAGTGCACCATCAAAACAAGCCGCATAGCCCATAGCGAATAATTGCTCTGGGTTATTGCCGTCTTTATCAGAACCAGGTGCCACCATATTGATGGTTAAATCGCTGTCTTGAAGGCTCGCTTTACCGGCACGACCGCCTGTAACAGATGCTTTGGTTGAATATAGGGTTTCCATAATTTATCCTTTTATATAAATTGTTTTCCATCATTTTTAGACAGTATTTTGCAAGTCTTGTCATAGCCAATTATAAAATAGCCCATCTAGCATACCAGAGGAGGAGCAGAGCTTTATATAGTGGCCGTAAAAGTATGCTATGAATTTGTAAGTTTGCCTTTTAAGCTTATAAAACAAAACCTAAGTTTGCTATAACTCATCGTTGCAGTAGGGTAAACTGATGACATAAAGCAGAGATAACATACTGACAATAATTAATATCAGCATTTCAGAAAGGACGCCAGACGATGAATAAATTGATCATAACCCCTATAGCACTTTCATTATTGGCGTCTGTGCTGATAGGCTGCGGCGAGGGTGAAGATGCTATTTTCGGTTCAGGCGGTAGTAATGAGCTGACAGTAAGTACCATAGAACGCAGCTCAAATGCGATTGCGCGTATTGACACAACTTACAATACAGGCGCCCGCCGTGTTAAAAAAATCAATATTGTAGGTAGTTACGATCAAAACCTAGATGATTTAGACCTATCAGTGGTACTAGGGGATAAATTTGAAGGAACGCTTGAGGATAAACATATTGAGGTAGATGGTCGGCTTGTTAAACGTCCTATTTATGAGAAAAACAGCAGCAATAAACTCAAATTTGAAACCATCTATAGAACACGGGATTTATCGGGTGTTGATGCGCGTGATTATGATGCCAGTAATAGCTATGCCAATCGCCGTGGTATTTTTACCGATTTAAACAACTATACTAAAATACCGAATAATATTGGTTTTCCGAGTGGTTCAATATGTTATATCCCTGTGGTCACTAGCGAGCGCTCGTTCTTTGTCTTTGATGTTAAGGATAAGACTGGATTTAAAACGCTAGATAACTGGGTTAGTGATGCTGAACAACGCTTCAATGATAAGCGTCAATCTAGTACCACCAGAATTAATATTGGTTTTAACAATAGCCAAAAGGCAGCACAGGTTAAGTTCTTTGCTGTTAATAATGACCCAGAGTATATCTATAACGGCGTCAACTACGACGGTGGTATCTATGAAGCAGACTTTGTTAATAGTGCTGCATCTATTCCAAACCAAGATAGTATACGTGGCGTTGTCGATTGTACGATCGTTAATAAAGTGGCCGCTGACTTTTTAGCCACCCAAATCACAAAACATTATTAAGCTTAAAAATCTTATAAACACTCTTTATTTGCTGAATAGAGAGTGTTTTTTTATGCGCTAATTCTGCACCTTGGCGCTAAATCCGCTACAATACGCCCATTGTTTACTCTATTTATTTAGATTGATTTCTAAATGACACAACGTTGAAGCCAATAATTATGAGCGTAGATTCAAAGAAATTAAATAAAGAAGTGGCTAAGCGCCGCACCTTTGCCATCATCTCGCATCCTGATGCTGGTAAGACGACGATGACCGAAAAGCTGCTACTATGGGGTCAAGCCATTCAGGTAGTGGGCGAGGTCAAGGGGCGCAAGACAGATCGCCATGCGACATCAGATTGGATGAGCATGGAGCAAGAGCGCGGTATTTCTATCACCACCTCGGTCATGCAGTTTCCTTATAAAGAGCATGTCGTTAACCTACTAGATACCCCAGGTCACGCCGATTTTAGTGAAGATACGTATCGTACTTTGACTGCTGTAGACAGCGCATTGATGATGGTCGATGGCGCAAAAGGCGTCGAAGAACGTACCATCAAATTGATGGAAGTATGCCGGATGCGTGATACGCCCATCATCTCATTTGTCAATAAACTCGATCGCCAAATCCGTGAGCCGCTTGAGCTGCTGAGTGAGATTGAGGCGGTTTTAAAGATTAAATGTATCCCTATCACGTGGCCTATCGGTATGGGTCAAGATTTCGTTGGCGTCTATCATTTAACTGAAAATAAAACCTATCTGTATGAAAAAGGTCATGGCGGCGAGATTACCGTTTCTGAAACTCGCGAGGGCTACGATTATCCTGATATCCGTGAGCGCCTAGGGGCACTGATGTTTTCCTCGTTTGAAGAGTCACTTGAGTTGGTACAGATGGCGCTAGAAGATTTCGATGTTGATGAGTTTTTGGCGGGTGAGATGACGCCAGTATTATTTGGTACTGCGCTTGGCAATTTTGGTGTCAATATGGTGCTTGATACCCTGATAAAATATTCACCACCGCCAAAAGCGCATCCGACCAATGAACGTGAAGTAGCAGCGACTGAGACAAGCTTTAGTGGTTTTGTGTTTAAGATTCAAGCAAATATGGATCCGCGCCATCGTGACCGTATTGCATTCTTACGTGTCTGCTCAGGCAAATACGAAAAAGGCATGAAGATGAAGCATGTGCGCTTGGGTAAAGACGTACGTATTGCTGATGCTCTAACCTTTTTGGCAGGGGATCGTGAGGCGTTAGAAGAAGCCTATCCGGGTGATATCATCGGTTTGCACAATCATGGCACCATCTCTATCGGTGACAGCTTCACAGAAGGGGAAGAGCTCAACTTTACCGGTATTCCGCATTTTGCCCCTGAGCTGTTCCGCCGTGTAATCTTAAAAGACCCGCTCAAGTCAAAAGCACTGCAAAAGGGTCTACAGCAGCTGAGTGAAGAGGGCGCCACACAGGTCTTTATGCCGCAGATTAATAATGATTTGATCTTGGGCGCGGTCGGTGTGCTGCAGTTTGAGGTGGTCGCCCATCGCCTCAAAGAAGAGTACAAAGTACAATGTATCTTTGAGCCGGTATCGATTGCGACGGTACGCTGGATTCATTGTGATGATGAAGTGGCACTGGCGAAATTCAAGAAAAAAGCCCATGACCAATTATCGATAGATGGTGGCGGGTATTTGACTTATCTTGCGCCATCCCGGGTGAACTTGCAGCTGATGCAAGATCGTTATCCAGAAGTGACGTTTAGCAATACGCGTGAGCATTAAAAGCCAGCATTCTACTTTTCTTAATCATAAATTAGCCATAAAAAAGACACGCTATCGTGTCTTTTTTATGAGCGCTCTAAAGCCTATCACACTGATTTTTTAGCAGTCGTGAACATCCAAAAACACGAACAGTGTTCCTACAATATAGGACAAAGGTTACGGTAGAATATCACTAAATCTTTTAGATATAGTAAAGAGGTTATATGAAAACCGCGAACCAGCGTCCTATTATTCCATCGGAGTCTGCTCAGCCGTCCGCTATGGACACTGATAGACTGCGCTTATGTTCAGTAGTAGGTGGTGCGTTATTGTTTGGTGCTTTGAGCGTTTCAGCGCATGCCAGCAGTCTTTTTAGTAGCACAGAATATCTTGATTATCAGTTACCCAAAAAGATACAAGAAACCTGCACGGCGCGTGATAATTGTCCTGAGCTTGAGGTTAAGTACCTTAAAACCAATCATAAATGGCTAAACGATATCGCCAATCAGCGCATTAATACGCTTGTTGTAAACAGTAAACCGTCTGAATCTGCGCCTATCACTACCAAAGCCACGCCAGCCGCTGTCAAAAGCGCACTTGATGGTTTTGCCGCCTCGCAGCTTAATGAGCTACCGAGGGACAGCGCATTGGCTTATAGCCTAATAGTAACACCTGAATATGTGGGTCATATTAATGATCTTGAGATGTTCGAGATAAGCTCATATGTCTTTACGGGCGGCGCCCATGGAATGCCCTATAGCGAATATCTGGTGTTTGATCAAAAGACAAAAAAGCAAGTGAAACTGGCGGATATGCTACAAAGCGGTAAAAAACCACAGTTTAAAGCGCTGGCCTATAATGCATATAAGGACTGGGTAAAAACGGTCGATAAGGATGTTAAGAGCTATGAGAAAAACTGGCCATTTACCTTAGGTGATAACGTGACATTGACGGATAAAGGAATGGATATACGTTATCAGCACTATGATATTGCCCCCTATGCCTATGGTATGCCAGTGCTTAGCATCCCTTATCATAAACTTGGCGGTATCATACAGCCGCGCTTTATCCCTAAATAATATAGCGATAAACGTAAGATAAAATGGGGTGGATCAGCTAATGACCATCATAAGATATATTTAATAAATAAGGAGTCATCGCATGACAAACGATATCGATAATATAAATGCCGCAACGACCAATACATGGCAGCTAAATGCCTTGACAGAGGCGCTTGGTGATCTGACCTTAACCGTCATTGATAGCCTGTCTGTGGGCCGAGGTAGTGATAATGATCTGGTACTAGGTAGTAAGCAAGTGTCGCGCAATCATGCGCAGCTGAGTGTCCTAAACGGTCAGCTATATGTAAAAGATTTAGAATCGTCAAACGGTACATTTATTAATGATGAGCGTATCAGTGCCAATGAAGTGCGGCATTTGGTAGCAGATGACACCCTAGTATTTGCCAGCTTTAGCTTTCAGGTCATAGCGCCTCTAGCTGCTACAGCTGCTACGACATCTCATGAGCAAGTAGCTCCAGATAAACCAACCCTAATGTTGAGTCCTGATACTGAGATAGCACCGATTGTTGAAGCAGAGCCAGTCCAGAAAGAAACAGGCATCGCTGACATTTTATCTGCCGCAGATAAAGCTGAACCGGTATTGAGCGAAGTAGAGTCTCTCCCAGCAGAAAAAGCTGTATCGACAGAAACCACGTCAACGCCTGTTAGTCATCCTACTCATCAGGAATCGCCCGTAGAGCAGCCTGTTTTAGTGGCTGAGCCTGACCTGCATCAAGATACTGTCTCTAAAACCTCAACAGAAACCTCAACAGAAACCTTGCCCGAAACCTCGATATCTCCTGTAAGTGAAGCGCCAAGTGTTGAGGCTGCTCTTGATCCAGAGCCAGAGCATGACAAAACCACTAAGACCGCCTTGCAAGAAGAAGCTGATCCGGATGTACTGCGTGCAAAACAGGCAGCCACCGCCCAATTCTCCGGCACGGCCAATCTAGGTCAATCTCGCGATTTGGGTACCACAGGCAATAATGCGATGGACCAAGCGCTCAATAATCCTGCCAATACGGACGCGGTTGAAAAGAAACCGAGTGGGAGCTGGTTTATATGGGTGTTTGTTGCCATTATCATTATTGGCTTAGCACTGTGGTTATTTAATACAGGCATGGTATAGACAGCTTTTAGTAAACAGGCTAACTTTTAATAATTATGGCAAAAGAGTTAAGTGACTAAAGGTCTTAACTAAAGGTCTTAACTAAAGGTCTTAACTGAAGTTTCTTGACTAAAAGATGGAGCTTTAGAATAAGAGGATCAAAAGTTGCTATTTTTGAGCAACAAAAAACCTTTTATAATCAGCTGCTTGAGATTATTTATTAAAATAAAGCCAAAAATATTAAAAAAGAGCTTGCGTCTGTCAAAATATTTGATAGAATAGCCACCACTTTGAGAGAACAAGCCGACTTAGCTCAGTTGGTAGAGCAACTGACTTGTAATCAGTAGGTCGCCAGTTCGATCCCGGCAGTCGGCACCATCTCTCTCAAAGTAGCTTTTTATGAATTGACTTTATATTAAAGTGATTTTATATCAAGCAATCTAGGTGGGATTGGGGAGCGGTCAAACCCAACAGACTGTAAATCTGTCGCGAAAGCTTCGAAGGTTCGAATCCTTCTCCCACCACCATATTTTTCTAAGCACGTCTTAGCGCCAAGCATACTCTATATCAACTCATGATTTTTTATTAGAATCAGCCCAGATAAGAGTAAATGCGGGTGTGGTATAATGGTAACACCTTAGCCTTCCAAGCTAATGACGCGGGTTCGATTCCCGCCACCCGCTCCATATATGTACCATTGCACAAATCATCAATGCCCATCACGACAGTCAGTTATTATTGCTGTATCGTGATATTTTTTTTAGTGCAACTTAGCGGTTGGCTACTGTAATTATTAAAAATATGCTCATATAGCTCAGCGGTAGAGCACTCCCTTGGTAAGGGAGAGGTCTCGAGTTCAATTCTCGATATGAGCTCCATTTATTGTTTCATGATTTATATTCGCATTGCTAATGTTTGTCTATAACTCAGTATTGGTATCAAAATTATAAAATATCGAAAATTATACAGACAGTGTGGCAGAGCATAATTTAAAGGTGACACTGAGGTGTTGCCTTTTTGCGCTGTCAGTTCGTTAAATGTTATATTTGCCTAGCAAATAAGCTGTATAACAGGTTGAATGGACAAGCGTTTGTATAAAGTAGGGCGATAGCAGTACGGTATATTAACTTGTCATGTGCAATGGATTGAAAAGCACGTATAATGCTTCTATTTATATGCTTAACAGCTAAGATATCGATCGCAAAGACAGTATAGCGTGATCGCTAGTATGCTAATAGATGTTAGTTTAATAGAAAAAACACAGTGTCAACGGTTTGATGGTCATGCATCATAAGCCGTCAAACAGTTATTTACCGATCTTTGATTGATAAATATTCACCAAAAAAAGAGGAAATACCCATGGCAAAGGCCAAGTTTGAACGTCTAAAACCACACGTTAACGTCGGAACCATCGGACACGTTGACCACGGTAAAACCACCCTTACCGCAGCAATCGCAACCGTAGCTGCAATCACCTCTGG
>NZ_JBFFMS010000024.1:0-42436 GCF_041554015.1 Psychrobacter sp. | reverse complement strand
ATCCTAAAACGCGCAAAAGGCTACTACGGTGCCCGTTCACGTGTTTACCGCGTAGCGGTACAAGCAGTGACCAAAGCTGGTCAATATGCTTATCGTGACCGTCGCAACAAAAAACGTACTTTCCGTCGTCTTTGGATTGCACGTATCAATGCTGGTGCACGCTTAAACGGCTTAAGCTATAGCCGCTTTATCAATGGCATGAAAAAAGCTAACATTGCAATCGATCGTCGCGTACTTGCTGACATCGCTATGCATGATGCAGCGACTTTCACAGCATTGGTTGAAAAAGCGAAAGCAGCACTAGCATAAATATTAACCGTCCTTTGCGGTTACTGCTTGTTAAGTGCTTATTTCTAAGTAATTATTTCTAAGCGGTTATCTCAATGGATTGGGATAATATTAATTAATAGTACAATATTAATAAAAGCTACCGCTGGTCGGTGGCTTTTTTTATATTACCTTATTTTATGAACCGTGTTATCACCGTTAAAATGCAACCAGTTTTTGTCGCTGTTGCGCTGCTCATTGTCTAAATATTCAAGCCATTCATATCACACGCCTTTAGTTTAAAATGAATGGGTAAATGGTTTGCAATATTTGGTCAAAACTCTACAATTACGAATTACTATCATCAATAGTCCGTTTAAATCAGGAAGAATGCGTCTTATGACTACCCCTGCTGCTACCACCGATTTGTCGGCGCTACCGACCTTGTCCACAGAGCTAAGCGAGCTTAATGAAGCCAAGCTTAATGAGTTTGCCAGTGCCGCTGAAGCCTTAATCCTCCAAGTCAATGATGTGCGCTTATTGCAAGATTTGCGTGTGCAATTGACGGGTAAAAAGAGTCCCTTAACTGGCTGGTCAAAGCAGATGGGCAAGCTGAGCAGCGACGATAAAAAAAACTACGGCGGCTGGTTACATCAGGTGCGTAGCCGTATTCAGGATACGTTGACCGCACAGCAGCAGCAGCTAGAAGTGGCGGCATTAAACGCTAAGCTTGCAAGTGAGAGTATTGATATCACCTTGCCTGCTCGCGGTGGTCAAAAAGGTCATCTGCATCCTGTGACCATGATTACCCAGCGTATGCAGCAGTATTTTATCCAAGCGGGTTTTAATGTCGCAACCGGTCCTGAAGTTGAGAGCGATTACTATAACTTTGAAGCGCTCAATATCCCGTCACACCATCCTGCGCGCGCGATGCATGATACCTTCTATTTTGATGCGCACTATTTATTGCGTACCCATACCAGCCCAGTGCAAATTCGCACGATGGAAAAGAACGAACCACCGATTCGTATCATTTGCCCAGGCCGCGTCTATCGTAATGACTCAGACCAAACCCACTCGCCGATGTTTCATCAGTTAGAAGGTTTGATGGTTACTGAGTCGAGCACCTTTGCTGAGCTAAAAGGCTTGATTAGTGAGTTTTTAGAAGCGTTCTTTGCCAAAGAATTGACCGTTCGTTTCCGTCCATCATTTTTCCCATTCACTGAGCCATCAGCTGAAGTTGATATCTTAGATGACAATGGTAAATGGCTTGAGGTCATGGGCTGCGGTATGGTACATCCACAAGTGCTGACCAACTGCGGCATTGATAGCGATAAATATACCGGCTTTGCTTTTGGTATGGGTATTGAGCGTTTTGCAATGCTGTACTACGGTATCGATGATCTGCGCCTGTTTTTCCAAAACGACGTACGCTTCTTAAAGCAGTTTGGCTAGAGCGCTCTTTATTTATATAAAAAGTGCTCCTTGTTAATATGACAGGTTAATGCGCCAACCTTTACTTCAAAATATTTATTATAAAATTCTGATCCGAGATACTTATGAAAATTAGCGAACAGTGGCTACGTCAATGGGTAAACCCCAATAATAGCAGTGAGCAATTGGCTGAACAGCTTACCATGGCAGGGCTTGAGATTGATGATCGCTTTGCGGTCGCTCGTGACTTTAGTGGTGTGGTTGTGGGTGAAGTGATTAGCGTCGAGCAGCATCCAGATGCTGATAAACTGCGCGTTACGCAAGTCAATATTGGAGCAGCTGAGCCGCTACAAATCGTTTGCGGTGCGCCTAATGTGACGGTTGGTATGAAAGCGCCGGTTGCTACCGTTGGTGCCGTTTTACCTTCTGATAATGGTGCAGGTTTTGAGATTAAAAACGGCAACCTACGTGGTATCGACTCTAACGGTATGCTTTGCGGCGCGTCAGAGATTGATTTGACCGATAATATCGATGGTCTGCTTGAATTGCCAGCTGATGCACCGATTGGCATGGATATCCGTGAATATTTAGGTTTAGACAATCAGATATTAGATATCTCTATCACCCCAAACCGTGGTGATTGCTTCAGCGTACGTGGTATTGCGCGTGAGATTTCAGTTATAAACGATTTACCGATGCAGCAGCCAGAGATTCCTGCCAATGTAGCAGCTACTGATAACAGCGCAACGCCAGCGGTAACAGTAAGTGCAGTTGAGGCTTGCCCACGCTATCTCTTACAGTCAATCAGCAATATTGATCGTAGCATCGACACCCCAAAATGGATGCAAGATGGACTAGTGCAGTCGGGACTACACTCACATAACTTTTTGGTTGATGTGACCAACTACGTGTTGATGGAACTCGGTCAGCCATTACATGCGTTTGATGCTGATACCATTGTTGGTGATATCGTTGTGCGTTTGGCACAGCCTGAAGAAACCATTACCTTATTAAATGAGCAAACCATTACCTTAACCGGTGATGAATTGGTGATTGCTGATGACAAAGGCGCCCTTGCACTAGCGGGTATTATGGGCGGTCAGCGTAGTAGTGTGACTGATAGCACAACCAATATCGTTTTAGAGAGTGCCTTCTTTAGCCAATTAGCTATTGCCGCGCGCGCACGCCGTTTTGGTCTGCATACTGATGCCTCACAGCGCTTTGAGCGTGGTGTTGATTTTGAATTGCCAGCGCTTGCGTTAGCGCGTGCTGTTGATTTGATTACGAGCATTACAGGTAGTAAAGCAGGACAAATCGTAAAAGTGGAAAATAGCGAGCATCTACCGGCACGTGCGCCTATTATGTTGCCAATCACTAAAGTTCGTGATGTTATCGGTATTGAAATTGCGCCAGCGGTAATGGTACGTATCTTGACTCAGTTAGGCTTTGAGGTAGAGCAGCAAGCGGATAGCCTGATTTGTACGCCACCATCGTATCGCTTTGACATGAGTATTAAAGAAGATCTTATCGAAGAAGTTGCGCGTATCTACGGCTATGATAATATCCCAAGCGTTTTGCCGCATTTGCAAGTCAGCATGGATTATGACGATACCGCAGACTTAACGCATGAGATGAAGCTGGCGCTGGTCGATAATGGTTATATGGAAGCGATTAGCTTTAGCTTTTGTGATGCCAAATTAGAAGCCTTGCTCGATGATAAAGCGCTAGGAGAAGTATTGGCATTGGCCAATCCTATCTCTAGTGATTTGGCGGTGATGCGCCGGACATTATTGTCAAGCTTATTGCCTTGCGTGCAATATAACCTCAATCGTCAGCAGCCACGTGTGCGTTTCTTTGAAACCGGTCTTAGCTTTGTCGGTCAAAGTATTAGCGAATTGGTACAAACGCCAAGCATCGCGTTGGTCGCAGTCGGTGATGTTTGGGATGAGCAAGCGTATCAAAATCGTGCGCTAGACTTTTACGATCTTAAGCATGATGTAGAGCAGCTACTACCCGCGCAAGTAGACAGCGCCCGTATCCGCTATGAGCGCAGTGAGCTTGCTTTCTTGCATCCGGGTCAAAGTGCTAAGCTATATATCGATGATCAGTATGTTGGTTGGTTGGGTCAGTTGCACCCTAACACTGCCAAGCAGTTAGACTTGCCCGCTACGTGGGTTGCTCAATTGTCACTGGCCCCATTATTGACACTTGCCCGCGCGCAGCATACCATCACCACCCCAAGCAAATTTCCTCAGGTACGCCGTGATATTGCCATCTTAGTAGACAGTGAGATCAGCTTACAGATATTAGAGTCGACGATACGCGCAGCAGCAGGTGAGCTATTGTCTGATCTGTGGCTGTTTGATGTGTATCAAGGCGACAAAGTGCCAGCTGATCAACGCTCATTGGCTTTTGCGCTGATATGGCAAGATAAGGCACAAACCTTATCTGATGAAGCGATTAAAACCGCAACTGATAAGGTAGTACAAGCGCTAGCCAAGCAACATGCTGCAAAGCTGCGTGATAGCTAACCTATAATCTTTATCATAGACGTATTCTATAGCCTCGCTTTTAACGAGGCTATAGGGCATTGCTATTTGTAAGAATTATGATTTTGTAGAAAATTTTTATTTATAAAAATAGTTAAGTGGTTATTAGTAAAGGATTTTATTGCAGACTTTATTAAAAAAAGGCTCAAAAACCTTTATAATAGCTAACATTAATTCTCATAACGCTAAACCATGATATTCGACATCACGACATAGCATAGGAGTCGTACTGTGAGCACCTTAACCAAATCTGACATGATTGAGCATTTGATGAGTCACCTTAACCTAACACGCCAAGAAGGTCGCTGTTTGGTGGAGAACTTCTTTGATGAGCTGTCAGAGAGTTTAATCGAGGGCAAAGAGGTCAAGCTTTCAGGCTTTGGCAACTTTGAGCTTAAAGATAAAAATAGCCGTCCAGGTCGTAACCCTAAAACAGGTGAGCCTGTTGCGGTTTCGGCACGCCGCGTGGTCACATTCAAAACGGGACAAAAATTCCGTCAACAAGTTGATGAGCGTCTGTTTGATTAATAGATAGCAGTAATAGGCAGTCGTTTAATATGATGGTTATCACAGTTGGGTTTTAAAGCGACTGTGATAACCATCATTTTTTATGCGCCATTGTTTTAAAAGCCTAAAACCTAAATTGCAGGCATAAAAAAAGAGAGCATAGGCTCTCTTTTTTTTGGAACAGTACTTTTATTTATAAAAATAAAAATTACTGAGCTGGCTCTTCAACCACAACTTCGTCAGCTGCGTCTACAGCTGGAGTTTCGCTAGCTACGTCAACGCTAGTAGTAGTACCATCTACAGGTACTTCAGCATCAACTTCGTCAGTAGCAGTAGCAACTTGTGCATCAGCGATATCAGCTTCAGCACCGGCAACAGCAGCTTCTGCTTCAGCAGGAACAGCTTCGCCTTCAGCAGCAGCTTCGTTTAGCTCTTCAGAAGCATCTTGCACTTCTTCTTGTGCGTCAGATAAATCTTCAGCAGCGTTTTCTTTGTTGCTATCACAGGCAGTTAAGCCCATAGTTGCAGTCATGATACCAGCTAGAGCAAGTAATTTTAAGTTCATAAGGTTTTCTCCGGGATAATTAAATGAGCAGTAGCAGCAAAAAAGGTTGAACATCCGAGATGTCTCAGATATCCAACTAGTCTTAGTTACAGCTACTCAGCTTTCACGCATTCTATATGATTTCTTTCTGCATAGAAAGAGGTTGTACAATTAAGTTACAATAAAATTGTAAACGAGGTTTTATTTTACTTATTTTACATAATTATGCCTACAAAAAGCCAAATTAATCAACGTATAATCAATGACATCTGGCGATTGCAGCCAAATTGCTAATGCCCAGATATTTTGTGTCTGTTTGCGCTATTTTTGACAAAAAAATAAAGCAGATAGCGGATGAATAAGTAATGCCGAATGATGGCCATGATAACAGGCTGTCAAGGCAAAAAAGCACTCATTATTTTAAAGTAATTTGTAGGCTATGGCAGCTAACATTAATAGAGCCTAACAACATATGACATCAAAGGATTGAGCTAACAACTATATAACTAACATCAATAATGATTAATATGAGTGGCGTCAGAGAGCGTATTTTTTGGGAGGAAGGTTATGAAATGGCAAGGCAGACGCGGCAGTACTAATGTACGTACCAGTAGTGGCGGCGGTAAACTGATGGGCGGTGGAATCGGTGGTATCATTATCGCTGGTATTCTATGGCTAGTGTTTGGGGTAAACCCGATGACTGCATTGCAGACAGGTCAAGAAGTCGCAGGCGGCGGTAATACGACAACTGAGCCAGCTACCAGCGACGATCGTGATACACAGTTTGTCAAAGTGGTCTTGGCAGATACAGAAGAGGTTTGGCATCAGATATTTAATGAGGCTGGCAGTACCTATAAAGAGCCGTCATTGATTTTGTTTAACGGGCAAGTCAGTTCTGCCTGTGGTAGTGCCAGCTCAGCAACTGGGCCATTTTATTGTCCAGGCGATCAAACGGTTTATTTAGATACGTCGTTTTTTGTAGAAATGCGTCAAAACCTTGGTATCTCTGGTGATATCCAAGACTCAGGCGGCAGCGAGAATCAAGACAAAGCGGGCGATTTTGCCCAAGCTTATGTTATCTCCCATGAAGTAGGTCACCATGTGCAGACATTGCTTGGTATTACACAGCAAGTCAGTGAGGCCAGCCGTCAAGTGACGCGTGCACAAGCAAATAAATTGTCTGTACTACAAGAGCTGCAAGCGGACTGCTTTGCGGGTGTTTGGGCACAGCGCAACCAAGAACGCGTACAGTTTTTAGAAGCCGGTGATATTGATGAAGCTATCAATGCTGCCAGTCAAATCGGTGATGACCGCTTGGCACGGGCAGGCGGCGGGGCAGTGGTACCTGATAACTTTACTCATGGTACCAGTCAACAACGTGTGCAATGGTTTACACGTGGTCTAGAGAGTGGCAATGTGCAAACGTGCGATACGTTTAGCGGTGCTTTATAACATGGCCTATCATATCGTTAGAGACAAAAAAGCCTGCAATCAATTGCAGGCTTTTTTACACTATATTTGATTAGACAATATCTTTATTTAAATGTTATCTGTCAGAATAGCTAATTGAAAATTATTATCTGCTGTTGTTCAAGATATATGCACCAGCGCCACCAATTGCAGCACCACCAATTGCGCCACGAGCGATATCTTTGCTGTCACCGCGACTTTTGATAAGTGCACCAGCAGCAGCGCCAGCAGCAGCACCTTTAGCGGTATTGCTTAAGCCAGTATTGTAGCCATTGGTCGCACAGCCGCCCATGATCAGCGCAGAACTAGTAAGAGCCGTCATTGCAATAGTTTTAGCAAGTTTCATAATATCACCTATTAAATCGTCAAGTTTAAAATACCAAGTATACAATCTATATATCAGTATATTCTTAGCCCTTATAGTAGCCCTAATATATAGATCTCGTCGTAGTAGAAACGCTAATCTTTGCAAGCGGGCTGTAAACTATGTTGCCTCACTGTGTCATTGGTAGTGTCTTTGCTTAGAATTATTGTATTTGTAGCGATAGTAAGCTAACTGTTTTTCACGACAATTATTTGTAATCACAGAGCAATCAGCACTAAAAACAAAAAGACTGCCCTTTAGGCAGTCTTTATGAGTAAAACGTCAAGTATTTATATAATTTTATTGTCGTAAAAGATTTAAGATCAATTTTGTGATTTACGCTTCATTTGCTCAAAGAATTCATCATTGGTTTTGGCTTCTTTTAGACGATCTAGCAAGAACTCAGTTGCTTGGACTCCATCCATCGGCTGAAGCAGTTTACGTAAAATCCAAACTTTACGCAGTTTATCTTCATCAAGCAGACGCTCTTCGCGGCGTGTGCCCGATTTTTTGATATTAATGGCTGGGAAGACACGTTTTTCAGCCAAGTCGCGCTCAAGGGTAATCTCTTGGTTACCTGTTCCTTTGAATTCTTCAAAGATAACGCTGTCCATTTTACTACCCGTATCAATCAAAGCACTGGCGATAATGGTCAGGCTGCCGCCTTCTTCGATATTACGAGCAGCACCAAAGAAGCGTTTTGGACGCTCTAATGCATTGGCATCCAAACCACCGGTTAACACTTTACCTGATGACGGAATCACGGTGTTATAGGCGCGGGCAAGGCGGGTAATAGAGTCAAGCAAAATGACCACATCTTGTTTATGCTCAACCAAGCGTTTGGCTTTTTCAATAACCATCTCTGCAACCTGTACGTGGCGCTGAGGCGGCTCATCAAAGGTTGAGGCAACCACTTCACCGCGTACCGTACGTTCCATCTCGGTAACTTCTTCTGGGCGCTCATCAATCAATAGGACGATAAGATAGCATTCAGGATTATTACGGGTAATCGATTGGGCTATTGATTGTAGTAGCATTGTTTTACCCGCTTTTGGCGGTGCCACAATGATAGAACGCTGTCCTTTACCAATTGGTGCAATCAGGTCAATAATACGACCGGTTAAGTCTTCAGTCGTACCATTGCCAAGCTCAAGCTTCAATTGCTCAGTTGGGAATAGGGGCGTTAAGTTTTCAAAAATCAGCTTGTGACGTGAGCGATCTGGCGTATCAAAGTTGATTTCACCGACTTTTAATAGCGCAAAATAACGCTCAGAATCTTTTGGTGGGCGAATAGTACCAGCAATACTGTCACCAGTCTTTAGGCTAAAGCGGCGAATCTGACTTGGGCTGACATAGATATCATCAGGACCGGCTAAATATGAGCCTTCTGATGAGCGTAAAAAGCCAAAACCATCAGGGAGCACTTCAAGTACCCCATCACCATAGATGGCTTCGCCGTTACGGGCATGGGTTTTTAAAATAGCAAAGATAATGTCTTGTTTACGGCTACGTGCCATATTATCAAGACCCATCTCTTTGGCGATGGCCAGTAGCTCAGCGATTGATTTTTTCTTTAATTCAGTAAGATTCATAGATAGGTCGTTAGCAGTTGATAAGATGAGAGATGCCATTATTCACAGATCACGACAGTGATTCAAATAATGGTATTAGGGTGCTAGGGGGTGTATACGCTGTATTAAGATTTATGTAGTTTTGGTTTTATGTGTCGATTTATGAGCTTGTCGCACGAGAGGCAGACAAGTTATAAAAAGTGAAGATAAAGACGTCTACATAAGAGTCTGCGTCAAACACTCAATATCAGTCATTGTGTTTAGTCATTCGGTCAGTAGTGGTATTTAATAATGACGATGGTGTTTTTGTTGATAAACACGAGGAGAATAGCGACGAGATATTTAGGAAAACCATTCATGTTCTCTTATCAGCAGACTATACGGGCTTAAAGATAGTATTGTCAATAATTTTTGCCAAAAAAGTCAGGTAATCCAGCTTTTTGCTCATAAAATCAACAAAAAAGCCATTATCTGTATCAGACAATGGCTTTAGCATTTACGATATTTTGATGGGGCTGCTAAACATCAACAACGCCAATAAGCACTAATTTACAAATGCTTATCTAGTACTTTTGCCAATTCAGCTTTTGGCTGTAGACCCATGACTGAATCCACTTTTTCACCACCTTTAAATACAAATAGCGTAGGAATGTTACGGATACCAAAACGGCTGGCAGCTTGTGGGTTGTTATCCACATCAACTTTGACGATTTTAACTTTACCTTGGTACTCAGTGGCTAGATCTTCTAAAATAGGCGCAATGGCTTTACAAGGACCACACCAAGTTGCCCAAAAATCTACCAATACTGGCATATCTGATTGTAATACGTCTTGGTCAAAGTTTGCGTCGGTAGTATTAACGATAAGGTCTGACATAATGTTATCTCTCTTGTTTTATTGTTCTATCGACATCCATCAACTGATATCTTTTTTGCATAATAGAATGATGAATGACCAAAGAAGCGTCTAGAAGTGGTTAAAATGTGCCATTATATTAACATGTTTGCTCAGGGTTAACAGATGCCAGCTGGTTAAATTGTTTAACAATTACGATTAACACAATAAATCGACACATAACGTCACAGGTAGATTTTTATCTGTCACTTGATAATAATGTCTATGTTTTTGTTCAAAAAATAGAGGTTTTGAGCTATCGATATATGACATATGCTGAATTTCTGACCAAAATAAACCATTTATTACTTTATATCTACATTCTATTATCTACCCCTTTATAGAGCTTTCATATAACAGCTCATCAACCATTCAAGCCCATTTATATAAGTGCCCATTTTTATGCCTTTTACTGCTGAAGAAGTCAATGCCCTCAACGCTCAAGAAAACGCCCATCCGCTTGAGTTTTTCCAAGCATTTGCGCAACAGATTACCGTCTATGAAGACGATGATATTTGGGTGGTTGATAAGCCTGTAGGTCTCTTGAGCGTCGATGGCAAAACACTCAAGGTAAGTTTGTTGGCACGACTTGAGCGTGTCAATCCGGCGGTCAAGCTTATTCATCGTCTGGATATGGATACCTCAGGACTGCTTATTTTTGCCAAGAATGCCGCTGCGCAAACCCATATTAGTAAGCAATTCATTGAACGTTTGCCACAGAAAAAGTATCAGGCTCGCGTCTTTGGCAAGTGGGAGCGTGTTGGCGCAACGGGTGAGATATCCGTACCAGTGCGCTATGAGCCAGAGACGAAACCACGCCATATCGTCGATCCTAATTGGGCAAAACATGCCTTAACGTTGTATGAAGTCATCAGTCATGAGCAATGTAACGGTCAGACTGTCACGCGCGTAATGCTAAAGCCTGTCACGGGTCGTAGTCATCAGCTGCGTGTGCATATGGTGCATGTTGGTCATGTGATGATTGGCGATCCTATTTATGCCGAAGGTGCAGCATTAGATATTGCGCCAAGGCTAAATCTGCATGCCCAGCAACTGCGTCTCAAGCATCCGACGCTGGGTGCTTGGATGGACTGGGAAAGCCCAACGCCCTTTTAAGCGTGTTTAGAGTCTGGTAGCTGGTTTTACATGAGTAAAAAATAAAATATATTATGCTTAAAGGTTATTGGCAGATAATGCTAGCTGCGCCAAGGACAAACTGCCAAAACAAGGTAACTGCTATCCTTGGCGGGTGAATGATAACTATGTCACTCGCATTATGCGCAAGCATCGTAAAATTAAAAATGCATGGTTGCCGTCTAGCCGCTAAAGTTACTTAGCTTGAAAGTTACTTAGCTTGACTGATAAAATCGCTGACCTGTTTGCTGAGCATCTGCCACAAAGTTTCTTGCGCACTTTTGCTGCCCCAAGCATTATGCGGGCTAAATATAACGCGCGGATGATTAGCAAGGGTTAATAAAGGATCGTCTGTGACAATGGGCTCTTGCTCAAACACATCACTGGCATAACCGATAATTTGCTCATTATTAATGGCATCGGTCAGCGCGTGACTATCAACAACACCGCCGCGAGCGACGTTGACCAGTAGCGGTTTTTTGCTCATTTTTGCTAAAGTATCTGCATTAATCAGATGCTTGGTTTTCTCGTTTAATGGGCAATGTAGGCTTAATACATCAGACTGTGCCAGTACCTCATCAAACGCCGTATAGTCGTCATTACGCGGCGCACGCCCTTGCTGCTCTGCCCACAATACCGTCATCCCAAAAGCGCGCGCAATGTCGCTCACGCGTTTGCCGATGGTACCAACACCAATAACACCTAGGGTTTTATCTTCCAAATCTATCAGCGGAATATCAAGCAAGCAAAAATTACCGTTTGCTTGCCATGTGCCATCAGCGACTTTTTGATGATAATAAATACCGGCACGCATGGCGTTCAGCATGAGCATAAAGGTATGTTCGGGCACGCTTTTGACCGCGTAACCTGCGACATTATAAAGTGCAACATCGTGCTTGATACAGGCATCTTGGTCGACGTTATTCATACCAGTGGCGGTCAATTGTATCAGCTTGAGCTTGGGCAACTTACTGATCACGTTAGCGCTGATCTGCACTTTATTGGTGATAATAATATCGGCGTCTTTACAGCGCTCAATAATGACAGCATCATCCTTTGGGGTGTCATTATAAGTGAGGTAGTCACTGATGCCGTTTGGGGCTGGCAAGTCGACGCCCTCAGAAAAGGTACCTTTATCTAAAAAAACCGCGCGCATGATGATTCCTTATCTCATTGTTATCGTAAATAGTCTGTAGCTGCTACTGGCTTAATGTAGCATGTTGCTGACTTTAGTCAAAAAGTACGTCAAAAAATCCACTAAAAAAGCGTACTGCAAAAAACCCCTACTTCAATTGAAATAGAGGTTTTTTGCAGTAGTAATAGTAACTTTAGCGTTTATCTAGCTATATGTGCTTATAAAGAAAAACGTTTACGCAATTTGCCAATCAGACTGCGTACGCGGCTGCTTAAATCAATACGTACATCGTTTTCAGGGTCATGCTCAACTTCATAACGTTTAACCAATTCAGGGCTGGCTTTGAGTTTTGTATGATGCTGGAATGCACGGTTGACGCTAATCTCAAGTAGGCTTGCGCGCATTGGTTTTGGTAAGCAGCGATAAACCTGACCTTTATTAATCAAGTCAATTAATAAGCCTGCATCTTGAAACTCAGTTTGTACCAAAACCACTAAATGCGGCGCATCTTGTTTTAAGGTAAAGATGATCGGTGCGATATTCTCGCCACTAACGTTGATGTCGGTAATACAGACACCGATATCTTCGTTCGCCAAATAATCGTAAGCTTCTTCTAAGGCTTTAGCATGCAGCACTTTATAGTTGTTAGAGAATTGCTTACGTATTTGCTCAATCAACTCATTGGTTTCATCAATGACCAATAGCGTTTGCTTGTTGCCCGAGCTGTCAAATTGCTCAGCGTCTTCGTCTGGGTTATAGGTCAAAGCGATTTCGGTAGCGCGACCGACGACGGCGAGTAGCTCCTCAGATTTACAAGGTTTGGTCAAATAACGATAAATTTCCCCATCGTTGATAGAACCAATAATCGCGTTTAAATCAGCATAGCCGGTCAATAAAATCCGCATGGTAGACGGCGATACTTCTTTGACTTCGCGCAAGATGTCGACACCAACGCGCTCAGGCATACGCTGGTCACTGACCGCCACATGTACGTGGTTGTTTTTGATATAGTCAATATACTCCGTTGGGTCAGTGGTGATAAAAACGTCATGCGTTTTACGAAACAGCAGTTTCATCGAGCGTAAAATGCGTTGCTCATCGTCAATAAACGCCAATTTTGGTTTGGCTTCAGAGCCAAAATCGGTACTAGGGGTTTGCATTTCCAATTCATTCATGATGGTATCCTTATGATGAATAATCGCTTTATATAATCATTAAAATAGCAATTGAGCTAACAACAAAACTAACAACAGAACCTAGCGCTTACGCCGCTAGGCTTTGTTCGGTTAAATCATTATCAATTGGTAGCGTCAAGGTAAAGGTTGTGCCAACGCCTTCGGTTGAGACCGCTTTAATGTCGCCATTATGCTGCTCCATAATCTGTTGACTGATGGCCATACCAAGCCCAGTCCCTTCGCCTGCGCCCTTAGTGGTAAAGAACGGCTCAAAGATTTGATTAAGAATCTCTGTGCTCATCCCTTTACCGTTGTCACTGACATCGATATAGACATTGCGGTCATCCGAGCGCGTGCGTACTTCGATTTTGCCATCCGGTTTTTCGCCCATGGCTTGCGCAGCGTTATTAAGCAAGTTCACGAGGACTTGGTTAATCTGTGACGGTGAGCATTTAATCTCAGGGGTCGGGGCAAAGTCTGTGACAATCTCTTGATGTCTGATAGAGTTACCAGCGATTTTAAGCGAGGCTTCGATACATTCGCGCACATCGATGGTTTTCACTTTTGATTCATCAAGACGGGCGAAGTTACGCAGATTTAGTACCATCTCGGTAATTTGCTCGACACCAAAAAGCGAGTCTTTAATCAGCTCTTTAAGCTCAGCGGACAAATCATCTTCTTGGATTTCATCCGACGCACGGACGATATCTGCCAATAGCTTGTCAATTTTGCCGTCAGTCGCCGTAGAGTCAGACTTGATACCTTTTAAGCCCTGTACCAGCTCAATCAGCTCTTCGTATTGCTCAGTCAATTGTCCGATAATCTCAAGGTTGTTTTGTACATAAGATAATGGCGTATTTACTTCATGGGCAACACCCGCCACCATTTGACCTAACGTCGCCATTTTTTCTGAACGAATCAATTGTAGCTGTGAGTTTTTCAGCTCTTTTAGCGTATCTTGCAGCTCAGCGGTACGTTCTTCGACTTTAATCTCTAGCTGCTGATTGATATTGGCAAGTTTACCTTCGTTAGATTGGATTCGATCTAATAGGTCATTAATAGAGCCGTTTACCAGACCAATCTCGTTACGACCTGTCTTAAATTTCACTGAGCTGAGCTTGTTATATTGCTTATTATTAATGATGTTTTCTGCCAGAGAAATTTTATCAGTGGTTTCTTTTAGCGGTTTAAAGGCCAAGAAAGTCAGCATAAAGTAAATAATACCAGCGGTGATAAGTAGCGCTAATGCAATCCAGTTAATCAAGTTTTCACTGAGATTGTCGGCGATGGCGTTAATTTCAGCATCAGGCTGGACGACAATCAGCTTCCAGTAGGTCTCAGGAATCTCAAACACATACGCTTGACTGCCGTTATAGTAGCTGTCCTTAGTCAGCTCAAAGCTTTGTAATAAGCGGCTGTCCATGGCATTTTGCTTGTTTTCACCGTTATTTAAGTAAGCGGCGTAGTTCACCAAATAATAACCCTTTGCCGTCCCAGTTTCGGCTTTATCAAGCGTGGTCAGTACTTGCTGAACTTGCGGAGATACGCTGGCTGCAACTTGCTCAATAGTCTCATTACGCTGAGTCTCTAAGAAGTTTAATACCGGATTCCAAGCAGGGTCAGCGTTGATGACTTGCTTGATATCAAGCGGTGTACCGGTTTTTTCATCAATATAGCGTAAACGTTCAGGGTTAGAGGAGGCGATAACCTTGTCACTATTATCGAGCAATAAAATATAACCTGAACCTGAGCTGTCACTTAGCTTAACGATGTTTTCTTGTAGCTGGTTTAAGGTGAAGTTAACGGTACTGGCACCCCAGAACTGATTGTCACGCTCGATAGCAACACCGCAGCTCATGGCAAGCTCACCTTTGGTCTGGCTTGCGCGAACATGGTTCCAAATACAGCTATCAGGTTTGAGCAGCTTTAAAACGCTAAACCAGTCTTCTTGATAGTAAGGATTGGCAGGGTTTGGGTCACTAAGGACTGCTTGATAATTACCGTTTTGACGCACCATCAAAAACGGATGGGTGGCGGTATTGGCACCAAGTGCGCCTTTTTCTGGCCAAATGCCGCCACTACCTAATAAGTTATAATCACGCTTATCAAAGGCATTGGCGGTACTGGCTTGCAAAATCGCTTCTTGTGGTGGCAGCGTTTGCGCGCTTTGTTGCAGTAGTAGGGCGCTACGCATAACGCGGTTGATATCGGCTGAAATGCTATTAACCGCCGTGTTACCACGTTCAGCGACCAGCTTTGCTGACTCAAGGCGAATTTTATCATGACCTTCTTTATCAACGACGTAAACAACGACCGCTAGTACGACTGCAAAGGCAATGAACAAAATAGTGGTAACTTGGGTACTGACTTGGTTAAAAAAGCCAACTTTTTTGGAGGCACTCATGGTGGGATAGTCCTTGAAGAGTAGTGACCACGTAGAAGGGTGCCAATGCTGTATATTGTCGGCAATCAACTAAATGCTCATGCGTCGTTCTAATGAAAATAGTTTGTGAATAAGAATAAAAAAATCAACAGTATTAACCTTACCTATATAACTTAACCGACTTGATTATTAACGTTTTTATAACTTAAAGGACTATAAATAGGCATGATATGCTCATAAATCTTAAAAGATAATTCATCATAAATAATAGGCGATAAAAGGGTATAGGTAGGCGTATAGTTGAAAAATTCTGGTAAGAAAATAGAGATGTTTTATTGCATTTATTAACAATATAGAATCAATTTTATAATGACAATATATTTTCTTTACTTGCGAGTCGTTATCTTATTGGTTTATAAGCCCAACTTATGCTTGGGCTTAAGATAATCTTGCCAGAATCTGCTCTTGAAAAGTCAACTTAGCGCACTCATCTAGCTGCTAACGTTATATAATGGTCGGCTTTATCTTGCGACCTAGCTAATGAGTTGACGCTGCCGGTATGTCCGGTAACCTCTCAGACTATTAAGTAATGACTCGCGCTATGATTTACGCCAGCAAACCTCACTATGAGCTATCTATTTTTTCCTATTATCTGAGTACAAAAGACATCGCCCTATGACTATCTCTATCGCTTCATTGCACAATACTGAATTTGCCGTTGGTCAACGTTATTTATCTGATACGGAATCCGAGCTTGGCTTGGGTGTGGTCATCGATGTAGACGACCGATGTGTGCACATTCTATTTCCACAAAGTGAAGAGACCCGCGTGTATGCAAAAAACTCGGCGCCATTATCACGCGTGGTATTCAAAGTCGGTGATAGTATTTCGGATCAAGCCGGTAAGAGCTATACCGTAACGGCGGTCGAAGAAGTGATGGGCGTGCTCAAATACAGTGTCGATGAGCATGAAAAAGGCATTATGGAAACCCGTTTGGCGGCCAATATCACGCTTGCTAAGCCGCTTGAGCGTCTGCTTGCTGGTCGTATCGAGCGCGGCGATTGGTATGAGCTGCGCCAAGATATCTTGCGTATGCAGTCGGCGCTAGCGGGTCACCCGCTTAAAGGCTTGATGGGCGCGCGCGTCGACATCATTGAGCACCAGCTTTATATTGCCCATGAAGTTGGCAAGCGTATCGCGCCGCGTGTGTTGCTTGCTGATGAAGTCGGTTTGGGTAAAACCATTGAAGCGGGATTGATTATTCATCAGCAGCTATTGACTGGCAAAGCTGAGCGAGTATTAATCCTTGTGCCAGACAGCTTGCAATATCAGTGGATGATTGAGCTGCGCCGCCGCTTTAATCTAAACTTTGCCTTATTTGATTTGGTGCGTACGGCAGCGATCAAAGAACATGACCCTGAGCAAAACGTCTTTGCTACTGAGCAATGTATCATTGCTGGCATGGACTTACTCCTTGACCATCCTGATTTATACGACCAAGCGATGGAAGCTGGCTTTGATTTGTTGGTTGTCGATGAGGCGCATCACTTGCATTGGGATGAGGCGCAAGGCGGCAATGATAAATATGACTTGATTGCTGATTTCGCTGAAGAAACGCCGGGTGTGATGCTATTAACAGCAACACCTGAGCAGCTTGGGGCGCAAAGTCACTTTGCTCGTTTGCGTCTGTTAGATCCTGACCGTTTTGATGATTTGGATGAATTTATCGATGGTCAAGACGCCTTTGCCGAAACGGCTGCTGTTGCTGGTGTATTGATAGAAGATAAGCCATTGAGCGACGGTCAAATCGCCGCCTTAAGCAGTTTACTGACTGTTAGTATCGATGAGTTAGCAAACATTAATGAAGACGAAAAACTGCGCACCTATGCGCTTAATGAACTGCTTGATCGTCATGGTACGGGGCGTATTTTATTCCGTAATACCCGTGAAAGTGTCAAAGGTTTCTACGGTCGTAGCAGCCAGCCGTATCCATTGCCATTGCCTGAAGCGTGGGTCGATAGCTATCAAACCAAGGGTAAATTGCGCGAGCAGCTATGGGGCGAAGAAAATCAGCCAGATGGCGGCTGGTTAGAAGACGACCCGCGTGTGCCATGGTTGGTTGATATCTTAAAGGGTGAGCTTAAGCATAAAAAGGTATTGTTAATTGCTCGTAGTGGGGCGACGGTTGAAAGCTTAGAAGCGGTATTACGCTTACATGCCGGTATCAAGACTGCCATCTTTACCGAGCAAATGACTTTGCTTGAGCGTGACCAAGCAGCAGCGTTCTTTGCTGATTTAGAGGGCGCGCAGATATTACTCTGCTCAGAGATTGGCTCAGAGGGGCGTAACTTCCAGTTTGCAAGCCAGCTGATATTGTGGGACTTACCTGCCAATCCAGATACTTTGGAGCAGCGTATCGGTCGTCTAGATCGTATCGGGCAAACGCAGCAAATTATGCTGCATGTGCCTTATGTACAGGGTACCGCGCAAGAGCGACTATATCAGTGGTATCACGATGCGCTAAATATGTTTAATCAAATCTCTCCAACGGCGCAGAGCGTGCAAGAGCAGTATATCCAAGAGCTAAAGCCGATGCTTGAAGGGGCGGATACTGACGAGAACCGTGCGATATTACAAGATATTATAGAAGAAGCGAAACAGACGCGATTGGGCTTAGAGGCACAGTTGCAAGCGGGTCGTGATCGCCTATTAGAGTACAACTCATGCCGTCCGCGCGTTGCTGGGCGTATCGCTGATGCCATGCGTGATTTTGATGGTCATAATCTATTGCCGCAGTTTATTGAGCGCTTTTTTGCCTCAGCCAATATCGAGCATAGCATCCAGCGTGATGGCTCTTGGGTGATTGCCCCAATCGATAGTACTGAGATTAGCGATTATATCGACGGTCTACCACTTGGTGACGAAGATGGCATGACGTTGACATTCGAGCGTAAGCAGGCCCTGCAGCGTGAAGATATCGACTTTATCACTCACGAGCATCCATTGATGCGCGCAATTTATGAGCTGGCGAGTACCAGCACCTTTGGTAATACCACGGTTGCGATGCTAAAAAGTTCTGCTGTACCGCAAGGTATGGTGTTGCTTGAAGTGAATTTCCGCGTGGAAGCCATTGCGCCAAGGTTGCTCAATTTACCAGCGACACTGACCACCCAAAATATCCGTGTATTTATCAGTGAGCAAGGCAGTGATTTATCCGCACGTATCAGTGCTGAGATGATTATGCCGCACATTGAGCGTCTGGATAAAAACCGTGCTCGCCAAGTGATTAAGGTACGCGGTGATGTGATCGAGCAGCGTTATTATGAAGCGGAGGAGATCGCCCGTCAGCAGCTAGCAGAGATTGGTGAACAAGCAAGTAGCCGTTTTAGCCAGCAGTGGTCACGTGAAATCAAACGCTTAAAGCATCTACAAACGATCAATCCTAATGTACGCCCTGCCGAGATTGAGCGCTTGGAGCAGCTAAAAGCCCAAGGTGAGCAAGCACTAGGTAGCCTGTCATTAGTCCCAGATTCTATCCGTGTACTCGTGGCCGTGAAGCCATAAATGCAAGCAGGGATTGGAAAACGAGATGTCATAAAGCATCTCGTTTTTATTTACCGCCTTTAGCAGTGTTTTTCAAAAGTCGTTTGATTGCTTGTCATCATAATAATAGTCGTGACTGATTATAGGTGGTTGTTCATCTATAGATTTATCTTGTATATTACTGTTATTGATTTCGTATTACTTATAGTAAAACGTCACCTCGGCTTAAGCCATATCCTCTTGATATTTTTTGGCGCACCGCGTTATTGATAAAAATAAGGAAAATGATCGTCATGTCCGATTATTCGCAATTGATTGATGAGCTGCTGTCTACTGTAGCGCTTATTGAGGTTACCCCCGATGTCTTTGAGGGTAAGAGCCATGACTATGTTGGCAGTCGTATTTTTGGTGGACAAGTACTTGCCCAAGCTATTATGGCAGCGGCGCATACGCTCGATAAAGACAAGCCTTGTCATTCACTGCATGGCTATTTTTTGCGCGGTGGTGATATCACGCAGCCGGTGATTTATCAGGTACGGCGCTTGCGTGACGGTCGTAGTCTGTCTGCGCGTGAAGTAACAGCGATTCAGTATAAAGAGGTGCGCGGTAAAGCACCTATTGAGCAAGTAATATTTTCAATGATAGCTTCGTTTTCGCCGATGGAAGAGGGTTTAGAGTATCAAGAAGATATGCCCGCCTATCCGCCACCAGAGGATTTGCTGGCTGAGCAGGATTTAAAAGAAGAGTATGTTGGAAAAGTTCCAGACGCGCTCAAAGCCCGCTTTATGCGCCGTCGCCATGTCGAGATTAAACCCGTTAAACCGCGTGACCCGATTCATCCAGAGCCAATGAAACCGAAGCAGGCGAACTGGCTGCGTATCCGTGAATTGGGCAATCAGCCGGTTGCGATTCAACAAGCGCTGTTGGCATTTTCGTCCGATTTTTATCTGGTGGGCACAGGGCTGATGTCGCATGGTGTCAGCTTTATGACCAGCGGCTTGCAAGCGGCCAGTATCGATCACTCGATGCATTTTCACCGTGATTTTGATCTAAATGGTTGGATGCTATATGACATGTGGAGTGATACCACGTCCAATGCTAAAGGCTTAAACCATGGGCAGTTTTGGCAAGACGGTAAGCTGGTTGCTACGGTACAACAAGAAGGCTTAATGCGTCTGCGGGTGCCAAAGTCTTAATCTTTTCAGTTTTGTAATAAAAAAGCGACTCACATCAATAGTGAGTCGCTTTTTTTATGACATATGAAGTGCTTTTTTAAGCAGTTAATTTAGACAAATTAACCAACTTATTATTCTAAAATTTTAACCATTGCGCGAGGCAATCCTAGTGTCACCTGCGCAGCATCCGCATTTAACCAATTAATATTAATCTCTGCTGCTTGTAAGGCTTCGGTTATCTTTGTCGTTTGTTTAACATTTAAAGTTAATGATTGCGGCGTTAAATACCAATGAAAATGGGTCAATGAATGCTTAATGGGGGCATCGTCTAATAAGGTTTTACTGACTGCTTTTGCTTCCAACTTATGCTTATCTAACCACTCATTGATAATTTGCTCGGCAGTGGTAAATTCTGCTTCATAGATTTTTTCATGACTAGCTACGTTTAATTTAGTATCATTTTTAACAGTCGTTTTACCACTTATTTTACCGTCGGTTTTTTTGATAAATTGCAGCGGCAAACTCCAGAGTCCGCCCCAAATGCCATTGTCAGGACGTTGTAGCCACAGTATGTTGCCATCAATATCCTTAATCAATAACGCATTGCTAAACTTGCTCGGTTTGGGCTGCTTTTTTGCCTTGACTGGATAATCCGTTTCGCGACCCTCAGCATGAGCCAAGCAGTCTTCTTGAAGCGGACATAGCAGACAAGCAGGTTTGCTACGCGTACATAAGGTTGCGCCCATATCCATCATCGCTTGCGCAAACAATCCTGAGTTTTCCTTAGGTGTTAATCGCTCTGCCAATGCCCATAGCTCTTTAGTGGTGGCAGACTTGGTGATATCACCATCGATGGCGGCCCAGCGCGTCAATACACGTTTGACATTGCCATCGCAGATGACGCCATAGCGATGCAGCCCCATCGCCATAATCGCACCAGCGGTCGAGGGTCCAACACCAGATATTGACTCCCAACTTGCTAGTGTCTGCGGAAAGTCGCCCGTCTCGTCAATGACTTCGACCAATTGCTTTGCGCCTTTATGCAAATTACGCGCGCGTGCATAGTAGCCAAGTCCCGCCCAATGCTCGGCAACCGTATCCCATTCTGCGGCTGCCAAATCCTGCACTGTCGGAAACGATGCCATAAAACGGGCAAAGTAGGGCAACACAGTGGTCACTTGCGTTTGCTGCAGCATGACCTCTGATAGCCAGACGATATAAGGGTTTGGCGCATCCGTTTGATGCTGCTGCCAAGGTAAATCATGGCGACCGTTTTCGGCAAACCAGTCAAGAAGGCGTGGTGCGAAGGAGTTTAGGGATGTAGGAGAGTGGTTAGCTGTGTTGTCTGATAATGTGGGATCTGAATTGGTAGTAAGCTGAGTCATAGGCTGTTATATTTGGTATTTTGAAGATAAGTAATTATACCTTATATAAGTATCTGCTACGACCTAACTTTGAAGTGATGCTATTAAATAACATAATAAAAATAACTACTTAACGATATTTAAAAGTGAGAGGTTGTTGGTTGTGTGGTCGATGTAGTTATAAATGTAAGAGTTGTTGCTCTTCCAATTGACTAGATTACTTGTTTCATTATGGAATTGATAATTTAATAAAAATTCACTTATTATCTTTAGCGTTCTTTCAAGTTGAAAATAATCTTCAGGTAAGTAAAAACAGTTTTCAGGTAAGTACTTACTAAAAACTATCAATATAAGACTTTCGGTTTGCAAGTTTTGAGTTCTAGTAATCCTATCATGAAAGTTTATCTGAGCACTGTTGATAAATTTAATAAACTTATCTTCATTTATTTCTTTAATTATTATTTGCTGAAATAGTCTCTTATCCATCATATAAACAAAGGATAGAAAAACCATCAAAATTTGCTCAACAATCTGTGACTTACTTTGCTCTCCATCTTCAAACACAATTAAGGTTTCTATACAACGAACAACCTGCTCAATATTACGAAGTGATAATTTACTGAGATCCAAGAAAGTTGGAATCTCATAGATAAACTGGTTGTCTTTAAATTCTTGTGGAATGACATTACTCGCTTGTACCGTAGCTCGAAAATAGGTAGCGTTATTTTCAATCGATTGATTTTCTGGACCATTACTGGTCGTAGGTAGATTAATTTGATATTTAAAAAATTTATATAGATAGTCGTGAGAATTAGTTTCGCTACCATAGCTATGTTTGATAGTGGCTTTTAGCTGTTCAGCATTAGTAATCAAAATAATCTGCACATTTTTAACGTCAAAAACATGTTTGATAGTTTCTAACATCATTACTGCAAAATCTGGACGACAACGATCGAGCTCATCAATAAGTAAAATGATAGGGTTTGTGGAAGCAATATCAGATAGAGCATCACGCAATGTCGATAAATTCTTTTCCGCTTCTACTTGGTCTTTAATCATAGACTCAAGTGATTGATCGATGAGAGATTTTGACCTATCCTTTATTTCTTCCATTCCATCTGCTAGTGCGTCAGGAATATCTGTCGCATATCTACCGAATGCAAATCCTAATCCTGCTTTAAGACCTATACCAGAAATAAGTCTTAAATAAGGAATTGCACTGGCTATGAAGCTTTGACGCTTACTGTCACCTTCATTGTAAAAGCTCGCGACTTCTGCGATAAGTGCTAATAGGGGCTCATTAGCATGATCAGCTTGAAAGGCGTTCACGTACCCAACTTTGTAATTATTGGGATTATCTGCTTGAATTAGATTTTTGAGTTTGAAGCAAAATTCAGTTTTACCTGTACCCCATTTACCGTCGATAATAAGTGGTGAGACATCAATATCTGAATCCAAGAGCTTAATGATTTTTTCAGCGATAGGCTTACGTGTGAACTCGTCTCTAGCATCAAAGGTTAAGGCTTTCATTTCATTATAATCTGTCATCTTAACCCTCAAATATATTTAGAAATAGCCTCAAGCCTACTTCCGATTCTTCCGCGTTTTTAGACGACGCAAACGCTTCTCTTCTTCTTTAGCGATTCTTTTCTCTTCGGCAGCGATTCGTTGTTCAGCAACGACTAGCTCTTCAGCTTCTGTCATGGCTGGTGTTTCGAGCGTAATATCACCAAGCTTGCCACTACGCAGCTCGTTAATCAGAATCTCAGACATGCGGTAAGTGTCGACTTGGTTGCCCGCGCGCACGCAACCGCGATTACGTCCCGCCACTTCAAAAAACTCCCAATCGGTCTTGGGTAGCTCATCAATTTTATAGCGGCTTTTTAGCAGCTCAGGATAGGCTTGCATTAGGTACTCAGCGGTATAACTGGCCACGTCAGCGAAGTCAAACGCCGTATCTCGAATACCGCCGGTCGCTGCCAAGCGGTAGCCAGAGTTTTCGTTTTCAACCTTTGGCCATAGCATACCAGGGGTATCATAGAGCATGATGTCGTCGTCAAGCTTGATCAGCTGCTGCGACTTGGTGACCGCTGGCTCATCGCCGGTTCTGGCGACAGCGCGACCCGCCAAGGTATTAATCAATGTTGATTTACCAACGTTTGGAATCCCCATAATCATAGCTTTGATTTGACGACCCGTACCCACTTTATTGGGCACAAGTTGCTTACAGATGGCGATGATACGTTTGACGTCATTGGCTTTATCGGTATCACAAGCAATGGCTTTGACACCGCTTTGCTGCTCAAGATAGTCCATCCATGCTTGGGTCAATTCGGGATCAGCAAGATCAGCTTTATTAAGTATTTTGATGACAGGCTTTTCACCGCGTAATGCGGCGACCATTGGGTTCTCGCTGCTATAAGGAATACGCGCATCGATGACCTCGATAACCACATCCATCTGGGGCATGATTTCTTTGATTTCGTTACGGGCTTTGTTCATGTGCCCTGGGAACCACTGAATACTTACTCTCTTATCCATCTGCTTTTATAACCTTTTATAAAAAATGCGCAAAGTAAGACGATCGTCATTTACTTTTTATGGTGTTCAGTTTACTACACAACCAGCGCTATCACCCAACGTTATCAAGTTATCACGTTACAATTTCATGTAACGCTCATATGCAACTATCATTTAGCCTCATCTGCTAAAGCTTCGCGCGCTGGTGGTAGAGGTGCCAAATAACCAATGACTAAGATTAAGCTACCCGCGCCAAGGAAGGAAATTACTCGCCAAATTGCCTCGGTCTGTGATAAATCAACCAAGACCAATTTTAAAACCACAACGCCCAACAGCCCAATACCCATAAACCATAGCGTACGCTGCCCATAGCGGCTAGCAATAATAGTGGCCACCAAAGCAATAAGCGTCCATAAAATTGTCAGTCCCGTCTGTACTTGCTCGCTACTCCAAGCGCCACCTGTAACGTCGTATAAACCGCCAGTCCATAAAGGCGTACCGATAAATGCATGCAGCGTTCTAACCAACATACTAGAGCCTATCCAAAGGCCAATCAGCGCTAAGATAATTAATAGCATATCGTTTTTAGGAATGGCGCTTAATAGGTTTCTTGATTGCCTACCATATGGCTGACGGAGCAAATAAACGCCCAAGCTGTAAAAAACCACCAGCCATAACGTCACATCATATAAGTTAAATAGGGGGAAATAGGGTAGCTGCCAAATGACGCCATCGTAAGTGAAGTTGGTAAAAATGGCCCAGCCTAAAGTCATAGGTACAAATATTTTGGCACTGTCTAACAGTCCCTGATGCCAATCAAACCAATAAGGTACAAGCGCTGAATTAGCTGCTTTTGATTGCTTATCATTGTACTGAACCATAGCATGACGCTGTGTCCACCATAATCCAGCCAGCATAAAGGCAACCGGAACTAAAATAGTCATGACGCCTTTTGAATCGGGCAAGCCATAATGCATGGCTTCTGCCAACAGGATAATTCCAGCACCAAGCCAGCTCGCGCTATCAAAACTTTTTAATTCCGCTTCTTTATGCCATGTTTTTAACCACAATTGCCCAACGACCAACCAGCCTATGAGTAAGGTAATAAATATCGGCCAATAAAAGGTTGTCCATTGATAATCAAATTCATATTTTTGCGGCAGTTGAAACAGTAACATGGCATAAAATAGCAGCAGCAAGCCATGGCTAAACTGCCTAATCTCACGCCACGAATGATAGTGATTAATTGCCTGATAAATAATTAAGCTCGTTAACATTGCCAACCCTAGCAGTGCCGTCGTTGCTAATTGCCAGCTGGCAAGCCATTGGTCAAAATCGATGACCAATACATACAGCAGCCAAACCATTGCGGTAAAGGCCAAACAGCGACTCAAAACCGGACTGCGCCATATCAGGTTAAACGCCATACTTTGGCTATTGATACTGGTAAGCCATTGCTGAGCGGCTTGGTTACTGATACCCAGCGATTGAGCGACGGTGACTGTTGCGTCAGACATTACAGACATTGAATCTGTAGTCGCATTTTGCTGTGCAGGAAGGTTTTCAGTATCGTCTAAAGCGGCAGGCGAATTGCTAGCACGTAAGATAAACATCGTTGCTAGATAGCTGAGCGCTGAAATCGTCAATGCCAACGTTGGATAATCTTTGATCGTAAAGAACACATTTATCATCAGCATGGCGATACTGAGTAGCTGCAATAACAACCCAAACAATACTGACCATGCGCGTAGTGAGCGTCGTCCGAACCATACCAGCGCCAGCCCTTGTACCGACCAGCCAAAGGCAATCCATTCAGCATCCAATGCCAATGGGATCACCAGTGCCAAAAATCCAAATCCTAAAGCCAGCATGCCCTCGGTGATTAAGGCATAACGCTGGCTACGCTGCACAAATAACCAGCCAAGTCCTAAATAAACAGTGGCCAAAATGGCACTAGTTATGGTTAGGGCATGAGGAATGTCATCTAATAATGCCGCCAATAACCCAAAAGCCAGTATCGGCACTGAAAACAGCAAACTGGTATCAATAGGGAATACATAGCTATTATTTCTTACATAAGCATTATCTAAAGGCTGCACGTTGTCTGCGCTATCTGTCTGAATGATGTCTGTTTCATAAAGGGTATTGTAAGCGATGATTTGTTGGGCGTAGCGAATGACGACAAACAGATATAGCAATAAGTGCAGGATGACCAATAGGACTAAAGACCAGCGCTGCGCCTCAATGACCGTGCTCACATTTTCACTGATGCCCCAGTAGTAAGCCAGCCCAAAGGTTACAGTGACCCCCAATAGGTTTAGTATCTTCCATGGACGGTAATGGGCGATAACTGCAATAGTGACATTTAATAATAAATAGTAGCTAAAAAGTGCCGCTAAACTGCCTGTATCTTGACTGGTCAAAATGGGCGCAAAAAACCCACCTGATAATGCCAACAATGCCAAAGGAAGGGCGTTTTGACGCACGGCAAGTGCAACGGTTATAGCAGATAATAGCCCAAGTCCGATAAAGCTTGGTAGGCTAGGCAAAACTTGGTAAACGCTATAGGCAAAAAAGGTGGTTAAATACGCAATCGCTAAGCCTGCCCCTTGTAAGGTAATACCATAAGTAAAGCGATTTTTTGCTAGCTTTAATCCCAGCGCCGCAAGCCCTAAGCCCATAATACCAATACTAATGAGCTTGGCGGTAATCGAGATCTCAATATAATCGCTTAATAAGCGTAGCAGGAGCACCACGCCGACAAGTAAAACAAGCACCCCAACACGTACGACCAAGTTGCCGCCAAAAAACCAGTTTTTGATAGAGTGAAGCAGGGAGGTAACGATAGGCAAGGAGCGCTCATCCGACTCTATCGGCGCACTAATTGCTTTATTGACCAAAGGTTGATTGGGAGGAATGGGTGTTTGAGGTAAAGATGATACAAAGCTAAACGTAGAAGCATGAGTGGGTAACGGTGGTGGTATTACTGACAATGCGTCTTTATCCGCTGATTCAGTGTCAAACGTACTTTTTATAGCAGCGTCTTTTATCGCAGTAGCAGTATTTTTTTCCTGCTCAAGTTCGCTCTTTAGCTGGGCGAGATCTTGACGCAGCGCTGACAGTTGCTGATGTAATCTGACATAGAGAACAATCATAATCACTAGTAACGTAATTATCACCAGCCAACCTAAAGAACCCATAAAAAAATATAGCATCATTCCCACTCAATCTGTCTGTCCATTGAGTGATAATGACGCTATTTGATTGTAAGCACAAGCCATGAGCACATAAGTGACGCGTTTAACACGCCAAAAATGGGCTGAGCTGACAGGCGTTAAAGCATTTAATATGCTTTAAACATGATCTAGTGCTTTAGCTGTTATAAAAGCTACTATAAAAGCTATTAAGCCAAATTGTCTTTCATAAATTCCAGCATATTATCCCAGCTTTGCTTGGCAGCGATTTCGTTATAGCCAAGATCCACATCGTTTTTAGCAGCACGCTCATCTGCATTTGGATTGGTGAAACCATGCTTAGCACCGTCATAAACATCAATGGTGTAATCAACGTTCGCAGCGTCTAGCTCTGATTTGAGACCTTCAATAGCATCCATAGATACCATCGAATCATCACGACCATGAGCAACCAATACTTTAGCAGTGAATTGCTCATCGGCTGGTTGCTTAGGCGATGGATTACCGTGGAAAGTAGCCACTGCTTTTAATGGCATACCTTCGCGCGCCATATCGAGGACGATTTTGCCACCGAAGCAATAGCCGATTGCGGCTAGTTTGTCGCCATCGACAGCCAGTTGATCACTAAAGTCATTCAGAATCAGACGGCAGCGCGCCATCAGCATCTCTTGGTCGGCTAATACTTGCTCCATCCACATATTTGCCATGGCAGCATCGCTGGTCAGTTTGCCTTCGCCGTAGACGTCCATCGCCACAGCGGCATAGCCTGCTTCTGCTAAGCGCTCAACCACAGATTTTGGGTGATCGACCACGCCCCACCATTCTGGTGCGACCAAAATCCCAGCTACAGGATTATCATCTGAGGCATTCTCTGGTAGCGCCATATAGCTGATAAGCTGGACGTTATTTTCAGTAGTACTGATTAATTCAAAGGTCTTAATTGACATACTATTATCCTTTTTTATGTGATGAGTGTTGCGTTATAGCAGTGATTTATCTGCTTTTTTTGCTATATCGTTTTCCTAACTTTTACTACCTTAACGCCCACGTTAATCAAAAACAGCTATAATACTGTAACGCTCTTTATCAAAATGCTACGGCACCTTTATGACACAAAATTTATTAAACAACGATGCAGCCAATCTAGGCTCTGACGCAACCTTGCTGGAGATAGCAGCAAAGCCTGCCGTGAGCTTATTTCCTGACAGCGACCATGATAGTAAGCGTCATGGTAATGACACATTGCGTCCGAAGTTTTGGTCGCGCTATGCACTGTCAGAACTCAATCATAGCGAATGGGAAGCCTTGTGTGATGGCTGTGGTAGCTGCTGCTTGATTAAGTATATTGATGAAGATGAGCATGGCGATGTGGCGGAAGAATTGGTCGAGTATACCGATGTGACGTGCCAGCTCATGGACTGTGCGACAGGGTATTGTCAGCATTACGCCACGCGCCAAGAGCATGTGCCCGATTGTATTCAGCTGACCATAGAGAATCTGCCGCAGATGATGTGGCTACCGTCGCACTGCGCTTATAAGCGTCTGTATAAAGGACAAAATTTGCCAAGTTGGCATCTGTTACTGACTGGAAATGCAGTGGTAACGCAGCAACAAATGCGCGCTGCCAACGTTGGGGTAGCAGGGCGCTGTGTTTCTGAGACTGGCATGTCTGATGAAGAGATGGAGATGCGCGTGGTCACTTGGGTCAAGCCTTAATAATACTAAGAATTACTGAAATCAGTGACGCCGGTAGTATTGCAGCGTAAAATTATCATGCTGATTGATATTAATAAGAAGCCGTAGATTTGGCTTTTGCTTCAGCCTCTTCTTGTGTGTCAGCCAGTGGCGGGATAGGGATACCTTGACGAATTTGCTCAGAAAACTCATGGTGGCTCTCTTGACTATTAACGCCAGGCGCTAGATTGATTTGATTATTGAATCCTTTAACTTTTGAGTTGATATGGGTGCGCTCGTACCAAGTATCCATAGACCAAGGCTGCCCCGTCTTTTCAGGATTGGCATCCAGCATCCCGACATCATATAGATAGTTTGGCAGCCAGCCGGAGACCCAAATCCGATAATCCCATGGCAGACGCTCACCACTGACGATACGCGCCATATAAAAAATGATATTGGTACAGTTACTGGTTAACGTATTGTACCAAGCAGGCTTGGCATTCAATTCGTCGGCGGCGGTTAAGTAAGATTCAAATAATGACTTGACCTCATGCTGCTGTAAGTTGCTAATGGGAAATAGATACACCTGCTCACCACGCGCATTGGTACGGGTATAAATAATATCGCGCTCTTCTGCGGCAATCAGGCTCAGCTCATAGCGTCGAAAAAACCCCGCCAATGCCGAAAATGACTCGCCTTTTTCTTTACGAATCTCAAACGAGAAGGCAAGCGGCCTATCGTCTTCAAAACGAAAGCTGACTAAAGTATGGGCAATCAGAGGTCCCATCCAATAAGAGTTGGTGACATCGACGCCCGATAGCTTGGACATATCAATGGTGCGGGTGTCCCAGCGTTCGGTCGCCTCTGTATCAGTATGCCAATCAAAGTTGCGTACATTGGTTAGGGTGATCAAATCAGGGTTGGTGTCGTCGCGCTCGTATGTGACCCTTTCGCTGACCTCAGCCATCCAGTCGCGCTCTTGCTGAGGTTCGATAGAGAAAAACCAGCCAGCGCCCATCAACCAAATAGCGCCATATAAACCCATTAGCCATTTGCTTGCTGATCTTTGATTTGTGTTTCTGCTTGTTTTTGCGTCAGTCATTGATTGACAGGTTGCTTGCTGTTTATCCAGTGGTTTTTTATTAAATAGCTGTTTATCCAGTAGTTGCTTATTAAGTAGCTTAGCAGTTTTTGGCCAATAACGGCTGCTCAGCAAGGCTATCAGTACGCTAGCAATAAGAGTAGCCATTAACCAAGTGATGGCCGAGCGCGCCCCAAATTGATAGCAAATCGCCATTAATAACCAAATGGCTGACAGTAGCAATGTCGTAATAATAAAAAACTGTACCAGATAATATCGCCATGCAGGTGACAGTTGGCGACCATTCGCAGTATTATTTTTTAAGCCGTGTCTATCCGAACCATGATTATTTGACTCAAGCGTATCCAAGCCATTATCTGAGCGGTGGCTATTTGACTGAGATGACAGCAAGCGAGAAATAAAGGCACGTAGCGACATAGGGATGATTTTGAAAAAGGAAGGCTTTGACCATAGCAAAGTTTGCCACACACTGACAATACAATTTGAGTGAATTTAACGTTGAATGTCAGCAAGCCTTGCGATAAAGTGAAACTCATCAGCCGGCGCTATTTTTTTATTAATAAGTAGGCTGTTTTATTTATTTATTTAATCTCCATATAGCTCTTTGCGTATTTTTTTTATGTATTATTTTAATCACTATTAACTAAAGAGGTTAACTCACACCATCATGTCTGACGACACTCCCAGCCCGAGTAGTTGGTCGATGCGCGGCTTAAAACGCTGGCTATCGACCGCCCCTGAAACCCGTGATGAACTGATTGGCTTGGTACAGCAGTCACGCCAATTCTTAGAGCCAGATACGGTCGACATGTTAGAAGGCGTGCTCGATCTGCCAGCGACACAAGTTCGCGAAATCATGACTCCGCGCCCGCAAGTGGTTGGCTTGCATGAAAGCACCAGCTTATCTGAAGTAATGGATATCATTCTTGAGACCACTCATTCGCGCTATCCGGTCTTTGATAGCCAAGATGATGATGCGGTTATCGGTATTCTACTGGCAAAAGATTTGATTCCTATCCTCGTGCACATGGTGCGTGACCAAGAAGATAAAATCGATAGCAAGCGCCTCAGAGACCTTGTGCGTCAGCCACTCTATATCAGTGAAACCGCGCGTTCTGATACCCTGCTGCGCTCATTGCAGCGTACCCAAGTGCATATGGCGATTGTCGTTGATGAATTTGGTAATTTTGGTGGCGTGGTGACGATGGAAGATTTGCTTGAGGAAATCGTCGGTGATATCGTCGATGAGCACGATGACTTTGATGAAGACAGTGACATTAATAATATCGTCGCTGACCCTGAAAAGCCGAATACTTGGCGGGTCCAAGCCTCTACTGTCATTGAAGACTGTAACGATGAGCTCGGCTCTGATTTTGATGATACCGATGTCGATACTATGGGCGGTCTGGTTATGCAGACGCTTGGTCATGTTGGCGATCTAGAAGGGGAGAGCGTGGTCATAGATGATTGGCAAATCACCATCACTGAGGTTGAGGGGCGTTTTATTCAGAATCTTGAGATGAGAAAAATAAATCCGTCACAACAAATCTTGATAGGCAGCCATTAGACGCTTTATTGGATAAATTCGGTCGATGATTGCCATCATCAGAAGCGTCCTTAATAGACATAATGATCATAAAAACACGATTGCGATCGTGTTTTTTGCTTTTTAGTATGGCTCATCGTGCTTTGGTCGATAAAATACGCAAATTTACCCATTATTTTGGACAGGCTGGTATCATGAGCAAGTTTGATTTTTGACGGCTGTATTTATCATGCTATGCCTGTTTTTATATCAAATTGTATATTAAACGTCGATTGAATCATCAAGATTTAAAGTTATTAAATAATAAAGTTTTGGATAATTGCTATGCGTCTGTCTACTGTTGATTTGCAAAAACGTCTCAACCCTGAGAAGCCAAAGGGCTTACCTCTGGTACTGACGCTATTGATTGCGTGGCTGGCAGGCGCAATGTTTATCTTTGCCCTTGCGCCTTATGAGATTTGGCCAATTGCTTTGGTGTCACCAGCGATTTTATATGCTTTGTTATTGCCAAAGATGAGTGGTAAGCGAGCATTTTTTATTGGTCAAGCTTATGGGACGGGGCTTTGGTGTGTGGGAGCGTTTTGGCTGTATACCTCCATTCATGTCTATGGTGATACGCCAGTATGGCTTGCGCTGATTATGATTGCGCTGATGGGGCTTGGCATGGGGTTGTTCCATGGCTTTTTGGCGCTGACATTTAATCGACTGGTTGGTAAGCAGCCGTTATCATTTGCCGCGCTTTGGGTATTGCAAGAGTGGATGAAGACTTGGCTATTTACCGGCTTCCCGTGGTTGTTTGTCGGTTATGCCTTTACTGAGCAGTATTGGCTATCGTCATTAGCACCAGTTGCTGGTGTCTTTGCCGTCTCTTTTGTGGCGGTGCTATTGGCAGCCAGTGTGGTTGAGCTGTTGCGCCGCCGCGTCGGCTACATGATTCCAACTTTAGCGCTGCTAGTGGTAAGCTGTGCATTGTGGTTAATCAATCCGCAATGGACCAAACCAAAGGGCACACCTGATTTATCCGTGTCGTTAATCCAAGGTAATATCCCGCAAGATTTAAAATGGCTGACCGAGTACCAAATAGAAACCCTAAAAATCTATGCAACCTTGACCAGTACCGAGTGGGATCGTGATCTTATTCTATGGCCCGAGTCTTCTATTCCGATGTTTCAAGATGAGGCGATAGGCTTTATCAATGAAATGGTAAAAATGGCAAAAGAGACGGATACCACATGGATTACAGGTATTCCTTATCGAGATCAAGCAGACTTTGATCCCAAAATGGATAAATATCCGCCGTTTTATAATAGTGTGGTTGCCCTTGGTAGCGATGCTGAAGGGATGTATAAAAAACAGCGTTTGGTGCCATTTGGTGAATATATTCCCTTTGAAGGCATGCTAGATATTTTGCCAAACCTTGCCGGTAGTCAAGATATTATGAGTTATAGCCGCGGTAGTGATAACCAATCGCCACTACAGGTACGTGGGCACAATTTGGGCGCCGCAGTATGTTATGAGGTGGCATATCCTGATACCACCCGTAAAAATGCTGTTAATACCGACTTTTTATTGACCATCTCAAACGATGCATGGTTTGGCAGCTCAGCTGGTCCGCTGCAACATTTACAAATGGTGCAGATGCGCGCATTGGAGAACGGACGCTGGTTTATGCGCGCGACCAATACAGGCGTGACGGCTATTATCGATCATAAAGGACGTATCGTAAAACGTGCCCCGCAATTTGAACGTACCGTATTACGAGGTGATGTGCAGGCGCGTGTTGGCAGTACACCTTTTACACGCTTTGGTAATTATCCTATTTTGATGGTAATTGCGCTGCTATTGCTATTGAGCTATCTTGGCAAACGAGCGACGCCCCGTGTGCGTGTAAGTAGCTAATAAGCTGAAAAATACAGTATGGCTGGCGTATTTTTCGATAATATAACCTTTAAATAGTTAAGGGTTTTAACACATCGACATAAATTGCGATATAATAGCCAATATTTTAAATATTTTGTGCAAGGTGGATAAGGTATGTCAGAACATATTGTCGAAAACAACCCTAAAAAAGAGCTCTTATTGACTTTAGGCGGTGTTACCTTATTTTTAGGTATCGTCTTATTGATTGGTATTTCTGGTTTCTTGCGTCCAGCGGGAGAGCATATCACTGCCGAACCTACGCAAGAGGCGGCAGCTGAAGCAGAAGCGCCTGCAACTGAAGAAACGGCAACCACTACTACACCAGCAGCAGATGCCGCAGCGGCGACTGCTACGCCAGCAGATGCGACCGTGACGCCAGCAGCTGATGCTAATACTGATAGCGCTGTAGTTAGTGCAGAAGCAGGTACCGCTACTGCTGAAGGGACAGTCAGTCAAGCAGCTGTTGCCGATGCAGATCTAACCGCTGAGCAAGCCGATGGCGACCTAGACGCTGGCACCACTGAAGCAGCTGCTGCGCAGTAAGTTTGTCAGTGTAGTCTTTGCTAGCTTAGATATCTTAAAATGACGTCTACTTGAGTGGACGCATAGTTATTACCGTCGTTGCTATCACTACCTAGCACATACAATCAAAAACCCGTTTTCAATCGATGAAAACGGGTTTTTTTATGGGCGTTTGTGTAATTAATGAGCATTTCTCTCTTTACTTGCTCCCGAGCAGGTGAAACAATGTTGCGCCTATAAAATCACTGACGAAAAAAATTTAGGAATTGGTACATTATCTAAGTGGTATTTAAGGGAATAAGATTATGAGTATAGAATCAAAATCAGAGATCAGTGCTGCCGAATTGGCATCACTAGAGAATGGCTTTATGGGGCACCCTAAGCCGCTACGCCCATTGTTTTTTACCGAAATGTGGGAACGTTTCTCTTATTATAGTATCCGTCCGCTATTGGTTTTATTTATGGTCGCGACCGTTGGTAGTGGTGGCTTTGGCTTTGATGAAGCCACTGCCTCTGCCATTTATGGTATTTTTGCCGGCTCGTTGTATTTAGCAGCGGTGCCGGGCGGCTGGTTGGCGGACAATTGGCTCGGGCAAGAGCGTGCGCTATGGTGGGGCAGTATTATCATTGCCCTAGGTCATCTGTGCATTGCACTTTCTGCCATGTTCGGCATGACGTTATTCTTTATCGGTCTGATATGCATTGTGTTAGGTTCAGGCTTATTTAAGACCTGTATCTCAGTGATGGTTGGTGCTTTGTACCCTAAAGGCGATGCGCGCCGTGATGGTGGTTTTACCTTATTTTATATGGGTATCAATATTGGTGCGCTATTAGCCGCATTGATCGTTGGGGTTTTCAAAGAAAAAGGCATGTGGCATGTGGGCTTTGGTGTCGGCGGACTTGGTATGTTGGCTTCGCTACTGATTTATCGCTTTTCTGCCAAAAAGACATTAAATCGTTATGCCAGTGCTAAAAACATTGAACCTGAATGGGAGCAAACGACGGGACTATTCAAAAACGTCGGTCGTTGGGTTATAGGATTTCTTGCGCTACTTACTGCTGTTGTGGTGTTAGTAGCCTCTGGGATATTGGGATTTAATCCTGAAATAGTCGCTCAGTATATGACCTATATCATTGCAGCGGTTGTTATACTGTACTTTGTGGTCATGTTTATTTCACCGCGTTTGGATAAGACAGATAAGCTGCGTTTGTTGATTTGCTTTATTTTAATCATTGGCTCGACGCTGTTTTGGTCAAGCTTTGAGCAGCAGCCGACGTCTTTTAACCTATTTGCTGATCGTTATACCGATCTGAATGTCTTGGGTTTTGAGATACCCAGTATCTGGTTTCAGTCATTGAATCCTCTATTTATCCTATTATTAGCACCTATTGCCAGTATAGTCTGGGTCAAACTTGCCAATCGAGGTCTTGAGCCAAGTAGTATGGTGAAGTTTGCACTTGGTATGCTGCTGACAGCGGCAGGTTTTGCGCTGATGATATTTGCCTCAAAAAGTATCTTGACCAGTGAGGGCGGCTTGGCGTCACCTTTATGGTTGGTGGGTAGTCTATTACTATTGACCCTTGGTGAACTAGCATTAAGCCCTGTTGGCTTATCTGCGATGACCAAGCTTGCGCCAAAAGGGATGCAAGGTCAGATGATGGGGTTGTTCTTCGCCTCTGTTGCATTAGGTAACTTGGTAGCTGCCTTCTTTGGTGGGCACGTAACCGCCGATAAAATTGAAGGTTTACCGGGTTTATTTACAACGATGACCGTGTTTTTGGTGGTGACGGCCGTGATCTTGCTACTATTGGCAAAACCTATTAATAATATGCTTAAGCAAAGCGAGCAGGCGGATCTAGCTGGCTAAACAATAAACAGGCAGTAAGTGATTAGATACGCTGTGTAAGTCAGTGACAGACGATAAGACGTGTTATCATTATTGGTAGCACGTTTTATCGTTTTATTTGCTTAAAATAGTTGCCTTACGCTATTGAAAGCTTACTATCCGCCCAAACATCTAAAGATGTCATTTTTCTTCTTATGCTCAATAAATCTTCTTTCGTGGCTATATTAAAAGGCTCTGTTAAGAGCCCCTTTGCTTCGCCCTGAATCTTTATTATTTATTTTAATGACAGCATCAATTTTCAAATAAGACGGCTATTGATAGTCGCTGCATGCTATTTTTTAAACTGATTTTTTAAACACTCATAAGGAATTACCTAATGAACAAACAAGTCATTCATGAACGTATCGCAAGCTTACGTCAGACCCTAGCAGCACAAGACCTTAGTGCGATTATTGTACCGTCTGCTGATCCGCATCTGTCTGAATATCTACCAGAATATTGGCAGGCAAGGCTTTGGCTATCAGGATTTACGGGTTCGGTCGGTACGCTGGTCGTTACCGCTGATTTTGCAGGGCTATGGACGGATAGCCGCTACTGGGTGCATGCAGCAGCCCAGTTAGATGGGACAGGTATTAGTTTGCAGAAGCTAGCACCGGGTCAGCCAAATCATATTGATTGGTTGGCTGCTCATCTAGCGGAGGGCGATAGCGTGGCGGTTGATGGCAATGTCTTGTCTATCACGGAACAAGATCGCTTGCTTGATGCTTTTGACGCTCACGATATTACTTTAATCACCGATCGTGATCTGTTGACAGACATATGGAGCGATCGTCCAGCACTGCCAACTGCCAGTTTATATCAACACGATGCACAGTTTGTCGCCCAGTCTGCTAGTGAAAAGCTTGCTGCTGTACGAGCTGGTATGATGGAGGCAGGCGCAACCCATCACTTGCTTTCAAGCCTAGACGATATTGCGTGGTTGACCAACTTACGCGGCGCTGATGTGGATTATAACCCAGTATTTTTAGCGCATATGCTTATCGATGCTGACTCAGAAGCTCTAAACAGTGCGACATTGTTTATTGATAATAATAAAGTCAGTAGCGAGATCGCACAATATTTACAAGATAACGGTATTACCCTTGCTGATTATGATGCTGTGCAAGCAGCTTTGGCGACATTAACCGCTGACGACTTGTTGTTATTAGACCCAAGCAAAGTGGCAGTTGGCACTTTATCTCAAATGGGCGACGGTATTGGCTTTATTGAACAAATGGCACCTAGCACCTTACTTAAATCAGTGAAGTCTGAGGCTGATATTGACCATGTACGTGAAGCGATGCGTCAAGATGGCGCGGCGTTATGTGAGTTTTTTGCCACCTTTGAGCAGCGCCTTGATAATGGTGAGCGTTTGAGTGAGCTGGACGTCGATAGTATGCTCATCGATGTGCGTAGCCAGCAGCCACATTATGTATCACCAAGCTTCCCAACGATTGCAGGCTTTAATGAAAATGGTGCCTTACCACATTACCGAGCGACACCTGAGAAGTTTAGCTACCTTGATGTTGCTGAAGGTGAGGGCGGACTGTTACTGATTGACTCAGGTGCGCAGTATCAAAACGGCACTACGGATATCACGCGTGTGGTCGGTATCGGACAAGTCAGCAGTGAGCACAAACGCGACTTTACCACCGTGCTAAAAGCCCATATTGCCTTAGCAAAAGCACATTTCCCCGATGGTATTGCCTCACCACTTATCGACGCGATTTGCCGTGCGCCATTATGGCAAGCGCAGATGGATTACGGTCATGGTACTGGTCACGGCGTTGGTTATTTCCTAAATGTGCATGAAGGTCCGCAAGTGATTGCTTATAGCGCCAGCACGCCAAAAGAGCGCGCGATGAAGGAAGGTATGATATCCAGTAATGAGCCGGGTCTATACCGCGAAGGTAAATGGGGCATCCGTATCGAAAACTTGGTGGTAAATACGCCAGTTGGCAATCCTGCGGAGACCGAGTTTGGGTCTTTCTTAAACTTTGAGACCATTACTTATTGCCCAATTGAAACGCGTTTGATTGAGCCATCATTATTAACTCAAATAGAGATCGATTGGCTAAATGATTATCACAGCCAAGTTTATGCAGAACTAAAAGAGCGCGTCGATGGCGCTGCGCTTGAGTGGCTAACTGAGCGTACACAAGCGATATAGAATGACTTGCTTATGACCAAGCATAAAGAAGCCCCGTCAATGAGTGACGGGGCTTTTACTATGTTGACAGATGTTTTTAATCTTTTCGTACCTCATTTTTAGTAAGCGTTTTATCTTGCTCACCTAAATGTTGAGTCATCTCAGCACGTAGCCAAGATTTTAGGTTTTCAGACATTAGCATCATCTGATCGCTCAGATAATCGTCAATCTGCATTTCAAGCTCATGAATCAGCTCTTTATGAGTAACGCTTAATTTGGCGTCTTTGACAGCCAAGCTGATCGCTGCACTGGCTTTATTGTTAATAGCATTGATACTGCTATCATTTTTAATGGTGCTGTCATTTTTAATGTTTTCAGCATCAATCGCATTGGCATGCTCGCTAATGGTTTTGCTGGCAATAGTATTTTTTTCAGTATCAGACTTATCATTGATAATGGCATTAACACTACTGTCAGTGTTTGCCTTATCAGTATCGGTTGTATCCGGCTCTATAGCAGCCAAAGGTGTCTCTTTTTCTACTTCTTTTCGAGCGTTTTCAGTTTCTTTGTGCTTATTCTCTTCTATCAAAGCTGCTGCTTTTAACTTGCTTGCCTCTTTCAATTGAGACTCTTCTTTGCGCTTAGCCTCTTCTACTGCTTTGATTTTTTGTTCTTCTTCTAAGCGCTGCTGTTCAGCCGTTGCCTGCTCGTGAGCCTGTTTATCAGAGATTGCCTTAGCGATAGCTTGCTCAGCTTCGTGATTCTCATAAAGATCATCAAGATGGGCGTCTAGGTCATGGGTACTAAATACAAAGGTTTCAAAAGGCGTTTCGGCTTTAAGCAAGGTTGTGATATCGGTAAGTTCTTGGATGATTGAGGCACGGATAGGCTCTGGTGCACACGTCCAGCGCTGATAAAACTGATGGGAAAATGAGTAGCTTGACATGGTATCGTCCATAAATGTTGCAAAAATTACCCCTTATCATACGCAAGGATGATAAGGGGCTGCAAGTAGACAAACGTAGTAAATCTGACAACAAGGTTACAAGGTATCAGGCATAAGCTTGATGACTTAGTGATTAACAGGCCAGCGGGCAAATATCAATGAGCCATTGGTGCCGCCAAAGCCAAAGCTATTGGACACTGCGTACTGCAAATCCTCTACTTGACGCGACTGATTGGCGACATAATCCAGATTGCAGTTGTCTTCAACATTCTCCAAATTAATCGTTGGCGGTACGTGCTGGTTTTGCAAAGCAAGCACCGTAAAGATAGCTTCAACACCGCCTGCAGCACCAAGCAAGTGACCGGTCATCGACTTAGTTGAGCTGACTAAGATACTGTCTTTTACAGGTGCAAATACGGTTTCAATGGCGATAGACTCAGCGACATCACCGGCAGGCGTACTGGTACCATGGGCATTGACATAACCCACAACTGACGGCTCAATACCGGCATCGCTTAACGCATTGCGCATCGCACGCGCTGCACCACTACCGTCTTCTGGCGGCGCAGTAATATGACTGGCATCATCGCTCATACCAAAACCAACCAATTCAGCCAGTATGGTCGCTCCGCGCGCCTTTGCGTGAGCAAGGCTTTCTAGTACCATAACCCCAGCACCATCACCAAGCACAAAACCATCACGCTCTTTATCAAATGGTCGTGAGGCGCGAGTTGGCTCGTCATTGCGCGTTGAGAGAGCGTGCATGGCGCCAAAACCTGAGATGCCAAGCGGGCTTGAGCCTTTTTCACTACCACCTGCCAGTATCACATCAGCGTCACCATAAGCAATCAAACGCGCTGCAAGCCCTATCGCATGTGTCGCTGTAGTACAGGCAGTGGAAGTTGCAAGGTTTGGACCTTTTAAAGTATGTTTAATTGCTACCAGTCCTGCTGCCATATTGACGATAGAGCCTGGAATAATAAAAGGAGAGACTTTACTAGCACCTTTTTCACGTAAGGTATCACGGCTGTTCTCGATATTCTGAATACCGCCAATACCTGAACCTATAATTACCCCAAAGCGCTCTTGGTCAACGCCCTGTACCGGGGCGTCAGCAACACTCACTTCATCGATAAAACCGGCTTGCTGTAGCGCCATCGAGGATGCCGCAACCGCATAATGCATAAAATCGTCATAGCGGCGTGCGTCTTTGGCATTCATATATTGCTTTGGCTCAAAGTCTTTAATCACGCCTGCGATTTGTGCCCGATAACCCGTTGCATCAAAATGACTGATAGCTGTGATACCGCTTTCACCTTTGAGTAGTTGCGCCCACGAGCTTTCGACATCTAGTCCCAATGGCGTGACCGCGCCCATACCTGTCACCACAACGCGCATCTCATCAGAGCGCTCATAATGTGGCGGCTTATGACGTTTTTTTGTCTCGGCGGTAGTAGGGGTATTGGCAGTAGTGCTATTAACAGTATTATTCTTAGTTTGGTTGTTAAGTGAGTCGGTCGGTAAACTGCTGTGCTGGCTCATGCGCTATGTCCTATACTGACAAATCCTAAGAGGAGAGTACTTCTACCGCCATTATAAAACACATAAGTGCACGTATGTAAACTAAAATTTGACCCATCAGGCAAAACATACTTGTCCTAAGACCACGCCTTTACTTGCGCCTGTCACGGCGGGTAAGTTACCAGCTTTACCCATCAGTGTTTGTCTTGCAAGCCAAGCAAAGGCGACCGCTTCTACCCAAGTTGGCTCAAGTCCCAAAGTGGCCGTGGTGTCTACCTTGCAATGCGGCAGATGTGCCTGCAAGCGAGTCATTAGATAATCATTCAGTGCGCCGCCGCCGCAGACATAGACGGCATTATTGCTACTCGCATTGATAAATAAGTTTATTTGAGCACTGGCACTGATGGCGGTCAGCTCAGTGAGTGTTGCCTGTACATCAGCTGATGAATAACGAACATCAGCAGATGCTTGATCGAATTTTTGCAGCTCATCTTGTAGCCAAGCTAGGTTAAAATCTTCGCGCCCTGTACTTTTAGGATAGCTTTTATGAAAAAACGGATGTTCCAAAAGCTGATTAAGTAGCGGCTCAACCACTTGTCCTGACTGCGCCCATGCGCCGCCCGCATCATAATCTTTTTCGGTATGCAGGGTTGTCCACGCATCTAGCAGTAAATTGGCAGGGCCGGTATCATAACCTATGACACTGTTTATATGCTGATTGTCTGCGTTTTCTAAATTTTCTAAATTGCTATGAGCATCTGCTGGCAAAACGGCTATATTAGCAATACCGCCCAAGTTTAATAACACTCGCATGCTATCAGGCACGGCAAATAAGTCTTGATGAAAAGCTGGCACCAACGGCGCGCCTTGTCCACCAACCGCCATATCACGGCGGCGAAAATCACTGACGACGCTGATGCCAGTACGTTCAGCGATGATATTGGCATCGAGCAATTGCAAGCTAAAGCCCATCTGCGGACGATGGCGCACGGTTTGACCATGACAGCCAATCGCTAGCACCGACTCACTATCGGTATTTGATTGCTGCAATAAGGTATTGACCACGTCGCTGGCAAATTCAGCATATTCCTTACTTGCCCAGCCGAACCAGTCAAGCTCGCTATTTGGTTCACCTTCTGCTGGTATCAATTCTTGAACACCATTAGGCTGACATAATGCCAATAATACCTCACGCAAACGTGGCGGGAAATCTTGGCTATGAGTTGCTAATAGTTGCATAGGCTGTTGAGTGGTTTTCCCCCCACTGAATTGACAAAGCACCGCGTCCATACCATCTAAGCTAGTGCCTGACATCATGCCGATATATAAGCCATCATCGAAGTTTTCAAACACCGTTTGCTCAAGCGCATCGGTCAAGGTGGCATAGTTTAAATCATCCATATTATTTAAACTGTGGTCTAAATTGAAACTTGTGTCAGTATTATGATGAGTATCAGCAATCGATGCGGGGTTGGTCATGGCAATTTACCTTAAAAAACGCTAGTATATCTGTCAAATTCTAACATCTTTTAGCGGCTACGAAACTTTAATCCCATTGCCAAAAATCAGAGTAGTGATAAACGAGTGCAAGTACTACATTTACTAGATAGTAGACTAAGCGAGTTTGACGCTGCTAATCGTATTTTGTGCTTGGTATAAATAGCCTAAACGCGTCACCCTTTTAATAAAGACAATAAAGAGAGCATCATGACCACTCAGACCTATACCTTAGAAGAACAACTTGCCCTGATCCAGCGCGGTACACAAGAGATCCTATCTGAAGACGATTTGGTTAAGAAGTTGAAACTGAATCGCCCGCTGCGTATCAAGGCAGGCTTTGATCCCACCGCACCAGACTTGCATTTGGGTCATACCGTGCTGATTAATAAGCTGAAGCATTTTCAAGATTTGGGTCATGAGATTTACTTTTTAATCGGCGATTAT
>NZ_JBFFMS010000023.1:0-42865 GCF_041554015.1 Psychrobacter sp. | reverse complement strand
TGAGTTAGGTTTTTTAGGGGTAGTAGTATATACGCGAGTACATACACCACGGCGTTGTGGGCACGCTTCCAACGCAGGAACTTTTGACTTTTCCTTGATGGTTTTGCGACCTTTACGAATCAATTGGTTAGTTGTTGCCATAAGGCATCCTTCTCCCGTTTGGTATAAAACAAAAAAATAGGGAAACGCACCATCCATCTGACTTTAACGACAGATTTTGGCACACCCATTTTTAGGACAGTGTATTATAAAGACTTGTTGCTGCTATTTCAACCACTTATGAGTGGCTGGACTTTACAGCAGCGGATAGATATGTATTCAGACTACTACCATACCACTTTATCTGTTTTTGTCAGCATAAGCCAAAAAACAGCCAACTAAATATGGTATCAAAAGTAGATGCTTACATCAGTTAGATAAGATATTTAGAGATAAAAACAGTTATTCACCTAAGTTATATAGGGATATCGGCTTACTTTTCAAGAGAAGTAAGCCGATATCGCCAACATTACTGGTAAATAGCAATTAGACAGAGCTGCCATTGACTAAAAACGAAGTATCTATAAACGGAGTATCTATCAACCTTAACCGCTTATTATTTACTTGACTTAGCAGCGGCTTTTTTCGTTTTGTTGTTAGCAGACTTGCCTGTGTTGCTCTGCTTATCATTCTTGGTATCATTAGGTTTATTGATATCAGCTTTAGTGCTGTCGGCTTGCTTTTCTTCAATCGTCTTTTCGCTAATGTTGTCATCACCATTCTTTTGCATGCTGTCTTGTTTGTCGTTGGATTGTTTTTGAGTATCTTTTGAGGTCTTTTCTGTAGAGCCTTTTTCTGATGGCGTACTATCTTGAGCCTTATCTTCATCTTCTTTGTGCTCAGTACTGCCCGTTACCTTACTAACCTTTACTTCGCTGCTGCTGTCATCAGTAATAGCACGATTGGCAAGCTTTGCTTCTGGACCAAACGTTGCTTGAGCAACACCGATAACCTCATCGATTAGCTGACTATTATAGCGCATACCAACGATAACGGCAGTGGCTGGCAAGAATCGACGTACCCAAGTTAGGTTAATTTGGTCTAAATCAACACCAACCTGAGTGGCAATACTGTCCACTTGCTCGGCGTAAAAATTGACTTTTTTATTCTGCAAACCTAAGTTTTTGAGCTCATTGTGTAAACCGCTGCTTTGAGCGTTATCTAATAAACCTTTACCAATACCGATACCCGCCAGCAATGCTTGCTTTTCTTGCATTTTGCTCAAGTCTGCATTGGCAAGTAACTCATATGCCATCTTAATGCCTTGCTTACCAGTCAACGGTTTATTGTAAACAGCGCCCAATTGATAAACTGTACGCAAAGATACCAATAATAACCATAAGGTATCAGCCAATAAGCCCGGCAAACCTGCCAAACCTGTAACACCGCCAAGCGTGGCCAGTGCACGGTTTTGGTTGGCGATATCAGTCGCTAGTGCATAACGCTGCTCGTCATCTAAGCTGGCAATATTGGCAAAGCGATGCTGATTTGGTAAATCGATTTGACTCCAGTTGTCGGCAAGCTTAGCAATTTGCGCAAAAGCGCCATCAACGGTCGACTCAAAAAAGCTATTTGGTACTACTTTTTTGGCATATTTGCCATAAGTAGCAAAACGGGTGCCAATCAACTGCTGAGTGGCTTTTAACGTTTGCTCACGGAACAAATCTTGCTGATAATCTTCATCGCCCAGATTGACCGCTTTAAATTGGCGCGGTTTGCCCGTTTTGGCATTGGCACTATCAAGCATCGCGCCCATACGTTCTAGATTGCCACGCGTAAAAGAGCCTACTGTGCTAATACCTTTCGATAAAGTGCTACGCTTTCCCATCTTAATGTCCTTAATATGATGTTTGTTATAAAATAATCTGGTTAAAGTACTGTGTATTAAATCATTATTTTTAAGATGCTGCCTTGTTAAAACATTGCGACAACCTTTTTTTATATTCATATTGATAGCCATACGCTGTTTGCCATTCTAGCGAATCCTTATTATGAGTGTCAGTGCGAACAATGTTATCGCTATCCCTCATTTTGTATCTAAAAGTATCATTGATCGATAAGCGCTTATTTATCATAGTATATCTATTGCATCATTTCACATTAAAGAAATTTGTACCATATCCTGTATCGCCTTTATCATCTGCTTTTTAAGCACCAACTGTATAAAGCTATGGGATAATCATTGTTGGGGATCAGCCCTATTTTCTTATTATTTTGCATTTACTCAAACATTTTGCCACCTCGATACGGTATCATATGCCATAATTCAAAGTACACTTGTACCATTATTAATCTGCAACCTTTTTGAACGAATAGTGGCTTATAAACATACATTGGCAAAAGCTAAGCGTACAGTGGCAAAAGCTTTGCCTGTAGCGACTCGATGTTTTGCTAACACACATTTATTATTTGTGACATTATTCGCGACTAAGGGCTGTAGTTTGAGATGGTAAAAACGATGAGTAAAAGTAAGTATTAAATCGTTATTAATAAGGAATAGAGTATGCGCCGCGTTGTTATCACTGGAGCAGGGATTGTCTCTTGTATCGGACATGATTTGGCTACTGTCACAGAGGCTCTTAAACAAGGGCGCTCTGGTATCACCTTTAACGAAGCTTATGCTGAGCATGATTTTAAATCACACGTCAGTGGCAGTATTGACCAATCACAGCTTGATACCTCAGCTATCGACCGTAAATTAAAACGGTTTTTTAGTGATGCAAGCCTTTATGCTTATGTCAGTGCGTTAAATGCCATTGAGCACGCCAGGCTCTCTTTAGAGACTATCAATAACAATCCGCGTGTGGGCGTGGTCGCAAGCTCAGGCGGCGCATCAACAGAAAACATCACCAATGCGATAGATGCGATGCGAGAAAAAGGATTGCGCGGCGTTGGTGCGATGGCTGTACCAAAGACCATGGGCAGCTCGGTATCAGCGGCACTTGCGACGGGTCTAAAAATCCAAGGTATCTCATACTCGCTAACCTCTGCTTGTGCCACATCGACGCATTGTATCGGTCATGCTGCCGAGCTGATTCAACTAGGTAAAGCCGATGTAATACTGGCTGGTGGCAGTGAAGCCGAACATTGGACACAGTCTTGCATGTTTGATGCTATGGGCGCAGTCAGTACCCAATATAATGATACCCCAGAGCTTGCCTCAAGAGCTTATGACAAAGACCGTGATGGTTTTGTTATCGCTGCGGGCGGCGCGATGGTAGTCGTTGAAAGTCTTGAGCATGCCGAGGCGCGCGGTGCCAATATCTTGGCTGAAATCGTCGGTTATGGTGCCAGCTCTGATGGCGCAGAAATGGTTGCACCAAGTGGTGAAGGCGCAGTACGCTGTATGAAGCTGGCTCTTGCTGAAGCTGGTTTGGACAGCGTCGATTATATCAATAGCCATGGCACCAGTACGCCACTTGGTGATATCACGGAGCTTAAAGCCATTGCCAAAGTATTCGATAATGATATCAGTAAAGTCCCTGCGATTAGTTCAACCAAGTCTATGACCGGTCATAGCTTGGGTGCGGTTGGGGCACAAGAGCTGATTTATTGCTTACTGATGTTACAAGACAGCTTTATCGCCCCAAGTATCAATGTTACAGAATTGGATCCAGCTGCCAAAGGCTTTGATATCGTCACTGAAAAACGCAATGTAAAACTTGAAACCTTGATGAGCAATAGCTTCGGCTTTGGTGGTACCAATGCAACACTCATCATCAAAAAATTTGACGCCTAAACTATGGTTGTAATAGATTCTCATACTACTGTGCAGACAGATTCTGCCCTACCGCCAGCTAGCAAAACTAGCTGGCGTTTTGGTAACCTATCTGCTGCCGAATTGCTACCGCACCTACAGCGATATTTGTTCGAGCAAGATAGCAAAGTTAACTGGCAGCTGGTTTGGCTTAATAACGATGGGCAACCCGTGATTGGCTTATTACCAAAGACAAGCTGGTGCGTGTATCCTGTGACTAATGACACGCTACATGCTACTCAGCAGGCAAGCCTTTATAAAGTCGAGACGACTTGCCGCTCAGTGTTTTACGGTCCTAATAACAACGCTTCTGTTACGAGCTATATGAGTTATCGCGACTGGCAAGAGGAGCTAATATCTTATAGTCAGGCTTATGAAAATAGCAATGCTAGCTTACTTTCAATAAGCCATGATAATCAGCCGCCCCATTATCACCATGGCTTGATAGGTTTTATCAGTTATGATATCAGCGCTCATGAATTAAGCCCAACCGCCAATATTGAGATGGCAACACAGCCGTGCGCATTATTAGGTCATTATGATATTTATCTCATAGCAGATACTGACAATCAAAACAGTTGGCAGCTGCAAGTCAATCATGATAATAATCATAATTCTGACAGCAGCTCAGCTCCGCAGGATAAAAATGCACTGGTCACAATGCTGGTATCTTATTTGGAACGTTTGGATAATCAGCTATCGCATGAGAGTGCCAATAAAAAACACTCCTCTAAAACACCACCTTTATTATTAGAAGCTCAGTGGAGCAAACGGGATTATAAGCAAGCCTTTGATAAAACGCAAAACTATCTACAGCAAGGCGACTGTTACCAAATTAATCTAACCCAAACATGGAATGGCTATCTAAGCGCTTATGACGATAAATCAGTCACCAGTCTCGTCTATTATTTACCTGCCCTGCACGCAAATACCCAAGCACCCTTTGCAGGATATATAGCGACTGATAGTTTTAATCATAAAAACGAAGCAAATACGGCAAATCGTCAGTTTGAATTATTAAGCTGTTCCCCAGAGTTGTTTTTTACTTTTAGCAAAGATGCTTGGACAGGCAAGCATCATATTCGAACCAAGCCGATTAAAGGAACCATGCCCCGCAGCTTAACGACTGAACAAGATGATAGCTACAAGCAGCAGTTAATTAGCAGCGAAAAAGACCGTGCCGAAAATGTCATGATTGTGGACTTATTACGTAATGATTTGGGTAAATATGCCAAGATCGGTAGCGTAAAAGTGCCAGAGCTATTTGCGATTGAAAGCTTTAGCAATGTCCATCATATGGTCAGCACCATTACTGCAGAGCTTAAGGCAGATACTCATCCGTTAAGTGTCTTATTTGGCAGTTTGCCGGCCGGTTCCATCACTGGTACACCAAAGAAGCGCGCGGTGGAGATTATCGCAGAATTAGAAGCGGCACCGCGCGGCGCGTATTGTGGCACCATGGGCTATATGAACTTTGATGGCAGCGGTCAATGGAATGTATTGATTCGTACATTACAGGCAACCAGTACAGCAGATAATAGTAAGCAAGTCTGTTTATGGGCAGGCGGCGGTATCACTGTTGCCTCAGACTGCGATGCTGAATACCAAGAGTGCCTTGATAAAGTCGGCAACCTACTTTCTGTCCTTGCTGACGCACCTGACAACTGAGCTTTATATTAAAAAATACATAAAGTAGCGTAAAAGAGCCTGCTAACATGATGTTAGCAGGCTCTTTTATTATTTATACAATATTCTAGAATGACAGTCGAACTAAGTGTTAATGACCTCGACATCCGCTACCGCTTGTAGCGCTTTTAGTGCCTCAATTAAGCGCTTGTTCTGGGCGGCGGTGCCAATCGTAATGCGCAAATACTCATTAATACGTGGTTTATCAAAATGACGGACGATGATTCCTTGCTCACGTAATATTTCTGCTACCTGACTGGCAGCGCCATCATGCGGACGCGCAAAAACAAAGTTGGCATGTGATGGCAAGACGTCATAACCCAGTGCTATCAACTCAGTCGTCAATGCTGTGCGCAAATCGATCACTTGCTGGCGTGTTTGCTCAAAATACTCCACATCTAAGACACTCGCCGTTGCACCAGCTTGTGCAAGCTTATCAAGTGGATAGCTGTTAAAGCTGTTTTTCATGCGCGTTAACGCTTCGATTAATGAGGCATTACCAAACGCCATACCGACACGCAGTCCGGCAAGCGAGCGCGATTTTGAAAAGGTCTGGGTGACGAGTAAGTTATCAAACTCATTGATAAGGCTGATGGCTGATAATGCCACATCTGCACTGCCCTCTGCTTTTTGGGCAAAATCAATATACGCCTCATCAATCACAATCACTGAATTTGAATGCTCACCTGCAAGCTTACGAATATCAGCAAGCGATAATAATAAACCCGTTGGCGCGTTTGGATTGGCAATAATGATACCGCTACAAGGTTGGCGATAAGCATCAGGATTGACGCTAAAATCTGTTTCTAATGGAATTTGCACCAGCTCTATGCCAAAGGTATTGGCATAAACGGGATAAAAACTGTAACTGATATCAGGTGCTAAAACGGGGCGCTCTTTTAAGAAAAAACTGGCAAATACCAGCGCCAAGACTTCATCTGACCCATTACCGACAAATACTTGATTGATATCAAGATCATAAAGCGCGGCCAATGCGCCACGCAAATCATCAGACTCAGGCGCAGGATACAAGCGCAAATCAGCCGCTTGCTGTACTAAGACTTTAGTGATTGCCTCACCGACTTTTGGTGATGGCGGAAATGGGTTTTCATTGGTATTTAACTTGCACAAATCATCATGCTGAGGCTGCTCGCCAGGCATATACGGCGATAGATTACGCGCTTTAGATGACCACAGTCTGGTATCTACCTTTAACTCACTCATAAGTTATCCTACTATTAATCACAGAGATGGTTATTTCTAAAAGTTATTATTTTAAAGGCTAGTATTCTAAGAGTTTTATTTGAAAAATTAGGACTGATAGCGATAACGGGCTGATCGCGCATGAGCTTCTAAGTCCTCACGCTGCGCCAAAATGTCTGCGGTCTCAGCCAAAGGCTTACTGCCTGCTTCACTACAATAAATGATGGACGATTTCTTTTGGAAATCATAAACGCCAAGCGGTGACGAAAAACGGGCGGTACCCGAAGTCGGTAGCACATGGTTCGGTCCTGCACAGTAATCACCGATTGCCTCCGGCGTATGACGTCCCATAAAGATCGCGCCAGCGTGTCGAATATCATCAAGCAGTGCGTCTGGGTTATCGACAGACAATTCTAAATGCTCAGGGGCAACGCGGTTGATAACCGCCATGCCTTCGGCGCGGTCTTTTACTAAGATAAGCGCGCCGCGATTTTTTAACGAGTCACGCGCGATATCTGCCTTAGGCAGCTCAGCCAAGGCTTTTTCAATTTCAATAGCAACCTCTTCAAGTTGCTTTTCACTGGTGGTGACAAAAATCGCTTGGGCAATACGGTCATGCTCTGCCTGTGATAATAAATCCATCGCTAACCAGTCAGCACGGTCGTTGGCCGTGCCTTCAGCATATACCAGCACTTCAGAGGGTCCAGCAATCATATCGATACCCACTTGACCAAATACTGCGCGTTTGGCGGCTGCAACATATTTATTGCCCGGTCCAGTAATTTTGTCTACCGCTGGAATGGCCTCAGTACCATAAGCCAATGCTGCTACCGCTTGTGCTCCGCCAATGGTGAAGACGCGATCAACTTGTGCCAAGTGCGCAGCTGCCAAGACCAAGGGATTAAGCACACCTTTTGGCGCGGGCACGACCATAATGACTTCTTTGACGCCAGCGACTTTGGCCGGGATCGCATTCATTAATACAGAAGACGGATAAGAGGCCAAACCGCCCGGCACATAGATACCAACACGATCAAGCGGCGTGACCTTTTGACCTAAGCGATTGCCAAGCTCATCTTCATACTGCCATGACGCTTGCACTTGGCGCTCATGAAAGCTCTGTACGCGTGTAGCCGCTGTGGTCAAAGCCGTTTTGACCGTATCATCAAGATTGACAAATGCCTCAGCAAGCGCCTCTTGAGACAATTCCAAATCGTGTATCGCCGTAGCTGGATGCTGATCAAACTGCTGGGTCAATGCAAGGACAATGCCATCGCCGCCATGGCGTACCTTGGCAATGATATCATCTACTGTTTTGAGTAAATCGGCATCATTAACGGTTTCAAAAGCAAGCAGTTCTGTCAACTGACGGTCAAAATCGGCGTCTTGCGTACTTAATTGGCGCATGGCTGTGTCCTATATTTGAACATGAATACGGCGGTAAAAAGGATGGTATAAGGGCTTAGATGCCAGCTTGTTTATAATAATCACCTGCAAATTATATGGTGCTTTTATTTGCTGACAAGTACATACAATAAAACCAGTTTAGCACGCTATATCTCACTTAGCGCACCAAACTGGTTTGGAATTTTGTATAACCATGCTTGATATTACCAATCTATGATAAGGCTCTATCTTGCAATAAGCTATTAATGAGTTATGAAGCGCTGGCAATGCTATCTTTAAAGCTATTTAAAATCGGCTCAAGCAAGGCAAATTTGCGCTTATAGCTGACTTGATTGACGATAAGACGAGATGAGACATCACAGATATGATCCCGCGCTTCAAGTCCATTGGCACGTAGGGTGTTGCCAGTATCAACAACATCGACGATTAAATCACCCAAACCGACCAAGGGGGCAAGCTCCATCGAGCCGTAAAGCTTGATTACATCGACCTGTTGACCTTGGCTTGCAAAGTAAGCACGGGCAACATTGACGTATTTGGTCGCGATACGCAAGCGACGGTTTGGCAGCGGTGCATCTTTGACACCAGCGGTCATGAGCTTACACTGAGCAATTTTCAGATCTAATAATTCATAAACATGATTGGCACCATGCTCAAGCAACACATCTTTACCAGCCACACCAAAATCAGCAGCACCATGTTCAACGTACGTTGGCACATCACTTGCGCGTAAAATCAAGACGCGAACATTGGGGTTTGAGGTTGGGAAAATAAGCTTACGTGAGGCTTCAGGGTCTTCCAATAATTCAACGCCAGCGGCACGCAAAAGTGGCATTGTCTCCTCTAAGATACGCCCTTTTGATAACGCGAGTGTTAAGCCTGAAAACTCATCATTGACTTCATTTAATAAACCACTGGTTGGTAAGCTACTGGTTGCTTCAGTCATAGTGACGCTGGTCCGTGTGCTGGTGGTGCTAAAAGTTGTCGCCATATAAAGGCAGAATTGCTAACCTCATGCTAAGCGATGGGATTATATTGAAAGTATAACGCCAGTCTGTTGACTGACGTTATAGCTTTCTGATTAATAACATTAATCGTTGCTATTGATACGCTCGATATTGACGCCAAGCGCACGCAGTTTTGCTTCAACATGCTCGTAGCCACGGTCAATATGATAAATGCGATCAATCAAACTCTCGCCTTCTGCTGTTGCCGCTGCCATCACAAGTGACATCGAAGCCCGTAAATCAGTCGCCATCACAGGTGCAGCGGTGAAGCATTCAACCCCTTTTACCACAGCGGTATGACCATCTACTTGGATAGAGGCGCCTAGGCGGTTAAGCTCAGGGACATGCATATAACGATTTTCAAAGATATTTTCGATAAAGGTGCTGGTACCATCAGCCAAACACGCAATCGCCATCACCTGTGCTTGCATATCCGTTGGAAAACCCGGATGCGGCTGGGTGCGAATATCAACCGCTTTTGGTCGACCTTTCATTTGCGCGCGAATCCAATCATCACCCGTAGTGATAACTGCCCCCATGTCTTCAAACTTTTCTAGCACAGGGGTTAATAGTAGTGCAGAAGTATTCTTAGTCAATACATCACCGCGTGTCATCAAAGCACCGGCAAGATACGAGCCCGTTTCGATACGGTCTGGCACCACTGAATACTCACAACCATGCAGACGCTCAACGCCTTCAATTGTCATGGTTGCGGTACCGATACCGCTGATCTTAGCGCCCATAGCAACCAGCATATTGGCCAAATCGACCACTTCTGGCTCAAGCGCACAGTTGCCCAAAACAGTCGTGCCTTTGGCAAGTGCTGCTGCCATGATAACGTTTTCAGTACCGCCTACCGTTACCATGTCAAATGAGAACTTACATCCTAGTAATCTACCACCTTTTGGGGCTTGCGCGATTACATAGCCGTTTTCTACTGTGATTTGAGCGCCCATTGCCTCAAAAGCTTTAAGATGCTGATCAACAGGACGAGAACCAATCGCACAGCCGCCCGGCAAAGACACCTCCGCTTCACCAAAACGCGCTAGCAATGGACCCAATACCAAGATTGAAGCGCGCATGGTTTTGACCAAATCATAGGGCGCATAAAAATTATCGATACTCTTGGTATCGCAAGTGACAGTATCACCTTGCTTTTGAATTTTGATACCCATGCCACCGATCAAATCAATCAAGGTACGCACATCTTGTAATGAGGGCACATTGTGCAATGTCGTCGGCGTCTCAGCCAATATCATCGCTGCAAGCAGCGGCAATGCGGCATTTTTGGCGCCTGAGATGGTGACTTCGCCTGCGATACGACTACTACCAGTGATTAAAAATTGATCCATAAAGGTGACAACCTAACGATAAATATAAGAATAATGAAAAACTGAATCAATCATCATTGGCAAAAATACTTGCTCATGATAAACAATCCAGTCATAAATAAAAAGAGTTAACCTACGCTAGCCTTGCGATTGGACATCCCATTCAGCAGGCGTTAACGCTTGAATATTAAGCGCATGAATATCACCACTGGCAATTTTATCATTGACCAAAGCATAAACGGCTTGTTGACGCTGCACGGCGCGTTTGCCCTCAAAGCTTGCATCAACCACACGCACATCAAACTTCGTTCCTTGATTGGCAGCTTGAATAAAGGCATCAGGGAAATGCGTTTGTAAAAATGCAATCAAATCGTCAGCGTTCATGCTCATAGAATATTCTGCCTTAAGGTTTTAAATATAGAGATAAAGTGACGACATTATAACAAGAGTTGGACTATCTTACAGCACTGTCTTACATAACGGTGCGTAACTGATGCGTAACTGGTGCTTAACTATAATTACCCTAAGATAAAGCCAATATCTATATCGAGCCTGCTGGTTTAACCCTGAGTTTTAGTTAAGGGTTTTATCCAAATAACGTAATACTTGTGCGCGTACATCATTAACCCAGCGTAGAGGTGGGGCCATCGCGCCGATACTGCTGGCATGACTGGCACCGGCAATCTCGCTTGTCTGCACGGTCGCGCCCGCTGCTTTTAATGCCTGTGTCATTTTGAGGGTATTGGTCGCATAGACGACGGTATCTTTTTCAGCAGTCAATAATAGATATGGCGGCTGTGCGCCTTTGATCTGACGATCTGGCATTACCTTATCAGGCGTCGCGTCAGCTGCAAAGGCGGTGGCGCTACTAAATTTACGAAAGTCATAGCTATAGGGACCGGCAATACCAATCACGGCCCTGATATCTGTTGGCTTGACGCCATAAGGCTTTAAAAAATCCTCATTGGCGATAGCAGCAACCGCGTTAAATGCGCCAGCGGAATGACCAATGACGGCTAGACGCTCAGGGTCAGCATAAAATCGCGCAGCATTTTTATAACTCCACGCAATCGCTTGCGCCGTGTCTTCAACATAATCAGGATAGACATGCTCAGGAGCTTTGCGATAATTAATCACCGCCGTCACATAACCTGCTTGCGCCAAGCTTTGTCCGACAAAGGCATATTCATCTTTATTACCACTCTCCCAAGAGCCGCCATGGACAAACACCACCATCGGATACTCTTGTTTGATAGGAGTGTTTTTTTTCATAGCCTGTGCTAAAGGTTTTGGATAATAAATATCCAAATCCTGTAATGGCTCATCACCATATAGAATGTCTTTACTTACCCCAACACCGCCATTTGACGTAATACCGTTAACAATAGCAAGTGCTGATAATGCTTGTGCTTGCTGCGTCGCTAGCGCAATACCGCCCACTGCCAATGCCGCAGTAACCCCCACACGTACGAGTTTAGGCACACCTACTTTAGGTTGCTGGATGTCATCATGTAAAGCCTTCATAGCGGTATCCCTGTCATATATCAGTCAATTCGAGGTTAATAATTTATAATCTTACCTGTACTGTATCAACTGTATTAATTACGATTAGCATTTTTTGACTGACTATATTTTACGCAATAACAGGGGGTTTATCGTGCTGCTACTGTTATGGGTATTGAGTGTTCTTGTGAGTAGGGTTTGCGCTACTCTAAACCAAGCGAGCATAAGAGTTTTAGTATAAGAGTTATCATCAATTAATCACTTACTCAATCCATAGCAATCTATGGATTTTGATATAAGTCAATATAAGAGCTTGATGTAGGCTCAGTAACTGGGGAACCATCTTCTGTCACTATAATAGGTGTGGCACTGATGTTATCACTGATAGTCGCATTTGCTCCGGCAGAACCAACAGCATTAGATGCGGCTCTATTACTCACGACTGCTACTCTAGTCGGGTTGGCTGAATTTGCCACATTAGACTCATACATGATGTCATCATTACCCAGCTTTACGCCTCTATCATCAACGACAGTAGTCAATAGTACCAACTCTGTAACACCAACCGTACTATTGGCAATATCAATCAGGTGACTTTGCTGCGTCGGCGTCATGCGGCCCATGATATAAACCACGCCACTATTGGTCACTGCTCTAATTTGTGACGCTTTCACCCCGTTAGCCGCGGCTGTCTTTGCCATTAGCTTTGAGGTGATATAACCGTCATGGACTGTTTGGCTATAGCCTTTTGAGGCACCAACCGTCAGCTCATTATATACTTGACGAACGTCTGGCATAGAGCCCACTACTTTGCTAATTTCCGCCTTGATTGCCTCAGTTGGCACTTCACCCGTCAACAATACGGTGCTATTAAAGCTATCAATACTCATACGACTGGTCTGCTGTAGATTCTCTTGCAAACCATAAACGTTAATTTTGACAGTATGCTCGATACTACGATCAAGCAGACGCTGCGGAATAGTGCGCTCAGTCACGGGCACGCCATAGGTACCTTCTGTACTATTGGTCAAATAGTTGGTGGTACAGCCCGTTGCGATCAGGCTCGACATTAAGATAATGCCTATCACATTACGGCGCGGTGCGCCAAAGATAGCGGTGCGCAGATGCATCTGTGTCATGAGTTACCTCTTAATACATGAGTCGTCATAATAAATAAAGCAGTAGTATATGGTTCTAATTTTAACAAATACGACCAAGACTTGATGCCATAAAATTCTTTTAATGCCTCTACTTTACTGAATTTTCACGGCTTACCGTTAGGTTTTTGGTAACGATCGCTGCCCTTATTCGGCTTTGACTTGGCTTTCACTCGGCTTGGACAGTATAAAATGTTCATGCCTAAATACCTCATAAATAAGTTTTTTCACCAAGCTGATGCGATAAAAGCACCTTGCAGCCATTCGGGCTGACTGACGTCTAACCCTTGATTTGGTTGATTGTCCAACGCGATACCTGTTTTGTCTTTACTATTATTATTCGCAGTATCATAAGCAATCACATCAAACCGGCATTCATAATCACTGTATTTTTGATTTTGCTGCAAAAAGTAACGTGCTGCTTTGATGATTTTACGCTGCTTACCAGCTGTGATGCTAAGCGCTGCATCACCAAAGTGTGAGCGCTGTCTTTGCCGCACTTCCACAAAGACCAGTGTCGACCATGCTTGTCCCTTTTCTATCATCACCAAATCAAGCTCACCAACTTTGGGCTGCTGCCAGTTTTGGGCAATCAAAATCAGCCCTTGTCTTTGCAAAAACTCACACGCCTGCTGCTCAAATCGGCTACCTTGGCGCTGCTTTGGGGAGGTTAGCATTAAAGGTTTATCATTTGCCATGACGTCTATCAGTCTGCTCAACATTTCAGAATTATCATAGCACATCATGCTAAACTAACCACTTTCGCGTGCCGACGCTGGTTACAGTTTTTTAAGCATTATTTGATAAGGCAGTTTTGCCTTTAATGTTGAATGTTGTTAGCCAGTTTTATCAGTCAGCGCGCTATATTCTTTTATATTATCTTAATAACCCGAGGTTTTAATGTCTAGCCCTACCGCGATGCCAGCTTGTCTATATATCGTTGCCACGCCGATTGGCAATCTTAGTGACATGACACCGCACGCGATTGATGTCTTAAAGCAAGTTGCCATCATTGCCTGTGAAGATACGCGAACCTCAGGTAAGCTGTTGTCACACTTTGGTATCCACACTAAGGACAGTGCTACCAGCGGCAGTAAAGCTGACGATAATAAAGAAAGCGCGGTACATAATAATAAAAATAATGCCGACAGCGATTCTGATACAGCCGTTAAGCAAAAAGGGCACAATAAGCTGTGGGCATATCATGAACACAATAGCGCTATTCAAACGCCCAAAATTATTGAGATGATTGAGCAAGGTCATTCTGTTGCTTTGATTAGCGATGCTGGCACGCCGCTGATTAGTGATCCAGGCTATCAATTGGTACAAGCAGCACATGCCGCTGGCGTTCGCGTCTCCCCTATTATTGGTGCCTCTGCTGCTATTGCCGCACTATCGGTTGCAGGACTGCCCTCAGATCGTTTTAGCTTTATCGGTTTTTTACCAGCAAAAACCCACGGTCGTCAAAAACAACTCGCAGCACTACACTCTCGTACTGAAACTTTAATATTTTATGAGGCGCCGCATCGTATTATTGCCAGCTTAGAAGATATGGCGGCGGTATTTGGCGCTGAGCGCGAAGTAACGTTTTGCCGTGAATTGACCAAAACCTTTGAGACTGTTGATAAAACCACCCTTGGCGCTTTGGTTGAATTTGTTAAAGCCGATGACAACCAGCAGCGCGGTGAAATCGTGGTGGTGGTCGCCGGTGCCAATGTTGCTCAAGACGATGATGACATCAGTATTCATGATAAATTGCTGCAACGGCTGCTAGAGGATTTATCGGTGAAAAAAGCCGCTGCCCTAGGCGCTGATATTACTGGTGTCAAAAAGAATGCGCTTTATCAGCGCTTACTTGAGCTCCAAGCACAATAGTTTTTAGACATTATAACCAAACAGAAGCAGTTATAGATTCTTTGAGGAGAGATAAGCAATGTACGATGTGATGGCGATAGGTAATGCCTTGGTTGACCACGAATATCTGTTATCAGATGCCGCATTAGAAGAAACTGAGCTGACAAAAGGCAATATGACGCTGGCAGGTATTGATGAGCAACAGCAATTATTGGCGTATTTTAAGCTTGCAGAAATCGAGCCATCAAAACAAGCGGGTGGCGGTTCAGCTGCTAATGCCATGTACACGTTTTCAAGTTTGGGCGGCAAACCTTTTTATGCCTGCCGCGTAGGCGATGACAAGCAAGGTGAGTTTTATTTAAAAGATTTACATGAAGCAGGCGTCGCTACCTCACCTCAGTCTATCCATGCAGGCGGCGTAACCGGCTCATGTGTGGTGGCAGTGACTGAAGATGGCGAGCGTACCATGCAGACGTTCCTAGGTACTTCAAGTGATATCACTGCTGATAACGTTGACTTTGAGGCGTTAACTCAAGCTGAGTGGTTGTATTTAGAAGGCTACCTTGCGATGTCTGCCGGTATTCAGCCAGCGATGGATCAATTGCGTCAGCAAGCGGGTGTCAATGGTGCCAAGATTGCTGTCAGCTTTGCTGATCCAGCGGTGGTAAAGTTTGCCAAAGACGGTTTACTTAATATGCTTGGCAACAAGGTTGCGGTAATATTTTGCAATAGTGAAGAGGCGCGCTTATTCACGGATGAAAAAGATCATAAGTCAGCAGCGCAGGCACTACTTGAGTATTGTCAAATTGCAGTGGTCACTGATGGTGCAAATGGTGCGGTGATTGCATATCAGCCACATGATAAGTCCGACATTGAGATTTATGATATCCCTACGCCAGCAGTCGATCATGTTATCGATACCAATGGTGCCGGTGATAACTATGCGGGTGCATTTCTATATGCTTTATCGCAGCAATATAGCTTACCAGAGTGTGGTCATCTTGCCAGCGCAGTTGCCGCGCAAGTGATTCAACAGCTCGGTCCACGTTTAGCCCCACAAGATTATCGAGATATTGCCAAGCGTGTACTGGCGGCTTAAAAAATTAAGCCTAATACTTAGCAGTATTTAGATAGCTTAGAGCATCCTCTTAGAGAATAAAAAAGCCCATATCGATCTGATATGGGCTTTTTGTTTTATACGCTATTTAATTAGGCCGCAGCCAATGCTTGCGCCAAATCGGCTTTGATATCTTCAATATGCTCAATACCAATCGATAAACGTACCATATCAATGCTGACGCCTGCCTTTTCAAGCTCTTGTTCATTAAGCTGGCGATGGGTGGTGGTTGCTGGGTGACAAGCGAGTGATTTGGCATCGCCGATATTGACTAAGCGCGTAATCAGCTGCAAGGCATCAATAAAGCGTGCCCCTGCTTCAAGTCCACCTTTCACCCCAAAAGTCAAAATAGCGGATGGCGTGCCTTTCATATACTTCTTAGCAAGTTCATGCTCAGGATGATCTGGCAGTCCAGCATATTTTACCCACGCGACTTTATCATGATCACGTAGATACTCTGCAACCGCTTGCGCGTTTTGGACATGACGCTCCATACGTAAACCCAGTGTCTGCAAACCTTGTAAAATACTAAAGGCATTGAGCGGGCTAAGTGCTGCTCCAGTATTACGCAGCGGTGCCACGCGAGCACGGGCGATAAACGCTGCTGCGCCAACGTCTTTAACAAAGTTTACGCCATGATAACTTTCATCTGGGGTGTTTAATAGTGGGAAACGCTCAGGGTAATCGCCCCAAGGGAAAGTACCACTATCGACAATGGCGCCGCCAATCGAAGTACCCGTACCGCTCATGTACTTAGTTAATGAATGAATGACGATATCCGCACCAAACTCAAACGGACGACATAGCGCAGGTGTCGCAACCGTGCTATCAATTACCACTGGTACGCCATATTCATGGGCGATGTCGCTGAGAGCTTGAATATCAATGATATTGCCCAGTGGATTGCCAATGCTTTCTGCAAAGACCATCTTGGTCTTATCATCGATTAAATCACGAATCGCTTCCGGGTTTTTATGATCGAAAAAGCGCACTTCGATACCTTGACGCGGCAATGCATGAGCGAATAAATTATAAGTACCACCATATAAAGTCGATACCGCAACAATATTATCGCCCGCTTCACAAATGGTTTGAATCGCGTAAGTAATGGCAGCCATACCAGAAGCTACCGCAAGCGCACCGATACCACCCTCAAGCGCAGCAACGCGCTCTTCTAGTACGGCATTGGTCGGGTTCATGATACGAGTATAAATGTTGCCCGCGACTTTTAAATCAAATAAGTCTGCCCCATGCTGGGTATTATCAAAGGCATATGAGCTGGTATGATAAATAGGCACAGCGACCGCTTTGGTGGTCGGCTCTACAATATATCCGGCATGAATCGCCAAGGTTTCAAGGCGTTGATTATTTTGCTTAGCTGGTTGTCCATCACTCATATTGCGCTCCTATATATTTATTCGCTATCAAAAAATTTGATGTTTAAAATAGCCATCGTTAAACGATAGGCATAAAAAAAGCTGAGTTAATCATAACTCAACTTCTTTATGAAAAGAATAGCAAATTATTTATCGCTTAATGACGAAAATTCATAAGTAATAAAAACAAGCATTCTATTCGTACTTATAACTACCGATTAGCTTTTATTAATCAAAGCATTCTTATTTATAATAGGCGTTTTCAGTACGGGTATGATCGGTCTCATCAATTACTTGCGTAAGTTCTGGGATTTGCTGTTTTAGCTGTACTTCAACGCCTTGACGCAAGGTCATATCAACCGCTGAACAGCCTTGACAGCCGCCGCCGAACTTTAATACTGCAGTCAAACCAACGCCTTCTTCATCAATCAATTCTAGCAGCTGCACATCACCACCATGCGCCGCTAGGCTTGGGTTAATCTCAGACTGCAACACATAGTTGATACGCTCTTCGACACTGGCATCAGCGCCGACTTTTGGTACTTTAGAGTTTGGTGCACGGAAGGTCAGCTGACCACCAAAACGGTCTTTATTATAATCAATGACCGCATCTTCTAAATAAGGTACTGACGCCGCTTCAATAAAAGCAGAAAAATTATCGTAGCTGAATTTTAGGTCAGCACTATCTTCTTCCCCCGGCTGATTGTAAGCCATGCAGCACTCAGCACGCGGTGTACCCGGATGTTCAACAAAAATGCGCACACCAATACCATCGGTATCTTGCTTCGCTAGCAAATCCGCTAAGTAACCTTGTGCTGCTTCCGTGATGGTAATATTACTTTTGGCTTCGGTTTGCTCGGTATCAAGCGCTGACTCGTAATCGGCAGCTGGGTCTACTTGAGTATCCGCTCGGTTATGTTCACTCATAATGCGTCCTATCTGTGTTATGACACACGCGTACTATGTCGCCGCCTCTTGTGTCGTCAATGCAAAGGAATATGTGTTAGCAACCACCATGACTTATCGTTTTGTTGCTTTGACCATGACAGCTGTCTATTTATACCACTCATTATAGCGCACTTAGTCGACGATTCCGACTGTACAGGTGCCAATGAACAGTAGCTATCTTTCATGATACTCACTTATAGTGAGCTGACCGTATCTTCATTGTATATAAAGACAGTAAGCTGACTTATCAAGTCTATGATGCATTCAGTGTAGTTAAAAGCTATTACAAGAAAATAAGAGTAACTAAAGAAATTTGATCAGAAAACCTAAGTATTAAGAGAGCGCTATATGTTGACTGAAAACTTCAAGTTTGTGAACACCAAAGATGACGTGCAAATCGCGATTTGGCATATCTTTGATAAAAAACAGCATCATTTATCTGATAGCTCTACTCATAAATCCCAAAATATATTCTTAACCCATGGAACCTTTTCAGACAAAAAAACCTGCATAAGAATTGCCGAATACTTGGCTGGGTTTGGTCATCACTGTTATATCATGGAGTGGCGTGGTCATGGGGCAAGCTCAACACCAAAAGATAAGTTTAATTTTGAAACGGTGGCAACCTATGATTACAAAGCAACTTTTCGCTATCTTTTTGAGGAATTAAAACTCAATAATCTCCACTGCGTTACCCATAGCGGCGGCGGTATTGGCTTAACCATGTTTTTGATTCAGAACCCAGACTATATCGATAAGATAAACAGCGCCAGTATGTTTGCCTGCCAAGCTTATAGCGCCGCCTTACACCCTATGAATCATCTCAAGATATTTATCGCCAAGTATCTCAATCGCTTATCAGGCTATATTCCCGCGCAAAGATTAAAACTCGGTCCCGTCAATGAAAGCTACGATACAATGAAGCAGTGGTACGACTGGAATTTACAAAAAAACTTTCATAGCAGTTTTCTTAAGCAACATATGTTTGATACAGCCAGCATGGATACAGGCGCTACTGATGACGCATCGTTAGACTATCGACAGCATATGCCAAAGATTACTGTACCTATTTATGCCATTAGCGCAAAAGGCGATATGTTTATCTCTCCCACTTTGGGTTGTCGCGCCCTGTTCAATGACTTTAAAAATCCTGTAAATGTCTTTCGGGAATACTCGCTTAGTCATGGGGATTTGGACGATTATACGCACAGCCGCATTTTAAATAGCCGCCATGCTGCCGAAGAGATTTGGCCAACGGTTGCAGCGTGGATTGACAAGCATAGTGACTGATTCTATATATTTGCCTTTGGTGGCTTATGTACTTAATGGCTTAGATCTTTAGTGGCTTAGATCTACAGATACACCGCTAAACATCTTTACACTTGCCAGCCAGTTATGCCCTGTGTCAGTATTGGCGTCTTTCCATCATTTTAAATTGACAGTGAACTAACAATCAATCATTGAGAACTCACTATTATAACTGATAGCAGGACGGTAGGAGCTGGGCGTTTATGAGTGAAGCAGCAGAGCAGATTTTAGAGAATACACACTATCGCTATTTGGTGTTTATCGGGCGTTTTCAGCCCTTTCATTGTGGTCATAAAGCAGTCATTGATGAGGCGTTAAAACGCGCTGATAATGTCATCATGCTAATCGGTTCTGCCAATCTACCGCGCAGCTTACGCAATCCCTTTAGCGTTGCTGAGCGCGCGGCGATGATTAAGGGTGCCTATTCAGCAGCAGAAGCCGCCCGTATTCACTGCGTCGGTTTAGATGATGCGCTCTACAACGACACGCGTTGGCTACAGTATGTACAAGCCGGCGTAAAGTCCGTCACCGGTGATTTGCAAGCGGATATCGGTTTGATTGGTCACTCCAAAGACAGCTCCTCCTATTATTTATCGCTATTCCCCAACTGGGCATCCGTCTCAGTACCGAACTATCATAACCTATCCGCCACCCCGATTCGTGATAGCTATTTAATGGGCGCAACCCCGACCCCTGAACGCACACCTGAGTCAACGCGCAAGGTGCTGAATGATTTCAAAAAGACGGATGAATATCGAAATCTACACGAAGAAGCAGATTTTATTGATAAATATAAAAGACAATGGGAATCAGCGCCTTACCCACCAACCTTTATGACAGCAGATGCCCTAATTGTCCAGTCAGGGCATATTCTATTGGTTGAGCGCCGCAGCATGCCAGGTCGCGGGCTATGGGCATTACCGGGTGGCTTTTTAAACCCCAAAGAGACCTTATTTGATGCCTGTATCCGTGAGCTACGTGAGGAGACTCGCCTAAAAGTCCCTGAGCCCGTATTGCGCGGTTCTTGTCACAGTCAGCATACCTTTGACGACCCGTATCGCTCAGCACGTGGTCGTACGATTACCCAAGCCTTTTATTTTCAGCTTAAAAATGACCCAAAAGGCTTGCCAAAGGTCAAGGGCGGCGACGATGCAGCCACGGCATTTTGGCTACCGCTGGCTGAGCTTGATGCGACCATGATGTTTGAAGACCATTATGCGATTATCACCAAAATGGTTGGTTTGTAGGATTTTATCGTCTTGTATTTATCATTTACCACGCCCAAGCTGATAGACAGCAAGGGCTAACCGCCGCCGCTGCTCTTTTATCAGCGCAGCTGCGGCATCTCAAAGCAGAGGAGTTCTGTGATGTATACCAGTAATTTAAACAATCTAATCCTAAATAGCGACAGCTACAAAACCTCACATTGGGTACAATATCCAAAAGGTAGTGAATACCTGTCAAGCTATATTGAGGCGCGTAAAGGCGACTACGACGTGGTTTTCTTTGGCTTGCAAGCCTTTATTAAGGAATACCTCAGTACGCCGATCACTCATCAAGATATTGACGAAGCTGAAATGGTCATTCACGCACATGGTTTGACCTTTAACCGTGCTGGCTGGGAGCGCTTGGTTGATAAACATGGCGGTTATTTACCATTACATATCGAAGCCATACCTGAAGGTAGCATCGTGCCCGTCTCTAATGTCATCTGCCAAGTTATCAATACCGATCCTGAGTTTTATTGGCTGCCAAGCTATATCGAAACGGCGCTACTGCGTGCCATCTGGTATCCCTCGACCGTCGCTAGTATCTCGCATTATTGCAAAGGCATCATACGTCAAGCGTTGGACAAATCAGCAGACAATACCGAATCACTCACTTTTCGCTTGCATGATTTTGGTGCGCGCGGCGCGTCGAGTCAAGAATCAGTCGCCCTTGGTAGTCTTGCGCATTTGGTCAACTTTGCTGGTACCGATTCGATGACGGCGCTGGTAGCTGCCAGCCGCTGGTATCAAATGGATAAAGACATGCCCGCCTTTTCTATCCCTGCCGCTGAACATAGCACCATGACCGCTTGGAGTCGTGAGGGTGAAACCGCTGCTTTTGCCAATATGATTGAGCAGTTTGGCGGCGCTGGTAAAAGCTTTTCCGTGGTCTCTGACAGTTATGACTTATGGAACGCCATTGATAATATTTGGGGCGGTAGCCTAAAAGACGATGTCAAAAATATGGGCGGTACCTTAGTCATCCGACCAGACAGTGGTGAGCCTGCCAAAGTGGTTCGTGAAGCGTTAGAGCGCTTGGCAGTAAAATTTGGCACGACCATTAATAGTAAAGGCTATAAAGTGCTGCCTGATTACGTACGGGTTATCCAAGGGGATGGTATAAGCCCGCAAAGCTTAAGTAAGATTATTGATGTAATCATGAAAGCAGGTTTTAGTGCTGACAATGTGACCTTTGGTATGGGCGGCGGCCTACTACAGCAAGTCAACCGAGACACCATGAGTTGGGCGATGAAAGCCAGTGCTATCTCTATCGACGGCATATGGAAAGACATTTATAAAGACCCGATTACCAGCCGCTCAAAACGCTCAAAGAAAGGACGTTTGGCTTTGATTAAAAATAGCAATGGACAGCTAAAAACCATCAAAGCTGAAGATCTATCTACAGATGCAAACAACTTACTGCGTGAGGTTTATGTCGATGGCAAATTATTAATTGAAGACAATCTCACCACTATTCGGGAACGTGCAGGATGGTAACAATATGATAAATAGCAATAAAATCGCCTCGGTGGCAAGAGATGTACTGCTTGCCCCTGTTTATCTTTATCAAGGTCACAAAATCAAGCGTGATACAGTCCGTTTACCTGAGCCAAATGGTGAAAGGCACGGGCAAGTCCGATTAAACGACACGACCGAATCGCTAAAAGATGGGCGCAAGCGGACATTAAATCTTATGGTCGTCGGCGATTCGGCGGCGGCGGGCGTCGGTAGTGAGACGCAGCAAGAGGCACTTGTCGGTCATTTGATTCCTATTTTGACGCAGCAGTCTGCTATTAAAAACCAGTTTGATATATTGAACTGGTCCTTGCAAGCGACAACGGGGCATACCAGCTTTGATATCTTGCGACGGCTTTATGTGCTACCTGCGCCAAGCCAGCCTGTTGATGTGATGGTGCTGAGTGTTGGCGTTAACGACACTACATCTAAAGTTTCTGTCGATAAATGGCAACAGCAAATTGAGAATATCATTGCTATTGCTAAGCGCAAATTTGGCGTACGCGAGTTGGTTTTTTTAAGCCTACCGCCGATGGCACAAATGCCTGCGATCCCTACCCCGCTAAATAACTTTGTCGGTGCTAAAGCCTCTATCCTTGATAAGACATTACAGCAAGTTTGCGCCGCTCATGATAGTGTCACCTATATGGCAACCGACTTTGCTCGTATGATAGCAGAGCATTCGAACGGTACGCCCATCGATATCAGGGTGATGTTTGCCAGTGACGGCTTTCATCCTAGCAGCCTCATGTATGGCTATTGGGCCCAGCAGTTGTCAGAGCTGATTATACAGCTACTAAATCCTGCCGATGCTAAATTGACTGACTAACACCTTTACGCACTTACTTCTAAAAATTTAAACAAAAAAACCGCTGAATAGTCAGCGGTTTTCTTATTCTTAACACTATCACTGTGCATGCTAAAAAACACATGCTCAAAACAATATCACGCAATATGTGTGAATTATTCTGCAGCGCCAGTATCAGCAGCTTTCTTACGGCCACCAAAAGCACCAAAGCGTTTGTTGAAGCTTGCAACACGACCTTCAGTAGAAGTTTTACGTTGCTCACCAGTATAGAATGGATGCGACGCACTTGAGATATCAAGTGGGTAGTATGGATATTCTGTGCCTTCGTATTCACGAGTGGCTTTGGTTTTAACGGTTGAACGAGTTAAGAAAAACACGTCAGCGTTGGTGTCATGGAACAAAACTTCTTGGTAATTAGGATGGATATCTTTACGCATAATAAACTCTCTAGGTCCGATGTATGTATAGCGCTTTTGATTGACAATATGATTAAGTAATCAACCAAGCAGTGACATACGTAACTGAGGCACTAAGGACATTGATAAGTATGGCAGCTGCATCACTGGCTTATTCCAGCACCCAACACCATTCCTCTGCTCACTTAGCCTTTCCCCAGCGGGAAAATCAAACCGCGATTTTACCGGTTTTTAGGGTTTGATGCAAGCCACAGTTATGAGCGTTATTAGGATAAATTTGTTGCACGAACACTGTGAGCATTGAGCCTAAGAGGCAAACTACCTATAATAATTCGTTAGATAATAAACTCAACAATCGTAAATCTTTTAGATTTATTTAATAATACTGCCTGATTACAAATACTGGATGTTTCATCAGTTTGTCTAAAATACTAACATTTAATAAGGATAATATAATGAAAAATACCATAACGAAAACCAGTATAAAAGCTGCTGTGTTTGGCTCAGCCATTGCCATATCGACGCTGGCCAGTGCAGCGCTGCCAACCCAATGGCAACTAGATGATTCCCATACCCGTGTCGGATTTTCGGTCAATCATTTGGGGTTTTCGACCACCATGGGTCATTTCAATGATGTCAAAGGTGTCGTCAATTATGATATCAAAGCGCCCAACAAAGCCAATATGAATTTCACTATCGCAACCGATAGCATCGATACTTATTGGGAGGCGCGAGATGCTCATTTAAAAAAGGATGAGTTCTTTAATGTCGCCAAATATCCAACCATGACCTTTAAATCTACCAACGTCACCTTTAAAAACCCACAACAAGCGACCGTCACCGGTGACTTTACGATGCTAGGTAAAACCAAACCACTAACCTTGGACGTGACTTTGAACAAAATTGCCAATAGTCCGCTAACCAAAGAGCCGGTTGTTGGCTTTCGCGCTACCGGTATTATCGACCGTACCGCTTATGGTATGACAGCTTTTGCAAGTGGCATCACAACCGAAGTACCGATTCAAATCGACGGTGAGCTGATTGAGAACAAAGCCGCTACCAAAAACAAGAAGAAATAAGCAGAAATAAGCAGAAATAAGCAGAAATAAAAAAGGCGACTCAGAACCCGTACTAGTATCAGTACCAGCATTTAGTTATCTTCCAATAAATCCTCACTCAAAAACATTGCAATAAAAAGCAGCCACTTAACGGCTGCTTTTTACTGCAAAACTAAAAACCATATCTAGGCGTTATTTGGTTTTGACAATATGCCAAACGCCAAGCTTATTGTCGCCATCCTTATCACCAACCTTGGTATCATTAGCATAGAAATATAGTGGTTTGCCATTCATTGCCCACTGATACTTACCATCTTCCCGCTGAAAAGCAGCAAACTGCCCTGAGGCCTTGGCATTACTGGGTGCCATAAATGCTGGCCAAACAAGCAGACAGGCACTACCGCACTCTGATTTATTCATCGAATCTTTGTCAAAGGTATATAAGGTCATATGGTTACTCGCATCAACCAACATGCCATTTTTACTGATGACAGGCGCCGTATTTTTATTGGTAGCTTGCACGTCATGCATACCAGAGTCGTCATTTCCGACCATATTATTTAACGTTGAACAACCACTAAGCGCCAATACGCCACCAAGCGCAGATAAAACTAAAATGTATTTCATAATAACGTCCTTGTTATTTTCGTTGTCATTGTCATCATAGTTAGTTAATTTTTATCAAATCGTTGTTACTGCTTTAGGATTTCAGCCTTAGTTAAATAAAGCCAATATCCAGTTTTCAAATATAGCATAGGACTTATAGCGGTTATTCTTATCCTTATATAAATTTACAAAAGGGCATAAATATTACAAATTAGAGGAGATTCTCCTTTAAAGCTGCGGATATTTAACGCTATTCGTTGACAAAAATCATGCATCTATTTACCAATTTACCTTCTTACCGCCTTGTAGTTTTTCATACAATAGCCCTATAACGATTAAGCATGGCTAAATAATAGTAAATATGACGCTCGCGGGCTGTTATCAGTATTGAAGTTAATGACCTCTGCACACATATCAATGCTCATAATCGATGGCTATCCGTTAATCGAGTACTATCAACCATCTTATAACTATAATAATTTCCATCTCAAGCGACACTTGATGCCTATGCGATTTCTGCTATTAAGGATACAACAACGACAATGACTCATTCTTTTATGAAAAATCCGGCGAAAAACCAAGCGCACTCTGCCAAACGCGTCGGTATTCTTGGTGGCGGTACAGCTGGGGCAACCATTGCAATTCGCCTCGCAGCATTAGGGCTTGAAACTTATGTATTTGAAAAAAACAAATCGCTGATTGATGGTCCACCGATGTGTCATTTGCATGCGGGCGGCAATCTATATCGCGAAATCCCTGATGAAGATTGTGTTGCTCTGCTCAAGCAATGTATCGATATATTGCGCCTTTATCCTTATACCATCGATGTGCGCCCAACGGTATTTGCTGTGCCGACTCGAGACGAAGGCTTGCCAGAAGATTTACTACCGCGGCTTGATATCTTGACCGATGCCTATCGTAAGCTTATCGCCGAAGACGCCAATAATAAGGTACTTGGCGAACCTGAAAACTACTATCAGCTCTACAGCCATGAGCAACTCATTGCCCTATCTGAGCGTGAGCAAGTCACGGTACCGCGGTCGGTCGATGAATGGATGATACCGGTCGCCAAGTATTTGGATTTAAATAAAGTCAAGTTTCCGCTGATTGTCGTACAAGAATATGGCTGGAATATCTTTCGCTTGGCAGCATCGGCGCAATTGGCTTTAGAAGGTTATGAGCACGCACATGTCTTTACTGATACGCAAGTAAAGCAGGTCATGCCTGTCGATTGTGAAAACTGCTCAAATGCTGACCATCATGTGACCAAATGGCGTATAGATTATCAGCAAGCGGCCAGCTCTGAAACTGAATCTATCGAAGTGGATTATTTAATCAACGCTTGCGGTTTTCGTACTGGCGTCATCGATGATATGGTCGGGGTAAAAGTCACGCGTATGGTCGAGTTTAAATCCTCTTATATTACCCACTGGGATGATACCGGCGGACAGATCCCAGAGATTATCGTTTACGGTGATCGCGGCACACCAGAAGGCATGGCGCAGCTTACGCCCTACCCCGGTGGTTATTTTCAAATACATGGCATGAGTAAATTTATTACCTTATTCGATGACGGTTTGGTCGCCTCCAGCAAAGACAGCGCCCAACCAACATTGCCGCCGCAATACGTGCACTATATCGAGGACGGCTGGGACAAGGCACCGCTACAAGCGCGTAGCCAGCAAGCGATTGATTATGTGGCTGAGTTTGTGCCGACCTTCCATAGCGCGCGTACGGTTGGCAACGCACTATATGGTGGGCAACAAATCCCCGGTGAGGATGACACGTTACGCGTAGCTGACGTAAGTTTATATTCTAATATTCGTTATGCGCGTGCGGAAAACGTCAAAGCATCCTCGACCTTGATTGCAGCCGATCAAATCGTTGATGAGTTGACTGAGCTTAGTTTAATTGATAGTAATATGCCAGAAAATAGTCAGCGTTATGCGCATGAATGGGCGTATCTGACAAAACACAATAGCAGGGCAATTGATAAAGTCGCGCGCATACTTGCTGAACAGCGAGGCTTTCCATTAGCCATGGCTGATGTCAATCGTGGTATTGGCGTAGAGGATACAAATGCAGCGGATGACTCAAACGCTACTGAGTAATAAAAGCACGCTACAATAAATGAATAAAAAAAAGAGAGCAGGGCTAACGATTAGCCCTGCTCTCCTTTTTTATGTAACGACAGTATCTTAGTACTCAGCTCTCTTAATTACCGGCCATTTTTTCGGTATCGACCGCACCTTCTATGGTTACCACTGTTTTTAGTAACTCTATCGCTTCACCAATGGTGTTACATACGACCAAGCGCTCAAGATCTTCTTGCTTCATAAAGCCTTGGTCAGCTGTGTATTTTAAATGCTCAATCATACAATCATAAAAACCATTGATATTTAAAATAATCATCGGCTTTTCATGTTGATAGAGCTGACGCCATGTAGCGATTTCCATAATTTCCTCAAGCGTTCCAAGCCCGCCCGGTAAGGTAATAAAGGCATCGGCATATTCTGCCATTACCGTTTTGCGAGTATGCATGGTATCGGTCAGATGCAGGCGGGTCAGCTGCTCATGGGCAATCTCGTGCTTGAGCATAAAAGTTGGAATCACACCGACGGCTTCTGCGCCGCCTCGAATCACCTCATCTGCCACAGCGCCCATCAGCCCGATACTTGCGCCGCCATATACCAAACCCATGCCATTGTCGGCAAGCGCTATACCAAGCTCACGCGCCGCTTGCTCATATACAACATCATTACCCAAACGCGACCCGCAATACACTGCTACTAGCGGCATGGTCAACGCTGATTTATCTACAGCTTTTTCAATATTGGTGATGTCTTGACTGGTAATCACTTCATACGTGTCGTTGTTAATTTTCATTTGCATATAGCTTCCTTAATTTGCCTATTTTTCATATCAATTAATTTTATTAAATACTCGTTAAAACCCTAATGGATAACATCGCCCAAGATAAATAGCATAGAACTTGAAAGTCACAATTGAACGCCTTGCCCGCCAGCATTTATCTTAACATAAGCGATGCTATCACGCGGTCACAACCATTTGCTACTACGCAATTACTACATTTTTGGGGTGACGTTTTGGCAGCCGATTATAAAGTTGCGCCTTGTCTTTATTAACCACACTCATCCATAAAAATGACTACCCTCTATTAAGGTTTAACCATGGAACATAGTCCTACTATTATTCAAACAGCGGCTTATTCACTAAGCATCCTGACCGATCGCAATCAAGTATTGGCAGCCACTGTCTACCGTCCCAAAACGCCTGTCACAAAAGCCATTATGCTAGCGCCAGCAACGGGTATCAAACGTCAGTTTTATCACAATTTTGCCACTCATTTAGCAGAAAACGGTTTTGGTGTCCTAACCTTTGACAATGAAGGTATCGGCGAGTCACTCTCAACGGCTTTGGCTAAAAGCGATGCGTCTTTAATCAGTTGGGGTCGCCATGATATGCCAGCCGCCCTTGATGCCTTACAAGACGAATTTGCCGAGGCCTCTTATCATTTGATTGGTCATAGCGCTGGCGGTCAGCTGATTGGTTTGATGCCAAATTATAAGGCTATTGCGTCAGTCTTCAATGTCGCCTGCTCATCAGGTCGTATCAAAAATATGACCATGCCTTATAAACTCAAAGCGATGGGTTTTATGGATGCTTTTATTCCACTCACCAACTTGACGTTAGGCTACACACCATCAGATAAAATCGGTATGGGTGAGCCACTACCACGTGGTGTCGCTCGTCAATGGCGCGAGTGGTGCAATGGCGCAGGCTATATCAAGACCGCTTTTGACAAAAGTATTCATACCCATTTTTATGATGAGCTTGCTATGCCAGCATTGTGGCTCGGTTTTAGCGACGATGAGATTGCCAATAGCACAAATATGGATGATATGATTCGCGTTTTTAGCAAAATGCCAGTCGAAAAACGCTTTTTTGAACCAAAAGAGTTTGGCTTAAATAGCATCGGTCACATGCGCTATTTTAGTAGCAGAACCCATGTAAAAGCACCTCAGCTTTGGCAAATGGCGATTGATTGGATAAATAATCAGCCATAAATTCAGTCTTTTTCGATCCAGCTAAGCACCAATAGAGGTATTTATTCTGGTGTATCTTTTGCTGCCTGCTCTGCTTTAACACGTTTGGTTAAAGCAGAATACAGCGACGGCTGCATATTATGGATATTACCTAGCATCCATTTTACATAGCTGATAGGTACGTCTTTTATCGGCACACCTTTATGTTTGCCAAAGGGCATTTTGCTCACCGGATTGGCTTTATTGGCGATAGCATGGGCCGTAGCAAAATCCGTCGGTGCAATTGCTAGGCGCTCACAACATGCCTGATAAAGCAGATAGCACATACGCGCATCGCCAAGCGCATCATGGGCGGCTATCGTCATCTTGCTTGCCTCACCCTTGCCTAATAACTGCTCGATACATTTGGACTGACCATAGGCGCTCCATTCCGGAAACGCGACGCGCGCTAGCCGCACTGTACAAATTAGCTTAGCAGAGGGGCTACCAATCACCCGCCAATCAAAGCGGACGTTATGACCAATCAAGTATTGCGGCACCTCAAACGCTGCTAAATCAAAACGCTCAAGCCCAGCAACATCCTCATCGGTTATACCATGGACTCTAATGACAACTGGCGATATCGAGCGACCACTATTAAAATACTTCATCCACTCAAACCCTGTCGCTACATTAATCGTCGCCACTTGAATCGGGCGCGGATCACGACCTTGGTCGGTTTCGGTATCGATAATCAGCGCAGTGTCTGTCATAAAGGTTCAACCAAGAATAATGGATAGCAGTAATAGAATAGATAGTCACATTGGTATTTTAGGTAATGGTTATTTTAAAAACGCATAAACGTTATATGTATGGGGATAAAAGCCAGAGATAACAATGGCATACAAATAATAGAGAACTTAACTTATATAATATCTATTGAAATTTATTTAAAAACTCAAAGAGATTTCAATGCAAATAGATGGCAATAATAGTCCACCGAATCAAAAGTCAAAACCAAACTTTTTACGCCGTGTACTCAGTGTGCTCGTTAAGGCAGTGGTATTGTTGATACTGTTATTTGTATTTGATAAGCTCTTGCCCAGTCTCAGTGAGCAAACTCAGTCATTTGTGATGGCAAAATGGCAACAGCTCAGTTTATTACAACAAGAGCTACCTATAGAAAACAGTCTGCCCTCACCATTACCAGAGCAGCATCTAACGGATACATGGGGTGCTGCGCGTAGCCAAGGTCGCTCACATGAAGGTATTGATATCTTTGCCGCACGAGGTACACCGATACAAGCGACGACCCAAGGTATCGTTAGTAAGGTAGGCGAAGATGCGTTAGGCGGTCGCGTCGTGATGATAGTGGGTCCTGGCGGTGCTGGTCACTATTATGCGCATTTGGAAGACTATGCTGATATCTCTCCCAATGACTGGGTCAATGCCGGTGATATCATCGGTTATGTGGGTGACAGCGGCAATGCCAAAGGGACGCCGCCGCATGTTCATTATGGAATTTACATCAATGGCAGTGCGGTAAACCCCTATCCCCTTTTGCAAAAAGATTAGGATTTATACGCATCAATTTATCGTAGCAGAGCGTACATAATCGTTTGGAAATACCGCGCTAAATGTTGAACCTACGCCCTCTACCGACTCGATTTGCAAGCTTGCTTCATGCTGATATAACACATGTTTTACAATCGCCAGTCCAAGTCCTGTGCCGCCTGTTGCTCGGCTACGCCCACTGTCAACGCGATAAAAACGCTCGGTCAAACGGCTAAGATGCTTTGGTGCGATACCGATACCATTGTCTTCAACCGCAAATCGGCAACCCTCAGCAGTCTTAGTCCAACTGATAGAGATGTTGCCGCCTTTTGGTGTGTACTTGATGGCATTGATCACCAGATTAGATAGGGCACTATTTAGGTACATCTCTGAGCCATATAGACCATCATAGGTATCGATATGTAAGTGAATGGTATGCTTGTATTCCTGATTATATGCTTGCGCGTCATCATAGACATTTGTGAGCAGCTTGGTCATGTCGATATCATTAAACGCATGGGTTTCTTCAATTTCGATGCGGGACAGGAGCAATAAGTCATTGACCACCCTATTCATACGAGCTGTCTGCTGGGTCATCAGCTCAAAGCCGCGGCGCCAATGCGCAGGCATATCTGGCTGATCCGAGAAATTCTCCAGATAGCCCATCAGGACTGTCAGTGGCGTGCGCAGCTCATGCGAGACATTTGCCACAAAGTCGCGGCGCATCGCTTCTAAATGCTGCAAGCGGGTCACATCATAAATAATCAGTAGTTTTTCATCGCCAAATGGTGTCAGCTCACACTTTAAATACCGATTTGGGTCTTGCCACGAGACGATATGCACACTTTCATCGATATCGGTATTAGTATTAGCATTGGCATTAGCATCGACATTAAGCGTCGTCGCCTCTTGGTAATACTTAATAAACTCAGGTACTTGGATAAAGTCAAAAATGCACCTGCCTTTGTCTGAGGTTTGCAATGATAACAAATCCTGGGCCGCTTGGTTCCACCATTCAAGTCCATCATCGTCATTGAGCAAAATCACAGCATCACGCAATGCTCGTAAGGCACTTCTGATTTTTTTAAGTTGATTTGTGGCACCTTGCTCATTATCTTGGATAGGCATTTTTATTTATCCGTTATTTTTTATTATTTTTCTACTATTAGCCGCTCCCGATAAAAGGCGACACTATGTAATATTCATATTGATAGCGTCTACCCTTTTTCGATACGGCTGGAAAACCGATAACCGGTGCCCCGTACTGTTTGTATCAAGGTATCGCACTCATGTGGGCGTAATAAGGTACGCAGACGCTTTACATGAACATCAATGGTTCTATCTTCGATATAGACATTACCACCCCAAACTTGATCGAGCAGCTGGGCACGAGTATAAGCGCGCTCAGGATGGCTCATAAAAAATGCCAACAAACGATACTCGGTCGGACCCATCTCGATAATATCATCACCTACCATAAAGCGCTGGCTTTTGGCATCTAAAGTGAGCTTACCTATATTGATAGGTTTGTCGCCGCTTAGCGCATTACTACGTCGCAATACCGCTTTGATTCTTGAGATAAGCTCACGGGTCGAAAATGGCTTGGTCATATAATCATCAGCGCCTGCATCAAGACCATGTACTTTACTGTCTTCTTCACTTTTGGCGGTCAACATAATGACTGGTATCTCGGCAAGCAGCGTATCGCTTTTTAGCAGACGGCAAAAATCAATCCCACTTTTATCACCGGGTAACATCCAATCTAATAAAATCAGTGCGGGACGATGATCGACCACTTGTTGGTGCGCCTCTGACACATCTGCTGCCTGCAAACTATCAAATCCTGCCATCTCTAGGGTCATGACGACCATCTCACGAATGGCATCTTCATCTTCAACAATCAAAATTTGCTCTTTGGACATAGTGTATTCTTAATATATTCTTAATGTTAGAGGACAAAACAGCGTTTATAAAGGCAGTAGCAAACGCAAACCAGCGTTTCTTTATTAAAAGGCTTAATTATGACAGCTTAATGACATTTACTCTTAAGTTTATAATACTTGGTAGCCAATCTAATCAATTAATGCACTTCTAATAAAAAGTTCAATGGTCCATCATTGACACTCAGCACTTGCATATTCGCGCCAAACTGACCCGTTGCAACCGTTACATACTGCGTTTTTGCGTAATCGACCAATTGTGCAAATAACACTTGAGCCATATCAGGTGCCATTGCGCCACCAAAATCAGGGCGGCGTCCTTTATCGGTTTTTGCCATTAAGGTAAATTGTGAAACGAGTAATAGCCCACCGCCGACTTGTTGCACATTTTTATCCAGTTTACCGTATTTGGCTGGATCGTCATTATTTTCAAAGAGTCGATAAGTCAGGATTTTATCAATCATTCGCTGCGCACTTTGCAGGTTATCATCATGCCCCAAGCCAATATATGCCAGTACTCCAACATCAATGGCGCCAACCTCTTGCCCATCAACGCTGACGCTGGCGTGTTTGACCCGCTGAATAAGAGCTTTCATTGCTTACTTCCTTTAACGATTATGGTCATACAGTCTGCTGCTGACCATGATAAAATATAGTTATCTATAAATGTATGTTGCTGAATAAACCTAGCTGTTTATTATTTTCGCGCTTGAATTTTTATTTTAATAACGATTTTTACTACCTACTTTGGTCCTCTATTATGAATGTATTTACTACCTTACAACAGTTTGTACCGCAGCAAAAAATCAGTAAAGTCGCAGGGCGCTTAGCTGCCAGTCGCCACCCTTGGGTCAAGCGTACATTTATCCGCAGCTTTGCCAAAGCCTACGATGTTAGCTTAGATGAATATGAGCGTCAAAGCCTAAACGCTTATGAGAGCTTTAATGACTTCTTTACGCGTGAGCTACAAGACAATGCCCGTATTATCGATACTACCATCAATGGTATTGTCAGTCCTGCGGATGGCATGATATCGCAGCTTGGGCAGATTCATGACCATAAGCTACTGCAAGCAAAAGGTCGTGACTATGATATCGGTCAGCTCTTGGCGGATAGCGCCGATGGTGACTATTTTGCTGACGGCAGTTTTGCCACGGTTTATCTTGCTCCAAGCAACTATCACCGTGTGCATATGCCATTTGACGGTATATTAACCAAAACCCGCTATGTACCTGGTACACTATTTTCGGTCAATAATACCACGGCTGCTAATGTACCGGATTTGTTTGCTCGTAACGAGCGCCTCGTCTGTTTGTTTGATACCGAATATGGCAAAGCGGCGGTAGTGATGGTCGGGGCGATGATTGTCGCTGGGATTGAGACGGTCGCAACGGGTAAAATTAGCCGTACCGATGATATTCAAGAAGCCGATCATGATATGAGCTTTAAAAAGGGCGACGAGCTTGGGCGTTTTTATCTGGGCTCAACCGCAATTGTGGTACTACCAAAAGCTGCAAAAACGGACTGGCAAGCTACCATGCAGCACGGCTCAGTCGTTCAAATGGGACAATTATTAGGCAGCGCCAAAATCTGATGTCGTTTATCTAAGTAAAAACGCCTGTCACAAGTAATATTGAGCAACATGAGCATAGACAGTAACCAAAATACTGCCTATGCTTTTTTTTGTGCCCTCTCCTTTCTCATGTTTGTTAATACGGTCTTTTTTCAGTCGTTTTTTGTGAAAATAAGTCTTTATGTCATCAAATTGTCATATTTATTTGTCAAACTCTCCTTATTAACCGCAGAGCATCATTTCGGCAAACGCTAGAAAACCATTGTCATTGTTATTTATAAATGCTTGATACTCAAAATTGATAAATTTTAGGAGAAATAATGCGTTATTCATTCATGGCAGTAGCAATCGCTAGCACGTTGGCATTAGCCGCTTGTAACCAAACGACCAGCAGCAACGAGAGCGATAAAACCAACGAAGCAGCCACAGCAGCGCCATCAAATACCGCTGTTAGTAGCGACGCTAATGCAAGCTCAGCTGAAAGTGCCTCGATGAGTATTACTGGTGCTGGTGCTTCTTTTCCGCAGCCTATTTATGCTAAATGGTCTGATGCCTATAATAAAGCCACAGGTGGTCAGGTGAACTATCAGTCTATTGGCTCATCAGGTGGTATCAAACAAATCGTGGCAAAAACCGTAGATTTTGGGGCATCTGATGCGCCAATGACGCCAGAAGAGTTGAATGAAGCGGGTCTGATACAGTTCCCAAGTGTCATCGGTGGCGTCGTGCCTATCGTTAATATCGATGGTATCGAGCCCGGTCAGCTAAAGCTCGATGGCAAAATGCTCGCTGATATCTATCTTGGTAAAATCAGTAAATGGAATGACCCTGCTATCAAAGCGATGAATCCAGATCTCACATTACCAGACGCTGCTATTACCACGGTATTTCGCTCAGACGGTTCTGGTACAACCTTTAACTTCACTGACTATCTAGCCAAAGTATCAAGCGATTGGAATGACAGTGTTGGCGTCGATAAAACGGTCAAATGGCCAACATCGGCTACTGGCGCAGGCGGTAAAGGTAATGAAGGCGTGTCAAGCTATGTCACGCGTATGAAGAACTCTATCGGCTATGTTGAATACGCTTATGCCAAGCAAAACGGCATGGCTCACGTCGCCCTAAAAAATGCAGCGGGCAATGTGGTACAACCTTCTGCCAAAACCTTTGCAGCAGCAGGTGATATCGATTGGTCACAGCAAGAAGGCTTTTATAAAGTCATTACCAACTCTGAAACAGCGCAAGCTTGGCCAATCGCCGCGGCAACTTTTATCTTGGTACATAAAGAGCCACAAGATGCCAAGCAAGTCGCTGGCGTATTGAAGTTCTTTGACTGGGCTTATGCGCAAGGTGATGACGATGCGATGGCGCTTGATTATGTACCCTTCTCTGATACTGCCGTTGCTTTGTTTAAAGCAAAATGGAGTGAAGTGGTTGATAGCAACGGCCAGCCTGTTTATCAGCCTGCGCAGTAACCTGCTTATCCTAGTGATTGCATAATCACAGCTGAACCCACCTCTCAAACCACTATTCTCCGGTAGCGGTTTGAGAGGTTTTATCACAGGAAATTTTTAAGTTTGTTGTGATAAAACCTTCTTTACTATTTTGACTTGATTCTATTTAACGCTGAGACACTTATGAATGACCTAAGGTCCCAACTGGCTAAACAAAAACGTTACGATGCGGTCTTTGTCAATGCGACCAAAGCCTTTGCAATATTGGTGCTGTTGTCACTTGGTGGCATCCTGCTCTCATTAATCGTGGGCGCTTGGCCAAGTATTACTGAGTTTGGACTGGGATTTTATACCAGCAATAACTGGGATACGGTAAACGATCAGTACGGTGCGCTTGCGCCCATTTATGGCACGATTGTCACCTCCCTTATTGCGATCGCGATTGCTGTACCAGTCAGCTTTGGTATTGCGATCTTTTTGACTGAGCTATGCCCCAATTTCTTAAAGAAGCCACTGGGTATCGCCATTGAGTTGTTGGCAGGTATCCCTTCTATTATTTATGGTATGTGGGGCTTGTTTGTCTTTGCACCGTATTTTAGCGAACACATTCAGCCATGGTTGATTGAAAATATCGGTCCGATGCCGGTTATCGGCCAAGTATTTACCGGTGCACCAATGGGGCTTGGCATGTTTACCGCCTCCTTGGTACTGGCAATTATGATTATTCCTTTTATTGCCGCTACCATGCGCGATGTCTTTTCTGTGGTACCTGATTTATTAAAAGAATCTGCCTATGGCATGGGTGCAACGACGTGGGAAGTGATGTTCAAAATCATTTTACCTTATACCAAAGCGGGCGTGGTCGGTGGCGTGATTTTAGGACTTGGGCGTGCCTTGGGTGAGACGATGGCGGTGACCTTTTTGATCGGTAATGCCTTTAATATCAGCCCAAGTCTGTTTACCTCTGGGGTGACGATTACCTCTGCGCTTGCCAATGAGTTTGCTGAGGCATCAAGTGAGTTGCATTTGGCATCCTTACTACATTTGGGCTTAATCCTGTTTGTTATCACCTTTATTGTGCTGTCTATCTCTAAGCTGATGCTGATGCGTATCGACCAAAAAGCCGGTCGTTAAGTAGCGCTAGCATCTGTTATGACACAGTCACATTAAACCATTACTTGACCCAATCTTTCGACCAATAAAGGACAAACGCCTAATGACCTTAGCGACTGTCACGCCTGACAATGACCAAACCAGCCAGCCGACTTTGCCTTTTGAAGACCGCTATAACAAGCGCTTATATCATAAGCGCCGCCTGATCAATCGATTGGGACTTGGGTTTGCTATCTCAGCCATCGCTTTTGGTTTGTTTTGGCTTACGTGGATTTTGATCACGCTTTTTATTGAGGGTTTTCAAGGTCTAATTGAGATGCCAGTATTTATGGCAGATACACCGCCACCTATGGGTGATGGCGGATTACGTAATGCCATTATTGGTTCATTGATGATCGCCTTTTTAGGTCTTGCCATCGGTACACCGATTGGCATGATGGCTGGCATCTACTTGGCGGAGTTCTCACAAGGCAGCCTATTGGGTAAAGTCACTCGCTTTTTAAACGATATCTTGCTGTCAGCACCCTCTATCGTAATTGGTCTGTTTGTTTATGCATTGATGGTAAAAGGTCAAAGCTTCTCTGGCTGGGCTGGTGCCGTCGCACTGGCTTTGATTGTGATTCCAATCGTCGTGCGCACCACTGAAAACATGCTAAATCTGGTACCCAATACCTTGCGTGAAGCAGCTTATGCACTCGGTACGCCAAAGTGGAAGCTCATCAGCACGGTCACACTTAAAGCGGCCAAAGCGGGTCTAACCACAGGGGTGCTATTGGCATTTGCCCGTATCACTGGCGAGACCGCGCCGTTACTATTTACTGCGTTAAACAATCAGTACTTTAGCACCGATATGAGCCAACCGATGGCAAACTTACCGAACACTATTTATCAGTTTGCTATGAGCCCTTATGACAACTGGCATGCGTTGGCATGGGCAGCAGCATTATTGATTACCATGACCGTATTGATAGTCAATATTCTCGCCCGCTTTATTGGCGGTAAAGACCATACAAGATAGCTGATTTAAGCATTGACTAAGCAGCCCATTTATAGCGCACGTTTAGCCCTTATGTTCAGCACCTATATTGACAATACTCAAAGATAATTGGATATGATGATGACAGACTTATTAGAGAGAAAAGCGGTGAAGCACAAAACCAAGCAAGAGAGTGAGCAAAAGAGTGAGCAAAACTTCAGCCAACGTGGCTTATTTGGTCAATCCTTTTCTAATAGAGATCAAGGCAGTCAGATACCTCAGGGGCAGCAACCAGACAGCGCTTTGTTGACTCAGCAAACCGTAGCAGATATCCCTCAGCATATGCCGCCTGCTAAGATTAGCATTCGAGATCTCAATTTCTACTATGGTGATTTTAAAGCGTTAAAGAATATCAATATCGACATACCAGAGAAGAAAGTCACTGCTTTTATCGGCCCATCAGGCTGCGGTAAATCTACCCTACTCCGTACTTTTAACCGTATGTATGACTTGTATCCAAGTATGCATGCCGAAGGGCAGATCATCCTTGATGGTAGCAATATTTTGGCAAAAGAGATGGATGTTAATTTATTGCGTGCGCGTGTGGGCATGGTCTTTCAAAAACCAACGCCATTTCCAATGTCTATCTATGACAACGTGGCATTTGGCGTACGTCTTTATGAGAAGCTCAGCAAAGCTGAGATGGATCAGCGCGTCGAATGGGCACTTAAAAAAGCAGCGTTATGGCTTGAGGTAAAAGACAAGCTTCGTGCATCCGGTCTGTCGTTATCTGGTGGTCAACAACAGCGGCTTTGTATCGCTCGCGGTGTGGCGACCAAGCCTGAAGTGCTGTTATTAGATGAGCCAACCTCAGCGCTTGATCCGATCTCGACCGGGGCGATTGAAGAGCTTATCACCGATTTAAAAAATGACTATACGATTGCTATCGTGACCCACAATATGCAGCAAGCGGCGCGGGTTTCTGACTACACAGCCTACATGTATCTGGGCGATATGGTGGAGATGGGTGAGACGGATCAGATATTTACCAATCCCGCTCAAAAGGCGACTGAAGACTATATTACTGGGCGTTATGGTTAAAACGCTTGGTATAAATAGATGTATTTTTTATGCTTACACCCCTATGTAAATCTATAAGAATAAGGAAGTCGCCATGTTGGTAAGCCAAAAGCATTTGTCAAAGAGCTTTGATAATGAATTACATGAGGTGATTGATTTGTTTATGCAAATGGGGCACATGGTAGCAGAACAAGTCCTGATTGCCACCCGTGCATTATTAGCGGCAGATGAAACAAGCGCCAAACAAGTCATCGCTGATGATGATCTTATCAATCAGTTAGAAGTCAAAATCGATGAGCAAATCATATTATTGGTTGCCAAACGCCAACCAGCTGCCAATGATTTGCGTCTGGTCATGGCATTAAGTAAAGGGATTGTCGACTTTGAACGCGTCGGTGATGAAGCGGAAAAAATTGCCCGTATGGCCTGTCAGTTGATCGAGGATGGCGCATCCCCAAAGGGCTATTCAGAGGTTCAGCATTTGTCCAATCAAGTACGCTTGATGCTCCTTAATGCCCTTGAAGCATTTGCACGTATGGATACGCAGCAGGCATTTTCAGTATTGCAAAGCGATACGGTGGTCGATGAAGAGTATCAGTCTGCCACGCGCTCACTGATGACCTATATCATGGAGGATAATCGCCATGTGTCTAAGGTGATTAATATTCTATGGGTATTACGCGCATTAGAGCGTATCGGCGACCATGCGCGCAATATTGCCGAGCTGGTCATTTTTTGTACCAGCGGCAAAGATGTGCGGCATGCCGACTTTATGCACATCAAACAAATTGTTAAGCAGACCACGGATGCAAGCTTAAGTAGCCAATCTGCTAAATAGCCTATTCTTTATGTCACACGACAGTTAGGGCAAAATATAGTGAGTTTACAGCGCAAGAGCCACGTTAAAAATAGCGCTCTACTGCTATAGATTTATGCATCAATTAGCCAGCCCTGCGCGGTCGCAAATTCTATCTGCTCTGCAAGCCAATCATGGATACTCGGAAAACTGTCTTTAATAAAGGCGTGCGCGCTACTGACTTGCGAGCGCGTAACATTACCCTCAATCCACGTTTTTCCATTGGTATTTAAATTAAGCAAAAACGGTAATATTCTATCAACCACTCTAAGCAGTTGGGCTTCTTGACTGCTGCCAGTTTCCTGCTCCTCCCAAATCTCACTTAAATTTTTGATACCATTACCGCGCTCCCTTTGTAAGCGCGCAATCCCAGCGCGCTCTTCAACATGCGCATCAGCACGGGTGTCAGCATATAAAAAAGTATCACCGGCATCAATCTCACCCAAATCATGTACCAATACTAGCTTTAGCAATTTTTCATGATTGACATCAATTTCAAACTGCTCAGCGATGGACCAACATGCCATAGCAAGATGCCAAGAGTGCTCGGCTGAGTTCTCCAAACGTGTCGCCCCCGTCACATAGCTACGGCGATTGACCCGTTTAAGGGCATCTAATTCTAATAAAAAATCTGTAACATGGCTGATATCAATAGTGGAAGCGAGCGCTGACTGTTTTAGTAAAGATTTGGTTGGTGACATAATGTTCTCTAGCATTTGACAGGTAAATTTATAGTGCTCAAGACTAACTTTGGGCACAGAGATATATTATACCTTGATGAGGACGATAGAAGATGATGACCAAATAGCGTTAATAAGGGTCAATATAATAAAAAATAGCGCTTATGTGAGTAAGCGCTATCTGTTCTACAGAGAATAAAAACCGCTATTTAATCAAATTACTGATGGTTTTAAAAGCAGGGTCTTGGCTGCTGCGGCATAGCTCAAACAAAATGGTCTCAACCGTGGTAATCACGCCGCCGGCACGGCGAATGCGGCGAATCGCTTGCTTTTTATCATAGGGAAAACGCGAGCCAACCGCATCACCAATAATAACCGGCTGCATACCATTATCCAGCAAATCAAGCGCCGTTTGTAGCACACAAACATGCGCCTCTACCCCAAACAATAAAATAATACTGCGGTTTTGCTGTGCCAAATAATGCCATGAGTCATCATTATCACAGGCACTAAAGGTAACCTTTTCAAAGCCTTTGGCGTTTTTTTCTTCCAGTAACTCTCGAATCTCAGGTAAGGTATCGCCAAGTCCTTTTTTATATTGCTCATTGAGCATAATAGGGATATTTAATGCTTGCAGCCCTTTGATAAGCGTTGTTATTTTTTTAAGGATATTTTCATGGTCATAGATATGCGGTGTGAGGCGCTCTTGCACGTCAATTATCATCGCCTGAGTATTTTCACGGTCGATACGGTAGGTACGATCAGTAATCATATTGGACATAGTACACTCCTTGTACGGCTGACTTTGTTGTCAAAAGCTGTGTTAATTTATCATTTATATTGTCTTTATTAGCCCTACTCTTATTTAGTCACAGTTTAGCGAATGCGTCAATGGAGATAAGCGATATAACAACTGATGATATTTTAATTTTAGCAGGCACTTTGATGCATAAATGCAAAAACCCCTAGTTATGATGACTAGGGGTTTTTATTAGAGCAATTGGTTATTTTAAAATATTTACAAAATTACAGGCTTAAACACGCTCAATAATCGTCGCGATACCTTGACCAAGACCGATACACATGGTCGCAAGACCAATTTCAGTATCAGATTGCTCCATAGCATTTAGCAAAGTGACAGTGATACGAGCACCAGAACAACCAAGTGGATGGCCAAGTGCAATCGCGCCACCATTGATATTGACGATGTCTTGCTTATCGGTCAAGTTTAAAGCTTTTAGTACTGATAAGCCCTGCGCTGCAAATGCTTCATTTAGCTCGATGGTTTGCATATCATCAATACTCATGCCAGCACGCTTCAGTGCTTTTTGGGTCGCAGGTACAGGACCATAGCCCATGATGGCGGCATCACAACCGGCAACTGCCATGCTACGAATACGGGCACGAGGTTTTAGACCTAGCTCTTTGGCTTTTTGCGCGCTCATGACTAGCATAGCTGACGCACCATCAGAGAGTGCAGATGAGGTCGCAGCAGTGACTGTACCGCCTTTAGGATCAAAGGCTGGACGTAGCTTTTGCATTTGCTCCATCGTCGCATCAGGCCGAATTACTTCATCAACGGTACATAGTTGCAAGCGACCAGTGGCATCATGACCTTCGATACCGATGATTTCATTGTCAAAACGACCCTCAGTCGTTGCAGCCCATGCGCGGCGATGCGACTCAAGACCAAAAGCATCTTGCTCTTCGCGGGTGATATTGTTCATACGACCAAGCATCTCAGCGGTCAAGCCCATCATGTTTGAGGCTTTTGCATAGTGCTTTGATGCTTCAGGGTTTAAGTCAACGCCATGCATCATGCCAACGTGACCCATATGCTCAACACCACCGATGATGAACACATCACCTTGACCGGTCATGATTTGGGCGGCGGCCGTATGTAGCGCTTGCATAGATGAACCACATAGACGGTTCACGGTTTGGCCGCCAGCAGTCTTTGGAATACCAGCAAGCAAGCCGATGTTACGACCGATGTTTAAACCTTGCTCTAGGGTCTGGTTGACACAGCCCCAGATGATGTCTTCAACGTCGCGTGGGTCAAAGTCGTTACGCTCAACCAAGGCACGGACCAATTCAGCAGACATGCTATCAGCGCGGACATGACGGAACATACCGTTTTTGGTTTTACCCATCGCTGAGCGTACGCCATCTACGATGACCACGTCTTTTGGACTTAAAATTGTCATACTATCTTCCTTTTCAATTTTT
>NZ_JBFFMS010000022.1:0-43324 GCF_041554015.1 Psychrobacter sp. | reverse complement strand
GCCGCTCTTGAAATCACCCCAGAAATGCAGGCATTTTATCAACGTGCCGATGCCATCATTGGCGTGGCAAACAGTCAATTGGGTCCTGATGCGCATTCAGGACAGGTAGGTGCGTCATTGCTTTATGCTGCTGCCCGTTATAGCGCCTCTGTGGCTTCTATTGGCTTTATAAAAGGTGATGATTTCGCCAAAGAAAAAGACGATATTGTTGAATTTTATACCAAGCAATATCGCCAAATGCTAAGCGACAATTTGACAGATTATGCGCAGAATTTTGATAAATATGTTCAGCTTAATAAAGATGATAAACCTGCAAGCTAAGCTTAGATAAGTCTTATATCGTCATAATAGATCACAAAAAAGCCCAAGCTTATCGTTAAGCTTGGGCTTTTTTATTAACTTACCTTAATAGATAGCTAGTGATAAATAGGCTATGATGCACGTATAGCGAATTCAATATTAAAACAGTGCAGCGGAACTGGGATAAATTTTACGCAGCCTCTGTTTTATTGAGAATCGACTATAGAGCATGTTATGACAGCCATACTCACTCATAAATGCTGCCAAAAGAGGAATTTATCGAGCACTACCTATAAGGAGATATCATGATGAAATATGGATATAAATTCTATCTGTCATTACTTGGACTATCAGCTACCCTAGCGTTGGTCGGCTGCAACAACATTCCAAGTAGCACCTATCCTGACTTGCCTATTCATAATACTGACAAATCGCCCTCGACGGATAATCAAGGCTCAATCAACAACCCTTTTACCAAATGTCCGCCTTTTAACCCTGAGCAAACCATGTGCACCGCACAGTATGACCCTGTTTGTGTCACGGTAAAAAACACATCCGGCGTAAGCTATCGTACTGCGGGCAATGCCTGTTCAGCATGTGGTACTGCCTCTGCGGTTGGCTATATCAAAGGACAATGTATGTAGCATAATACTTATACTTATAGATATTGGCTATTAGCTATCCGTCTATAACCTTACCTAGGCTACCTATAGTGATAAAAAATCTGCAATACCAAAAAGCCCCAGCCTATGTAACGTTGGGGCTTTTTTATGCAATCTTCTAGCTATATAACGCTTTGAATGTTGTCCAAGACCTTTAGCCGTTAGGCTTTTCAATATCAGGCGGACCTGTCAATAAATCCTCATCACGAAATTCATTGGCTGAATTGTGTTCAGCAGACTCTTCGGTGATAAACCACTGCTGATTGCGATACAGTATCAAGCGGTCTCGACTCAAGCCGCGTAGTAACGAATACATCATCACAACGATCACAATGGCAAAGGGGAATCCTGAAACAATGGAAGCGGCTTGTAGCGCACTTAAGCCACCTGCTGCTAAGAGTACCGCGGCAATAACGCCCTCAGTCCCCGCCCAAAACAGACGCTGAATCTTTGGTGGATTGGTATCGCCGCCTGAGGTCAGCATATCAATAACAAAGCTTGCCGAGTCCGATGAGGTGACAAACCATAAAACAATCATCACTACGATTAGCAAGTTCAACGCTGAGGTAAATGGATAAGATTCCATCAGCTTAAAGATAGCACTGCCGGTATCTGCTTGAACAGCCTCAATCAAGCCGGGACTAATAAGAGTCGGATCCACTGCCGCCATTAGCTCCATATTGACAGCTGAACCACCAAAAGCGGTAAACCATAAGAACAATATGGTAATCGGAATCAAAAGCACTCCCAATATAAACTCACGAATCGTACGACCACGAGAGATACGCGCCACGAACACACCAACAAAAGGCGACCAGCTTATCCACCATGCCCAATAAAAAATCGTCCATGAGGCTTGCCAGTTTTCTTCACCGTTATAAGACTCTGTCCAAAGACCTAGGGGCACAATTTGATGCAAATAGTTGCCGATGTTTTCAACAAAGCTATTAAAGATAAACTGTGTCGGTCCTAAAATAATTACGAAACTGAGTAATATCACAGTAAATAATATATTGGTATCGCTTAAGCGCTTAATCCCTTTATCGAGTCCCATAAACAGAGACAATCCTGCCAACATAGTGATAAAGGCAATCAACATAATTTGCACTGTAATATTATTGGGTATGCCAAATAACGTCTCAAGACCTGAGTTAATCTGCAATACCCCAAGACCCAAGGTTGTCACCACCCCAAACATCGTCCCGAATACTGCCAGCGTATCGACCGTATGCCCCCAACCGCCGTAGATTTTTTTACCCAATATAGGATAAAGTGTCGAGCGGATAGCTAGCGGCAAGCCCACTCGGTAATGAAAATACGCCAATGACAAAGCAACCATGCCGTAGAGCGCCCACACATGTAAGCCATAGTGCAGGAACGAGATATTCATTGCTTGCTTAGCAGCGGCAATCGTTTCAGGCTCTCCTAATGGCGGCGCCATAAAATGATACAAGGGTTCAGCGGTGCCCCAATAGAGCAGTCCTATACCGATACCAGCTGAAAACAGCATACCGACCCAAGAAATAATATTATATTCTGGTGCCTCATTTTGATGACCAAGCCTAATATCGCCATAGCGACTGAATATCATATAAATACTCATCACCAGCGTTAAGTTGACCACCACGATAAAGAACCAGCCAAAACGTAAAGATACTAATGCTTTAGCTTGACCAAATAACATCTCTGCTTGCTCATTAAAAAAAGCACCAAAAATGATAAACACGAGAATTAACAGTGCTGAAGTTAAAAATACAGGTTTACTTACCCGCGGAAAAGGGCCTAAGCGGCCAACCTTTACATGATCCATTTAGTCGTCTCAATTTTTGAAGGGGCTAACCTTAACAAGATACTACACAACTATCAAATCGAATCAGACACTTTAGAACCTTGCCATTGGTCAACAAATAAAAAAAGTCCTAAGATAACAATGCATCTTAGGACTTTAAATCACAATTATTATCGTGTGTTTTTACGTAAAACCAATAGCAGCTAACTGGCTGATTAATCTCATAAAAATAGCTTTAAAGCTTATACAGACCGTAAAAAATAAAAGCAATACATTATAGCCATGTGAAACTGGTATAAATCCTTCTTGCTTGCTGTTAGTACAGAAGCTATAAAAAACTCATCCCAGTCCCACTGTATCGATTTTAAAGTAACTCTACTATATAAAGCGCCCTAATCTCCTTTCACAATTTTAGGTGGTCCTTTTAATAAGTGCTCATCAGCGAACTCATCTGCGGTATTATGATCGACAGAATCAGCAGTAATGAACTGCTGCTGAGCGCGATATAGTATCAAACGATCTCGACTTAGACCACGAAGCAGCGCATACATCATTGCAAAAATAACCAAAGCAAATGGTAGTCCTGCGACGATAGCCGCTGCTTGCAAGGCACTTAGTCCACCTGCTGCTAGCAAGACTGCAGCGATAACACCTTCGGTAGTTGCCCAAAATAGACGCTGAATTTTTGGTGGATTAGTCTCGCCGCCCGCCGTCAACATGTCAATAACGAAACTTGCTGAATCTGATGACGTCACAAACCACAATACAATCATGATTACCAGCATTAAGGTAATCGGTTTGGTGAGCGGATAGTACTCTACTAATTTAAAAATCGCACTACCAAAGTCATTCTGCACTGCTTCTACCAACCCTGGACTGACTAAGGCTGGATCAGCTGCTGCTAACAACTCCATATGAAGCGCTACACCACCAAAGGTCGTAAACCAGAAGAATAAAATCGCTATCGGGATAAGTAGTACACCCCAGACGAACTCACGAATAGTACGTCCGCGGCTGATACGAGCAATAAAGATACCAACGAATGGTGCCCAACTTACCCACCATGCCCAATAAAAAATCGTCCATGCAGACTGCCAGTTTTCTTGTCCTTCATAAGCCTGACCCCACAGCCCTAGCGGCACAAACACTGATAAATAGTTACCAATATTTTCAAAGAAGCTATTAAAGATAAATAATGTCGGACCTAAAATCACCATAAAACCCAACAAGATCGCGGTCAGCCCGATATTAATATCACTCAAACGTTTGATACCTTTATCTAAACCCATGAGTACAGAGGTAGCCGCTAAAAACGTGACAAAAACAATCAACGCAATTTGTACTGTTATATTATTAGGAATACCAAATAGTTTCTCAAGCCCTGAGTTGATCTGCATTACGCCAAGACCAAGTGACGTTACCACACCAAACATCGTGCCGAACACGGCCAAAATATCAACAGTATGTCCCCACTTGCCATATATTTTTTGTCCTAATATAGGATAAAGACTTGAGCGGATCGATAAAGGTAGACCACGGCGATAATGAAAATAGGCGAGAGAAAGGGCGACAAACGCATAAATCGCCCATGCATGGAGTCCCCAATGCAAAAAGGTGATGTTAAGAGCCTGCTTAGCAGACTCTATCGTTTCAGCCTCACCCAGAGGCGGTGCCATGAAGTGATACAAAGGTTCAGCTGTACCCCAATATATCAGTCCGATACCGACACCAGCAGAGAACAACATCCCGATCCATGAAAACAGACTGTATTGTGGCGCTTCCGTCTGAGCACCTAAGCGAATATCGCCATAACGACTCATGGCTAAATAAACACACAGTATTAGCGCTACGTTTACCAACGCAATAAACAACCAGCCAAACTTATCAGCAATAAAACCTTGTAAAAAGCTAAAAAGCGTGCCGGCAGTCTCGGTAAAGAGCGCACCAAATATAATGAAACTGATAATTAATATACTTGATGTAATAAAGACAGGTTTATTTACCTTTGGAAAGGGGCCCAACCTTCCTACTTTTACCTCGTTCATATGCTGATTTCTCATAGTCTAAAGAATTCAACCCTAACAAACTAACCTTTAATTATCAATTAATTACACAATAAAACCTAATAAAAATACTTCTGTTAACCTAATATATCCGCCTATTTGCTTGAAAAATAATTAACAATAGACTACGTCATTGTTTTTTTAAGCAGAAATATTGTCGTATAAATCATGAAATTATTGTAAATGCTCTGCCTAACGTTTGGTTTTATATCTTAATCATATGAATCATCTTAAACGTATTTTATCGAGTTACAGATATATCTTATTTAGCGATCAGCTGCACTAAATTTGCATCATTACCATCCTCTAATATCCAGACCTGCCCGTCTACTACCAATACACTACGAATGCGCTCACCCATATCATAGCGATAGCGCTCAGTTGCACCATTATTTTCATCAAAACCGACAACTATCAATGCCCTAGAAGACAAACCGCTTATCAGCGCATCACCTTGCCATGCCGGAAAATCATCGTACTGTCCCGCTTTATAAATACTTATCGATGAAGGGGATATCACTGGTGTCCATGTGATTTTGGGTGCTTCAAACTCAGGGCGCGTACTGTGATCAGGAATATCGACCCCAGAATAATTGCGACCATTTGATACCAGTGGCCAACCGTAATTTTTGCCTTTTTGAATCAAATTGAACTCATCGCCGCCACGTGGACCCATCTCATGCGCCCAAAGCCTGCCTTTGTCATCAAACGTCATGCCAAGCACGTTACGATGACCAAGGGTCCAAAACTGCGCAGCGATGTCATTAGTATCATCTATAAAAGGATTATCCACTGGCACTGAACCGTCAGTATTGATGCGTATTATTTTGCCTAAATTGACAGCCATGTCTTGTGCTGGGGCTTTTTCTTGGCGATCGCCTGAGCTGATATACAAATACCGCCCATTAGGTGACAGTAATAAACGGTGGCTGTAATGTCCTTGACCGTCTACCTTTGGTATTTGCTGCCAAATGGGTGTCACAGCTTGCAAGCGTGGCGCGTCAGTACCCAATCCTGTCAATGTTGCTTTGATGACTTTAGCGCCAAATTTATTATTATCAGCGCCCTTACCTGCCTCAACATAGCTGATATATACCATATTTGAATTGGCAAAATCTGGCGCAAGCATAATATCACCAAGACCGCCCTGCCCGCCGTAAGCGACTTTGGGCACGCCATCTACTTCTGTCTTAGTACCCGTCGCGGTATCAACGATAAATAGCTCGCCTGTCTTTTGCGTCACCAGCAGTTTGGCAGGTTTATTCTTAACGATCGGCAATGCCGTCATTGCCCAAGGTTCATTAAAGGTGGCAACGGCTTTGGTATCAAAGGTAGGTTTATTAGTACGGGAAATATCTCCTGCTGAGGTTTCAGAATCTTGGTATTCCGCCAGATCAGCAGTAGTCTCTATGGCTGATTGGTTGGAGCAAGCCGCTGTACTAAATAATAGCGACATCATTGCTACTGACACCGCAAGAGACTTTTTAAGCCTCGTGTTTTTAATAGTCGTTTGAGTCATACCGTTATCAATTGGGAGCTTTATACTTATCATTTTGATAGTTATCATGCCAGTTATCCTTATGCACTTTTTTATAATATAGCAAGCACCATGCTGATTCTGGTACAGATTGTGTTTTCTATAGTAGATATTCCATAGAAAAACCCCTTACTTGCTTTCGCAAATAAGGGGTTAGCTTTACATCATAGCAGTCGTTTGGCGTTTAATATTAGCTCATTCTAAGCTTATCAAACGTCAGTTTGTCATCTACGCCGACATCGACTTTGATGATATCACCAGCGATAAAATCACCTGCCAACAGTTTTAATGACAATGGGTTTTCAATCTCTTGTTGGATAGCACGTTTTAGTGGACGCGCACCATATACAGGATCGTAACCCACTGCTACCAGCTTATTCATCGCATCGGCTGATAGCTCGATATCCAGCTCACGCTCATGCAAGCGCTGACGCAAGCGATCCAACTGAATCGCCGCAATGCCTGACATCTGCGACATACCAAGCGGATGGAAGACCACAATCTCATCAATACGGTTGACGAATTCTGGACGGAAATGCTGTCCAACCGATTCCATGACCTCAGCCTTGATATCCTCATAGCTTTCACCAACCATCTCTTGGATTTTATGCGAGCCCAAGTTACTGGTCATAATGATAACGGTATTTTTAAAGTCAACCACCCGACCTTGTGAATCCGTTAAGCGACCATCGTCCAATACTTGTAGTAAGATATTGAACACATCAGGGTGTGCTTTTTCAACCTCATCAAACAAAATCACACTATAAGGCTTACGGCGTACAGCCTCGGTTAATGCGCCACCCTCTTCATAACCGACATATCCTGGAGGTGCACCGACCAAACGGCTGACACTATGCTTCTCCATATATTCACTCATGTCAATACGAACAATCGCATCTTCAGAGTCGAATAGGAAATTCGCCAGTGATTTAGTTAGCTCAGTCTTACCGACACCCGTTGGTCCTAAGAATAAAAACGAACCTGAAGGGCGATTCGGATCAGACAAACCAGCACGGCTACGGCGTACAGCATTGGCTACCGCTTCAACTGCTTCGTCTTGACCGATAACGCGCTCATGGAGTTTTTCTTCCATCGCTAGCATCTTATCGCGCTCGCCTTGCATCATTTTACTCACTGGAATACCAGTTGCTGCGGCAACGACTTCGGCAATTTCATTATCCGTGACTTTATTGCGCAATAGTTTTACACCGCTGCCTTCGCCTATCTGCTCTTTTTGTTCCGCTAAGTCAGATTCAGTAATGCGACGCTCTAGCTGCGGAATCGTCTCATACTGCAGCTTACTCATGGTCTCATAGTCGCCTTCACGACTGGCTTTGTCATAAGCGATACGCGCTTTATCCAGCTCATCTTTTAGCTGCTGACTGCCTTTGACCAATGCTTTTTCTGCTTGCCAAATCTCATTAAGATCTGCGTACTCTTTTTCCAATTCTTCAATTTGTGCATCAAGCACTTTACGCTCTGCTTGTGCGCCACTATCTTCTTCATTTTTGAGCACTTCACGCTGCATTTTTAACTGAATCAAGCGACTATCAAGCTTACCTAGTGCTTCAGGTTTGCTATCCATTTCCATACGCAAACGGCTTGCCGCTTCATCAATTAAATCAATCGCTTTATCTGGTAGCTTGCGATCAGTAATATAACGATGGCTCATCCGTGCAGCAGCAATGATCGCACTGTCTTGGATATCAACCCCATGATGCAGCTCATAACGCTCTTTTAGACCACGCAAAATCGCAATGGTATCCTCGACCGTTGGCTCATCGACCAGCACTTTTTGGAATCGGCGCTCAAGAGCGGCATCTTTTTCGATATACTGGCGATACTCATCTAGAGTCGTCGCACCGACGCAATGGAGCTCACCGCGAGCGAGCGCAGGTTTTAGCATATTACCCGCATCCATCGCCCCATCGGCTTTACCAGCGCCAACCATAGTGTGCAGCTCATCGATAAATAGAATGACATTGCCCTCTTGCTTAGCCAAATCACTCAGTACCGCTTTGAGGCGCTCTTCAAACTCTCCGCGGAATTTCGCACCAGCAATCAGCGCACCTAAGTCTAACGACAGCACTTCTTTACGGCGTAGACCTTCTGGCACTTCACCATTGATGATTTTTTGCGCCAAGCCTTCTACAATAGCCGTTTTACCAACGCCCGGCTCACCGATGAGAACAGGGTTGTTTTTTGTACGGCGTGACAGTACTTGAATGGTACGGCGAATCTCTTCATCACGACCAATCACCGGATCAAGCTTACCAAGTTCCGCTTGCTCAGTTAGGTTAATGGTATATTTATTCAACGCATCACGCTGATCTTCGGCATTTTGGTTATTGACCGTATCATCGCCGCGCAATTGCTCAATCACCGCTTTTAGCTTGCTAGCCGTCACGCCCGCACTTTCAAATATCTTTTTGGTTTCACCTTGTTCAGCAAGTGCCAGCATTACCCATTCAGTGGCAATAAAATCATCGCCTTCTTTTTGTGCTTGACGATCTGCCAAGTTCAAAATTTTAACTGAATTGGGATTTAAATTAACGTCACCCGTTGGCTCACTAATCGTTGCCTGATTGTCGAGCGCCTTTGCCACGCCGTTTTTTAACGCAGGGATAGACGCGCCTGCTTGTTGGCAAATAGACAGGTTAGACTCATCTTGTAGCAATACGGCAAGCAGATGCACAGGGTCTATACCCGTATGGTCGCGCCCTAACGCCAGACTTTGTGCTTCTTGAATCGCCGATTGCAGTTTTTGAGTAAACTTCTCAAATCTCATATTAGTATCCTTTTATCATTTATATATCATCAGGCAGCAAACTTATGCTGTTTACTTGCCTTCGTCTGCCTTTGTATATGCGGTATATAGAGAGGAATTTCAACCTACTTACCACTAAAACCTTATTAATAGTAATGATATTTTTTACTTAAAATTGAACCATTAAATAGAGTAAGAATTAATGACGTCATCGCCACTTAATAGCTATAAGACACGCGCTGATTTATCAACAAATGCTTTATCGATAGCGGTATTTTGAAGTATGTTTTTGTATTTTCTGGGCTATATTTAGTGCTAGCAATAGCATTAGTGCTCATAACAGGTATTGTCCCAAACACGATAGTGACTATGAGCCAGCGCGTATTTTTATCAGTATTTACATAAAAAGATGACATGGCTTTGCTTCTTATGATGAATAAATAAAATGATCATCTATAAGGTAGCAAAAAACCATGCCAAGCATTGTATGAATGATAGGTCTAGCGCTTAAAAAACATCAGTACTCAATCTCTCAAAACTTATTACACCATACGAATCGCACCATCTAGGCGAATCACTTCACCATTGAGATAAGCATTATCAATGATATGCATAACCAATTTGGCAAACTCATTTGGATTACCCAAACGTTTAGGGTACGGTACCGCAGCCTCTAGCTGCTCACGCGCCTTTTCAGGCAGACTTTGCATCATAGGCGTTGCAAACACCCCAGGCGCGATAGTCATGACACGGATACCATGGCGAGTCAGCTCACGTGCGAGCGGCAGCATCATGCCAACGACGCCAGCTTTAGATGAGGCATAACTGCCTTGTCCGACTTGCCCATCAAAAGCGGCAATAGAAGCTGTATTGATGATAATGCCATTGTCAGCATTGACTTCGGCAGCTGTACTAGTAGCCACGCGCTTAGCAATACTAGCCGCTACCAAACGTGCCACGTTGAAGGAACCGATAAGATTAATATTGATACCGCGACTAAAGGCTTCTAAATCTGCTGGATTGTTTTCACGGTCTAAGAGCTTTTGTACCACAACGATACCAGCACAATTGATCGACCCTTGCAGACCACCAAATTCGCTTTCAGCCTTATCAACCGCAGCTTGGACATCAGCGCCACTGGTGACATCACAGCGTACAAAACGAGCATGGTCACCTAATTCATCAGCCAATACTTGCCCCGTTGACTCGTTAAGGTCAGCAATGACAACCTTGCCGCCTTGCGCGACGATAGCACGCGCTACCGACTCACCCAGACCTGACGCACCGCCAGTAACCAAAAAGCTGTGTTGTTCAATTTGCATAACTCTTCCTTTCATTGATATTGTTATAAACTGTCTGTTTTATAGTCTTATTAATAAGTCAATTCATTTATGCTGCCGATAAGCTACGCAGTAAAAAGCGTTGTATTTTACCACTTGGGGTCTTTGGTAGTGCTTCTACAAACTCAACTTCGCGTGGATAAGCATGCGTTGATAGACGTCTGCGCACCAAATCTTGAATCTCTTTGGCAATCTCGTCCGTTCCTTCGATACCATCTTTTAGTACTACATAAGACTTAATCGTATGACCACGCACTTCATCTGGCACCCCAACTGCCGCTGATTCTGCCACTGCCTCATGCTCAAGCACGGTATTTTCGACATCCGTAGGTCCAACACGGTATCCTGCGGTAATGATAATGTCATCATCACGCCCTGAAAACCAATAGCTACCATCACTATGACGCTCGACCACGTCACCTGTTAAGTAATAGTCATCAGCGAAAGCGTCTTTTTCTTTCCAGCTATAACCACGGAAATAAAACGCTGGCGATTGACTGACGACCACTGCTAACTGTCCTTGCTCACCATCAGGCAGAACTTGCATATCATCATCTAATACGACGAGTGTATGTCCCGGTAGTGCCATACCCATCGAGCCAACTGGGCATTCATGCTCTAACGCATGATGCTCACAGCAGGTCATGCCGGTCTCTGTCTGCCCGTACTGATCACAAACCTTGCAGTTTAAGTAGGTCTCAACCCAATTGACCACTTCAGTATTTAAGGTTTCGCCTGCCGAATTGGCACAGCGCAGTGACAACTTAGCGGCTGCGTCATTGTGAGCAGCTTCAAACACACCACTTGATTTCATCATCCGAAACGCAGTTGGTGAGGATGCCAAATTACTAATTTTATGGCGTACCATAAAGTCGCGGGTATTGGCAGCGTCAAAGCCCGCCTCGTTAAAGTACGTGGTAACACCCATCAGTAATGGACCAGTAATCGCGTAATATAACCCATATGCCCAGCCTGGATCTGCCATATTCCAGTAGTTATCCTCCGCGCGTAAGTCAATTGCATAACGCATATATAGATAAAAGGCTGAGAGCGCGCTTAGTGGCACACTAACGCCTTTTGACTTACCTACCGTACCCGAGGTAAACATCTGTAAAAATGGTGCATCGGTATTTAGCAGCACTGGTTCTATAGTTTGTGGCTGCTTTGATATCTTGTCAGCATAGCTATCATCACCCCAGCTTTGCGCATCTACCTTGCTACCAACTAAGACCATCTTGGTTTGCTTTGCCAAGTCGTCAAACTTGCCACGATTGTCTTGATTGGTAAAAACAACTTTAGTATTGGCTTTGTCCATTCGATACTTAATCGAATCATAACCAAAAGCGGTAAACAGCGGCTGATATACTGCGCCAATCCGCCAGGTGGCTAATACAATCGTGAGTAGCTCAGGGGTACGCGGTAGCATGGTCGCCACTTGGTCGCCCGCTTGCACGCCATAAGACAGCAATAAATTGGCAACCTGTGCGCTTGCTTTATCAAGCTCAGCAAAGCTCATACGCGTCACATTGCCTGCCGTGTCTTCATGCACTAGCGCAATGTTATCACCGCGACCGTCACGTACATGACGACCGCAGCACGCCATATACGCGTTTAAACGATCGTCTAACTGCTCACCAAAGATTTCTGTCAGTAATGCGTTCATATCAAAATTATTATAATAATCGCTATAGCTAATGGCTTTATGGTCAGGTAAAACGTTTGTGGATAAAGGGTTTGAAGAGATGGTGTTCATAAGCTAATCCTTTAGCAATCGAGGGTCACTGATGGTTTAAGCGACTTATAAGTGTTAAAACAGTTCTATCCTATAAACTGCTTGCACGTATTAACGTGCGTATGCTCTATTAGTAACGCATTTTTATATTTATTTCAATACATAACGTATCATTTTTATTATTCATTAAAAGTTTTCATTCAATAATGGTTATTGCAGAGCGCTTAAAAACCCCAGTAACGCCTTTTCTTCACAGCTTTGATACTGCTTAGTACGTCCACGACGCGCTTGTTTATAAGGCTCGAAAAATTTCCCTGCTAAAAACTGCTCGATGATAATAGGGTTGATATAAGACGCGCGGCAGACCGTAGGTGTATTGCCGAGCTCATCGGCGACACTTTTCACCATATCGGTCACTAACTGTTGGCGCTCCTTACTGTCAGCTGCGCTTGCCAATATCTCTTTACCAGACTTGGTTTGCAGCTCATCATAAAGATAGCTGGCCGCCAGCACACTTGCCATCCAAGTACGAAAATCCTTTGCACTATATAGATTGCCGCTCTGCATCTGGCTCTCGCAGTTACGACCACAAGTATGTGTGCGTAAATAGTCATTGATATCGCTACTGTCCACGACCTGCCTATCCCCATTGTCATCCAAATACTTAAAGACTTGGTAGCCGGGCAGCTCAGAGCACGCTTGGATGATGTCAATTAAGCGCTCATCTTGCAATTCTATATGATGCTCCTTGGCACTTTTTCCGACGAAATCAAAGGCCAGCCCAGTATCTGTTTCACTGACGTGCTTACTACGTAAGGTGCTCAAACCATAGCTTTTATTCAGCTTGGCATAGCGGCTGTTACCGATACGGATCAAGGTAGTCTCAAGCAATTTAACCACTGCTGCCAACACATTATCACGTGATAAAGGCTTAGCTTCTAAATCTTTTTCAACCTGTGCACGCAGATTTGGCAATGCTCTAGCAAAGCCTATCATGGCATTAAACTTGGCTTGGTCGCGCACTCGATCCCACTCTGGATGATACAAGTATTGTTTACGTGCTTTGTCATCACGACCTGTCGATTGCAGGTGTCCTTTATCATCTTGACATATCCAAACCTCTGACCACATCGGCGGTATTACCAAGGCGTCAAAGCGCTTGCGTAAGGCCTTATCTTTCACCGTTTTGCCCATAGCATCTTTATAAGTAAAACCGCGCCCAGCACGCCTGCGCCCATAACCTGGATCCGTATCACTGACATAACGCAAGTTCGCTAAGCGAGCCAGATGCTCATAATCATGGCGTATATCTTGTATATTGCTTGGTTGCTTTGACTTCGCCATAAAAAATACTCATCTCATAATATAGTTGTTTTAGCATAATCAACTGCCATCCTCATTGCTGTGTACTTGCCATGGACAATGTGTAATGCTGTGTAAAACCTGCTTTGTTAACAGCCATAAAAAACGCCAAGCATTCAATACTTGGCGTTTTTTATTATCAGACGAATTTAAAAGCGATTATTTACCGTATACACATAGGTACGCTGTTTCGACTGCTACTTTTACTTGAAATTTTTGATTGGCATCAACAGTAAATTGCTCACCCGCATTAAAGGTTTGCCAATCGTCACTTTCTGGTAGCTTAACGGTTAATGCGCCACTAACCACACTCATGGTTTCAAATTCACTGGTGCCAAATTCGTATTCACCAATCTCCATCACCCCAACAGTAGCAGGCTTAGTAGCTGTTTGAAAGGCAATCGAAGTCACTTTATTGTCAAAATAGTTGTTAACGCTTGGCATAATTTTCCTTAATTAAGTGTTGGTTGATATGTGAGAACTCTTGTTATGGTCGGGCTTTACAGACCTGCTTTTAGGCTTGCCTCGATAAATTGATCAAGGTCACCATCGAGTACCGCCCCAGTATTAAAGGTTTCAACGCCTGTACGCAAGTCTTTAATGCGTGAATCATCAAGCACATAAGAGCGAATTTGACTGCCCCAGCCAACATCAGATTTGTTGTCTTCGACCGCTTGCTGCGACGCCATGCGTTTTTGCATCTCAAGCTCGTAAAGCTTAGCACGTAGCAACTTCATGGCTGTGGCTTTATTACCGTGTTGGCTACGCTCGTTTTGACAAGTGACCACCACCCCGCTTGGCTCATGAGTGATACGTACCGCAGAATCGGTGGTGTTGACGTGCTGACCACCTGCACCAGATGAGCGATAAGTATCAATACGCAAATCTGCTGGATTGATATCAATCTCGATATTATCATCAATCTCAGGCGATACAAAAACGGCAGCAAACGAGGTATGACGACCATTATTACTATCAAATGGTGATTTACGTACCAAGCGATGGACGCCAATCTCAGTACGTAACCAACCAAAGGCATAATCGCCCTTGATCTCAATGGTTGCTGACTTAATACCAGCGACACTGCCTGAGGATACTTCGATAACATCCACTTTAAAACCATGCGCTTCTGCCCAGCGCGTATACATACGTAGTAGCATCTCTGCCCAGTCCTGCGCCTCTGTACCGCCACTGCCTGACTGGATATCCAAATAGCAATTATTCGGGTCCATCTCACCGCTAAACATCCGGCGAAACTCCAAGTCAGCCACGCGCTTTTCAGCATTGTCTAATTCGGCTTGTACATCAGCAAGTAATGACTCATCGCCTTCTTCGACGGCAAGCTCAAGCATCATAGACGCATCTTCCAATGTGGTTTCAAGCGAAACCACCACATCAATCACCCCATCAAGCTGACTTTTTTCTTTATTAATCTTGGTCGCGCGCTCAGGATCGTTCCATAGCTCAGGGTTTTCTAGCTCTAAATTGACTTCTTCTAAGCGCTCTTGCTTACCATCGAAGTCAAAGATACCTCCGAAGGTCCTGCCCACGCTCAGATAAGTCTTTAATTCGTTCTTGATACGGATTGATTTCCATAAGGGTTCCTGTGTGTTTTAAACTATTATTCTTAAAAAATAACGGTGGCACTATTTTAAATGAGATTTGGGTGAAATGTTTGGCTAATTTTAGCCGCTATCTTCACCTCCTAAATTGACCAATCTTCAACCGCCCAGCGGTGTGCTAAAGCGTGCGCATGCAGCGCCTCATCAGGTGACACGCAAATAGCCACATCTGCCCACTCTAATAATGGAATGTCATTTTTTGAATCCGAATAAGCATAAGTCTTATCAAAAGTCGTGCCAGCCAATTGCTGCTTGCCAATCCATTTATCCAAATGATAAATCTTGCCTTCTTTAAAGTTGGGCTTATCGGTCAATTTACCGGTATAACGCTCGTTTTTTATCTCAAGTGGCGTTGAGAGTACATTACCGTCTTCAATACCAAAACGCTTGGCAATCGCCGACACCACAAAGTCATTGGTCGCTGAAATAATGACTACATCGTGACCTGCTTCAACATGTTGACACAGGACTTCCATCGCTTTTGGGCGGATGTGTGGCTCAATCTCGCTTTTAATATAGTCTTCGCGCAGCTCATGTAATCTATCCATCGGTAGGCTACTTAAAAAGTCCGCTACAAACTCGTTATATTCCGTCGCATCAAGTGTACCTTCGATATAATCATTATAAAACTTTTGGTTGGCAGTACGATACTCGGCTTCGTCGACAAGGTTATGCTTGACGATATATTCGCCCCATAGATAGTCGCTATCGACATCGAGCAAAGTATGGTCTAAGTCAAATAGTGCTAAGGTGCGTGAAACAGTCTGACTAACAGTGCTTGGCGTGCTCATAAAAGGTACTCATTAATGATAATTGGTAGTAATTAATCGTAACTGCTCATTAGTAACTGTGCATTAGTAATGTGGGTTGATGATTGTTAATGATGGTTGATGAGCCACTTATTCTGGTTGCTCAATCTCTTGCAGACTCGTTTTAAAATTCTGACAACGCTCGCTATAGTGTAGCGCTGACAGTTTCAACATCGCTGCCTGCTCATCGGATAATGTTTTGACCACTTTTGCAGGCGCGCCCATCACGAGAGAATTATCTGGAATCTCCTTGCCTTCAGTGACCAAGGCTTTGGCGCCGATGATGCAGTTTTTGCCGATTTTGGCGTTATTTAAGATGACCGCGCCAATGCCGATCAAGCTATTATCACCAATCTCACAGCCATGCAGCATCGCCAAATGACCGATAGTGACATGATTACCGATTTTCACCTCGATACCGGCATCAGTATGGATCACGCTGTTTTCTTGCACGTTGCTATAGTCACCGATATGGATGCGCTCATTGTCACCGCGTATCACCGCCCCAAACCAGACGCTTGCCTGATGACCCAAATACACATCGCCTATCACGCGTGCGGAGTCTGCAACCCAACCATTAAAAGGGACAGCGAACGTCGGGACTTTGTCTAAATACTGATAAATCATACTCTATCCTTGATGGTTTTTTTAGTGGTTACTATACATAAGCTCTTCATAAATATAATGAGCACGAATGTCAGTTATAAAACTGACCTATGAATAGGTGAGTGCTTAAGGTAACAGCAAGCATTTGTAGTATAATACTGTTTTCCTTTATCCGCCCTCTAAACCCTCTTTAGGATTGCCGCAATGATCAGCAAAAATGCTTCCGCTATCATTTTATTACCCAGTAGTTTTTTATTATCGAGCAGCTTGCTTATCGCTATGCCAGCTCATGCCAGTAGCGATAATATCGACAAGGCAGGTGATATTCTATCTTTTGCCATACCAGCAGTTGCTTACGGTAGCACTTATTATATGGATGATAAAGAGGGACGAGAGCAATTTTACTATTCATTTGCAACCAATGTTGCCGCGACTTATGCGCTAAAATCTGTGATTGATAAAGAACGCCCAGATGGTAGCGATGATGATGCTTACCCATCAGGTCATACCTCAAGAGCCTTTCAGGGCGCCAGCTTTATTCATAAACGCTATGGACTCAAATATAGTGTTCCTGCCTATATTGGCGCAGGTTTTGTGGCTTATAGCCGCATTGAAGCTGATAAGCATGATCCTGTCGACGTCTTGGCTGGAGCTGCTCTAGGTATGGCGAGCAGCATGTATCTGACCAAAAGCTATCAAGATGATCAGCTGCATGTCGCTACCAACTTATCGCCAGATTATTACGGCTTATCAGTACATTATAATTTTTAATCAATAAATCATAATCTTCATACCTATTTATATCACCTCTTAGTCACTACTTTTAGCCAACTCTATGATGGCTACTCAGAATTGAAGGTGATATAAGAAACATCTTAAATTTATTAGTCAAGCATCGGCTTAAGATGCTAGCCCTTGACGCAAAACTCTAGTATAATGCGCAAAATCTGTGCCAAAGCGAGCGGACATGATGCAAGTTACTTATTCACCCCTAGTGAATCCTGTACCTTTTCATCTATGATGTCTTCTCGCTTTTTTGTGGAAAAATTTTGGCGCTGTCTCTTTTATTACTACTATTTAGCCGCAGTTAAATAGCAATAATCAAAAAAGCAGCGCTTTATTTTAGCCAAAAAAAAGGCACAGCACTCACTAATAACAGCGGAGGCAACCCTTGAATTCATCGACAGAAATACAAGCCATTTTGGCATTAGCGGACGGTACGATTTTTCGTGGAATTAGTATCGGTAGCCTTGGTCATCGTGTCGGTGAGGTGGTTTTTAATACAGCCATGACAGGGTATCAAGAAATTCTAACCGACCCAAGCTACGCGCGTCAGCTCGTGACCCTCACCTACCCGCATATCGGTAATACTGGTACCAACGCTGAAGATGTCGAGTCTGGCAACGGTCATAAAGTATGGGCTGACGGTCTTATCATTCGTGATGCGACCATGGTGACCTCAAACTTCCGCAATTCAGAGTCACTGAGCGACTATCTACAGAACCATGATACCGTCGCCATCGCTGAGATTGATACGCGTCAATTGACCCGCCTACTCCGTGATAAAGGCGCGCAAAACGGCTGTATCATGACCGCTTCTAACGGCGCGACGATTAGTAGTGAAGATGAACAGCAAGCGATTAAATTGGCGCAAGAGTTTACTGGTATTGAAGGTATGGACTTGGCAAAAGAGTGCTGCACTACAGAGCGCTTTGAGTGGACAGCGGGCAGCTGGGATTTATCAGATACCTTACTCAACCGCGATATCCCAGGCAGCCATGATAGCGGTACCGGCGGCTTCTTTAAGCACTTAGGCACGCATGTCGACAAGAAGTTCAATGTCGTCGCTTATGACTTTGGTAGCAAAACCAATATCCTACGTATGCTCGTTGACCGCGGCTGTCATGTCACCGTCGTCCCAGCACAAACGCCTATCGCAGATGTCCTCGCGATGAATCCAGATGGTATCTTCTTATCAAACGGTCCTGGCGATCCTGCTGCCTGTGACTATGCCATCGACGCAGTACGCCATATCATTGAAGAAACCAATGTGCCAACTTTTGGTATCTGCCTAGGTCATCAGCTGATTGGTCTTGCCAGCGGTGCCAACACCATCAAAATGAAAACCGGTCATCATGGCGCTAACCATCCGGTGCAAGACTTGGCGACCGGTACGGTTATGATTACCAGTCAAAACCATGGTTTTGCGGTTGATGAAGACACGCTACCGGCTAATGTTAAGTCGACCCATCGCTCATTATTTGATGGTACCAACCAAGGTATCGAGCTGACCAATAAGCCCGTCTTTAGTTTCCAAGGTCACCCTGAAGCCAGCCCAGGTCCGCATGATTGTGCGCCATTATTTGATAAGTTTGCAGACATGATGGCAGCGGCTAAAGCCTAATGATAAAAGCGGCAAAACAACACTGGCATGGCGCTATGGTAATAAATAGTAATAATAATCTGCCATGCTTTTAAATTGCCGCTCGCCCAGACAACGCTTTATCCACCTATAAATTACTTAAAATATCATATAAGGTAGCTCTAACTATGCCAAAACGTACCGACATAAAAAGCATTCTTATCATTGGCGCAGGTCCTATCGTCATCGGTCAAGCATGTGAGTTTGACTACTCAGGTGCCCAAGCCTGTAAAGCGTTAAAAGAAGAAGGCTACCGTGTCATCTTGGTCAACTCAAATCCTGCAACCATCATGACTGACCCTGCCATGGCTGATGCAACCTATATCGAGCCAATCACGTGGCAGACGGTTGAACAAATCATCGCTAAAGAACGTCCTGATGCTATCTTGCCAACGATGGGCGGACAGACCGCTCTAAACTGTGCCCTAGAGTTAGACAAGCACGGCATCTTGACCAAATATAACTGCGAATTGATTGGCGCGACCAAAGATTCAATCGAGATGGCAGAAGATCGCAACTTATTTGATAAAGCCATGAAGCGTATCGGCCTTGAATGTCCACGTGCTGAAACCGCTGAGACCATGGAAGAAGCCTTTGCGACCCAAGAAAAAATGGGCTATCCATGTATCATTCGCCCATCGTTCACCATGGGCGGCTCAGGCGGCGGTATCGCGTATAACCGTGACGAGTTTATCGAGATTTGTGAGCGTGGCTTTGACTTATCACCAAACCATCAATTGCTTATCGATGAATCGCTCATCGGTTGGAAAGAATACGAGATGGAAGTGGTTCGTGACAAAAACGACAACTGTATCATCATCTGTGCCATTGAAAACTTTGACCCGATGGGCGTGCATACTGGCGACTCAATCACAGTTGCCCCAGCACAAACCTTGACCGATAAAGAATACCAAATCATGCGTAACGCCTCACTAGCGGTACTGCGTGAGATTGGTGTTGAAACAGGTGGCTCAAACGTGCAGTTCGGTATCAACCCTGATACCGGTCGTATGGTCGTCATCGAGATGAACCCACGCGTCTCACGCTCGTCTGCCCTAGCGTCAAAAGCGACTGGCTTCCCGATCGCTAAAATCGCGGCAAAACTGGCAATTGGTTACACGCTAGATGAATTGCAAAATGATATCACTGGCGGCAAAACGCCAGCGAGCTTTGAGCCTGCACTTGATTATGTTGTGACCAAAATCCCTCGTTTTAACTTTGAGAAATTTGCTCAAGCAGACAGCGTGTTATCAACGCAGATGAAGTCGGTCGGTGAAGTCATGGCGATTGGTCGTAACTTTCAAGAGTCGATGCAAAAAGCGTTACGCGGCATGGAAACTGGCAATGATGGTTTTGATGAACAAATTGACTTTGCGGCTATCAAAGACGGTAATCTGAGCATTGAAAAAGCACGAAGCGAAATTACCAACCGCTTAACCATTCCAACGCCTGAACGTATTTACTATATTGCTGATGCTTTTCGTATCGGCATGAGCGTTGATGAAGTCTTTAACCTAACCAAAATTGACCCATGGTTCTTGGTACAAATCGAAGATATTGTCAAAACTGAAGCACAAGTGAAAGCCTTAGGTTTTGGTGGTTTAACTGAGCAGAACTTACGCAGCTTTAAGCGTAAAGGTTTATCAGATCTGCGTTTGGCGAAATTACTTGGCGTCTCACAAAAGCAGCTACGCACCAAGCGTTGGGACTTAAACGTTTATCCAGTCTATAAGCGCGTCGATACCTGCGCGGCAGAATTTGCCACCAGCACCGCCTATATGTACTCAACGTACGACAGCGAATGTGAAGCCAACCCAACGGTTAACAAGAAAATCATGGTAATCGGTGGCGGTCCTAACCGTATCGGTCAAGGTATCGAATTTGACTATTGCTGTGTACACGCCGCCCTTGCCATGCGCGAAGATGGTTATGAAACTATCATGGTCAACTGTAACCCTGAAACCGTTTCAACCGATTATGACACCTCTGACCGTCTCTACTTTGAGCCAATCACATTAGAAGACGTGTTAGAAATCGTCCGTATCGAAAATCCTGACGGCGTGATTGTACAGTTTGGTGGTCAAACACCATTGAAGCTCGCCCGCGCACTTGAAGCCGCTGGCGTCAAAATCATCGGTACGAGCCCTGATGCGATTGACCGTGCTGAAGATCGCGAACGCTTCCAGCATATGATTCAACAATTGAACCTTGTGCAACCGACCAATGCCTTAGCGACCAGCTTAGAAGATGGTTTAGTGAAAGCAAAAGACGTTGGCTATCCGCTAGTTGTACGCCCATCTTACGTACTTGGTGGTCGCGCGATGGAGATTGTCTATAACGAAGATGAGCTAAGACACTACTTGCGTACAGCGGTACAAGCATCAAACGAAGCACCGGTCCTATTAGACCGTTTCTTAGACGATGCGATTGAGGTCGATGTTGACTGTGTTAGCGACGGTACAGACGTCGTGATTGGCGGTATCATGCAGCATATCGAACAAGCGGGCGTGCACTCTGGTGACTCTGCCTGTTCATTGCCACCTTACTCATTGTCTGATGAGCTGTGCGATGTGATGCGCGCGCAAACGGTTGCCATGGCAAAAGAGCTTGGCGTTGTAGGCTTAATGAACGTCCAGTTTGCGGTAAAAGGCGATACGATTTATATCTTAGAAGTGAACCCTCGCGCTGCCCGTACCGTACCCTTTGTGTCTAAATGCATCGGTACTTCATTGGCGCAAATCGCGGCGCGCTGTATGGCTGGTACGTCACTTAAAGATCAGGGCTTTACTAAAGAGATTGTTCCTGCATTTTATGCCGTCAAAGAAGCGGTATTCCCGTTTGCTAAATTCCCGGGGGTTGACCCAATCTTGAGCCCTGAGATGAAATCAACCGGTGAAGTCATGGGCGTTGGTAAAACCTTTGGCGAGGCATTTTATAAAGCGGTTATCGGTAGTAATGAGCGTCTGCCTGGTCTACCAACTGAGGGCGAAACCAAAACTGTCTTTATCTCGGTACGTGACAGCGATAAAGAACAAATAGCCCCTATCGCGCGCCAGCTTGCCAACTTTGGTTTTAACATTGTATCAACCACTGGTACGCAAAAGGTACTAAGCGACGCTGGTATTGAGTGCAAACAAATCAATAAAGTGACCGAAGGTCGCCCGCACATCGTTGATGCCTTGAAAAATGGTAAGATCGATATCATTATCAATACGACCGAAGGCAAACAGGCGCAAGAGGATTCATTCTCTATTCGCCGTAGCGCCCTACAAGGCAAAGTATTCTACGTTACGACCTTGGGCGCAGCAGATGCGGTCTGTAAATCTTATGCTATCGACTTACCGTTTGAGGTGTATAAACTGCAAGATTTACATGAGCAAGCAAAGTCTATTGTATAGCTCTATTGACTTGGCTGAATAATTTCAGTAGATTAAGCATAACCGTTAGGCTTGCCTAAGAGCTTATTTGAGCATGGTATGACGTTGATAGCGCAAACCATGCTTAAAATACAATTTAAATGATAGACCTAAAAAGCATAGTGGCTAAACTGCGACTATGCTTTTTATTACGTAAGCTTACACACCCAGATTATTGAATTGATATCAATGAATGACAGCGACCTTACTGGTTACGCTGTCTGAATCATTATTCTATTTATTTTATAGCCATTGCAACAGCGCTGACACCATCTCACTATTCACGAAGAGTAGGAGATGGTGTAGTGTTATTGGTTTAAGGAAAAAACATGCAACGTTATCCCATGACTCCAGAAGGACATGCGGCTTTAGAAGCCGAATTAAAACAGTTAAAAGGTGTTGACCGTCCACGCATCACCGCCTCTATCGCTGAAGCGCGCGAGCACGGCGATTTAAAAGAAAATGCTGAATACCATGCAGCACGTGAACAGCAAGGGTTTTGTGAAGCCCGTATCCGTGACATCGAAGCCAAGCTTGGCGGCGCCCAAATCATCGACCCTATGACCTTACCAAAAGATGGTCGGGTGATATTCGGCGTGAGCGTCGTTATCGAAAACATGGACACCGAAGAAGAAAAACAATACAAAATCGTTGGCGACGATGAAGCAGATTTTAAAGCCGGTAAAATCTCTGTTAACTCACCGATTGCACGTGGCTTGATTGGCAAGTTTGAAGGCGATGAAGCGCGTATTGAAACCCCAAAAGGTGTGGTTGAATACGAGATCATGAAAGTCATCTACGATTAATGTCGTAGGATTTTGTAGTGAGTAAAATAGTAATTATCTTAAGCAGTACATAAGATTAAGCGTACAAAAAGTCATTATTTATAGAAGAGTGGTTACACAATGCTGCTTTTCTACCCAACTCAGTCTAGCGCATAATTGTTGCGTTGAAATCACTAGACGCATGGCACATGCTTAGCTATTGATTAAAATAATGACAGATAAATTGGTAATTTTTTAGTTCGGTAATAGGGTTTGGCAGATAGCTTGGCTGTTTATCCATATTAACCATATCATCCGTACGGTTGCCCTCGTTATTTGACCTGTCCAATAGTGTCAATTAACGAGGGTTTTCTTATTTTTGCGTTACTTATTATCATTGTAAAGGACTTTATTATGACCACTACGACTCATTACTCATCAAGTGTCATGCAAAAAAAAGCCACATTTATGACAGCATCGGCACTGTTGGTGGGCACGGTTATGGCCATGCCTGCTGCCAATGCGGCAACTGAGGTAACCGTCTTACCCTCTACTGGTGCTAGTACTACTGTGGTCGAGCAGTATTCTGATGGTAAAACGGCTGTCATTACCGCTACGCCTAATAGCATTAGTATGCAAGATGGTATGCCGTTTGCTGTAACGCAGGTTACCAATGTACCGCGTTATACGGTTCGCCAAGTTGCTAGTAATGGTGTCAGCAGTACAGTTGTGACCCAAGGTAGCGCCACCGTCACCAGCGTACCTGTGACTAACCAAATGACCAATCAAAACAGTCGTGTTGACGTCATCGCTGTGCCGACCAGTACTGTCACTCAAGTATTACCCACGACTCAGATACTACCTATCAGCGCACCAGCTCAGCTGCCAGTTATCAATGCCCCCGTAACCACGATAACCTCTATAGACACCTTGCAGTTAAAACCTACTTTTAGTACGCCTGATGTGGTCAATGCCCAAACCAAAGTGATGAAAATCCTTAAAAATAGTGATGGACGCGAAGTTGCAGTACCCGCTAACCACATCGCACCTGGTGATGTCATTGAATATCATACTGTCTATACCAATACCACAGCGCAGCCTGTGACTGATATCAATGCCATGGTTTCTCTGCCAAGTGGTGTGAGAATGGTGTCATTGAACAGTCCACTGCCGACACTTGCGACCACTGGTGGCGACAGCTATCAAACCATTCAGCAAGTTGGCAATACCGTCATCGTTAAAGAGAATTACTCTGGTCTTAAATGGAACTTGGTAAACCTTAGCCCAAATGCCGCACAGACTGTGGTGATACGCGCTAAGGTACAATAAATACAGCATTTCTATAAAAGATGAATGTCTGATATTTACCAGCCAATCTAAAAGGTCTTGTTTGCTAGTTCTCTAGTTGACAAGACCTTTTTTGTGGTGCAACAAGCGACAACAGTTGTCGTCTATCATTTCTATTTTACTCATAAATACAATGACTTATCGCTAATTTTGTTAAAATAGTCTTTCATTACTGACATGGTAAATACCGCTTATGGCAACCATCAATTATGAACGACTGCAAGGCAAGCTCAATATTTTAGCGGACGCTGCTAAGTATGATGTCTCTTGCTCATCCTCCGCTGGTACCCGCAAAAACCAAGGCGGTGGCCTCGGTGATGCTTCCGCGACCGGTATTTGTCATAGCTATACTGAGGATGGTCGCTGCGTCAGCCTGCTAAAAATCCTGCTGACCAATCATTGTATTTATGACTGCGCTTATTGCACCTCGCGCAAAAGCAATGACACCCCGCGCGCTGCTTTTAGTGTCGAAGAAGTGGTTGATTTGACCATGCAGTTTTATCGCCGTAACTACATCGAAGGGCTGTTTCTCAGCTCGGGTATTTTTAAAAGTGGCGACTATACGATGGAGCGCTTGGTGGAGGTCGCCAAGATACTGCGTACCCGTGAGCGCTTTAATGGCTATATTCATCTTAAAACCATTCCGGGCGCGTCAAAGGAATTGTTATTAGAGGCAGGACTGTACGCAGACCGCCTGAGCGTTAATATCGAGATTCCAACCAAATCGGGCTTAGCTTTATTGGCACCAGAAAAATCTCATGAGCAATTAAAAGCGCCGATGGAGACGGTCAAGGAAGAAATCATTACCATTCGTGAGAGCCGTAAAACGCATAAAAAAGCGCCTAAATTCACCCCAGCTGGTCAGACCAGTCAAATGATCGTCGGTGCGAGTAATGAGACTGATTTGCAAGTGATTCAGCTATCGAGTCATTTTTATAAGCAATATGATCTTAAGCGTGTTTACTATTCTGGCTATGTGCCGATGTTATCTGATAGCCGTCTGCCAGCGATTGGAACGCCGGTGCCGATGATACGCGAAAACCGTCTTTATCAAGCGGATTGGCTGATGCGTTTTTATGGGTTTGGTGCGCATGAAATTGTGGAGCCAGACTCACCGTTTTTAGATTTAGATTGCGACCCAAAGCTTGCTTGGGCCATTCGCCATCGTGAGCATTTTCCGGTCAATATCCAAACCGCAAGCTATGAGATGATTGTACGTATTCCTGGTATTGGTACCAAAACCGCCAAAAAAATAGTCAAAGCGCGCAAGTTTAATCAACTGACGCTGTATCATTTGAAGAAAATGGGCGCGGCGGTCAATCGTGCCAAATACTTTATCGCAACCACTGGTAAAAATGACCATCTTGCCCATTTAACCCGTGATAACTTTCGCCAATATGTACTGGCGCAAACGCAGACCAAGTTTAAAGATCAACGTAATAGGCAGCTGGCGCTGTTTTAAACAGCAAAGTAATAGTTAAATTTAGTCCAAATCATGAAGTTATCTTAGGATAAATAATGTCGCAATCACTGTCAGTACTTGCCAAAAATCAAAACTATCAGCTTGATCAATTGACCCCCAGTATCGTGCTTTATGAGCCAAGTTTTGAGGGTTGGCTCAGTGCGGTATTTTATGTCTATGCCAATCACTTACAAGAGGATATGTCGCTACAGCTTATCGCGCAGGACTGCTACGTGCCGTCGCTACTCTCTCATGCAACTAGCATCGAGACCAATGAAAAACATGCGCAGCGAGTACTTTTTAAGTTAAATCAGCTTCTAGGTCGCTCAGGTATGCGTAATATCCTATGGGGATTTTTATCAGAAAAAGACAATATTGGTACGACGCTATTCCAAGTGGTCAAATACGCCATTGATTACCCAAGTCGCCATATTATGGACGACTTGGGTAATCTTAATGTTCTAGAGCTCGTGCAAACGGTCAAGTCGGTTGGTCGCGAAAAACACCGTATGGAAGCCTTTGTGCGCTTTGAGCATACGGTTGAAGATATTTACTTTGCTCGTGTTGAACCGGACTTTAATGTCTTGCCACTGATTGGGGAGCATTTTCGTCAGCGTTATCAAGACCAGCATTGGGCCATTTATGATTTGGCGCGCGGCTATGGCATTTATTACGATAAAAGTAAAAGTACACCTAAGCGCCCTGCTGCCCTGCAAACCATTACTGAGCTTGACGAGACTGTACTACGCAACCCTGCCAGCATTCATAGCGAGGATGAGCAGCGTTATCAGCGTTTTTGGCAAGGCTACTTTACCAATGTTAATATCAAAGAGCGTAAAAACGCACGTTTACATAAGCAGTATTTGCCGCAGCGTTATTGGAAGTACTTGAGTGAAAAACAAGTATTGCCAAATGCCCAGCACCTTAAAAAACAGCGCTAAGCCTTTGACTCTTATTACTGCATTTTCCTATCATTGATCACGACCTATAATAGTTACTATAGTTACTATGGCGCTTTATCTTTTTATCTTGATGGTTGAGTTTTAATGACTTTTCACTGACAATAGCAGCTTGATATCGTCTAATAGTGACCCACGCCATTATGAAAGTTATGCGTTTACTGTCGTCCTTGAAGCATGATGAATCCGAACGCGGTATTTTTCATCTTGGGCGCGCTTTGGTCAAAAACGATCATACTTCAATTATTGTCTCTAGTGCCAGTGAAGACAACGATTTGGTCAGACGCCTAAAGCGTGATGGCAACCATTACCATCAGCTATATATGAATAAAAAGTCTTGGCTGTCATTATTACAGGTCGCGCCGCTGCGGCGTTTGATTGAACAATATGATCCTGATGTCATTCATGTGCATTCTCGCACACCGGCATGGATACTGCATTTAGCGCTGCGCCGTGCACGCGTCAAGCGTCGACCAAAACTGGTCTCGACCATGTATGGTTTTTATCCAATCAATAGGTACTCACAGGCCTTACTTGACGTCGATACTATTATCACAGTGTCAGATAGTGTGACCGACTATCTTAAAAAAGGGCTGCGCCGTGAAGAACTCGACCCTCGGGTGATTAAACGTATCTATCGCGGTGTTGATACGCGGCGCTATCCTTATCGGCACAATCCATCAGTCTATTGGCTGCGTCATACCTTTGCCGAATACCCCGAGCTTGAGAATAAAAAATGGCTGGTATTTCCAACCATCATTGGTAAAGAGTATGGACAAGAGTGGCTGATTGATATCTTGGGCAACCTACAAGAGCAATTTCCCAATATCCATGCCATCATTATGGACGATGATTATCGGGCAGGCGATGTTGCCCATGAGGATTTTCGTCAACGTAGCAATACCTTGGGGCTTGCCGAGCGCATTACCTATGTAGGTAGTAAGCGTAATGACATGCGCGAATGGTTGTCTGCCGCAAATATCGTTATGGCACTTGCCAATCAACCTGAGTCGATCGGCATTAATGCTTTGCAAGCCATTCATTTAGGTACACCGGTCATTGGCTGGGATCAAGCGGCCTTTAGTGAGATTCTGCAACCTCTATATCCACAAGGGTTGGTCAAAAAGTACAATGCCAATGCGCTTTGTAAAGCGGTACGCAACCAACTAGAAAGTGTTACCCGTCCTGAGATGACCAATAAATTTACCATGCGCGAGATGATTGATGAGACGCTAGCGGTCTATCAAAATTTGCATGAGCTGGCCTTGGTAGAAGAACAAGCCGCAGCCGATGCATTAGCGTTAAAAAGACATAAAAAAATCTTTGGATCTGCTCCTAAACCTATTCTAGCTAAGCCAGCAGCGAATAAAGTCAGGTTGATTAAGGACAAGCCTATATCTAACCCTAAGGTAAAAGAAAAACCACATGATGCTTAATTGGCATAGCGGCTTTGCTTCTTAGCTACCAGACTGTCAGTTTTTTGGATCTAAATTTAATAAGTCGTTGGCGTATGCGCACTCACCACACGGGTAATAGCATCAGTGGGATTGATAAAGGTATGCGGAAAACTGGTATCAATCACATAGCTGTCGCCTTCATTCAGCAAATACGTCATATCTTCGATACGAATCAGCACTTTACCTTCGATAACCGTACCAATCTCCTCACCTTCATGAGTGATTTTCTCTTCTGTTGAGCTATTTGGCTGATAGGTCTCAATCAAAAACCCAAGATTCTTGGTGGTGCTACAATTATAGACCTGCTTCAAAGACACCTTACTGGTCGGCTCACTCAGCTCTATTAAATCCTTTGGTGTGACCACCACGCGGGCTTTCGGCGCTTTCCATTCATCACTAAAAAAGGTCGTTAAATCAGAGCCAAGTACCTGCAAAATTGCCTTTAAGGTATTCACCGCTGGGCTGACTTTATTACGTTCAATCGCACTGATTGAGGTATTGGTCACCCCTGCCATCCTTGCCAGCTTACGCTGCGAATAGCCTTTAGCTAGGCGCAGCTGATTGATTTTTTTACCGATGTCTTCCTCTGATTGCCCATCAATATCGAGCACGGACGGCGTCTCATCACTGTTGACTTCATCAGCATCAGCTTCGTCGTCTTCTAGCAAATCCATCTCATTCTCGGGCATGGCGCCCTCTTTCTCAATATCGTTTTCTGCACTGTTATGAACCGTGTTTTTTGCTGGCATGGTGAATAAATTCCTTGAATAGAAATTTGGACAAGTCGTCTTGTGCATAATTTAACTCAGGATGCCATTGTACACCAATCATAAATGGATGTTTTATTAAGCTGATGGCTTCTACTAACCCATCCGGCGCACGTGCTTCGATAAGCAAACCTTTACCGATTTTATTGATGGCTTGTTTATGCAACGAATTTACATGCCATTTTTCACCAAATGCGGCCATCCTACCCTCAGGCTGAATAATCACGTCATGAACCGGCTGATATTGCACCTCAAGCGGCTGGGTATTGTCCTCTAAATGCGGCTCATAGAACCCTTCCACTTCACGCCAATCTGGATGCAGGCTGCCCTCAAAATAGACATTCATCTCTTGCAGGCCTCGGCATACTGCCAATAAAGGCGTACTGGCTTTTTCTGCATGAGCAAGCAGCTTAAAGCTCAGCTCATCACGCCCTAAGTCCTGCTTTTCTTCAATATGTACGGCACCATAACGCGCCGGAGCCACATTGCTATAGCTACCCGTCAATAAAATACCATCTACAAGGGCAATCAAAGCGTCAAAGTTCTCACTTTCTGCAGCGGTACTTGGTAGCAAGATAGGGTTACCACCATAAAAGTGAATGGCATCGATATATTTTTGATAGACCGCTTGGGCAGGCTGACCGTCAACCATCTTATGACAGGAGACAATGGCAATAATAGGTCGAGACGTTTGCATATTATTCTTCCTTGAATAAGGTATCTGGGCTTAAAAACTGCCCTGTACAGAGGTTTTATTGATTAAAATCTAACACAAAATTTTGGACAATGTAAACTATAAACTTCATTTTTAAGTTATAAAACCAATATTGAATATAATTAATTACTTTTTAATGTTTTTAAATAGTAATTGACAACTATAAATTTCATGCCTATATTGAAGGACAACAAGGAGACAAAAGCTGAATAATAGCGAGTAACCCTCTGATATAAAACCCAACAAAAACAGCGCTAAGTATTTCATTTTGCAGTAAAAAATTATGAAACATGGCAAAAAAAAGAAAATTAAAAATCAGCTGGAGGTACTAACAACCCCATCATTTATAGCGAGCGTTTTACTTAGATTCACTGTGTTATTTAGCATTATTTACAGTTATACCTTGTCATTTATCAATGACAGCGACCATAAGCGTCGAAACCATAATCAGAGCAAAAAACAACATCAATAGGGATATTAGACATGACGACAACCAATGGAATGGTCGAATCTGCAAACAATACTGAATATGTGTACGTTGCAGCAGGGGATATCAACGGATTACTTCGTGGTAAGCGCATCCCCTTTAATCAGATGGAAAAAGCAGAAAATGGCGCCATAAGATTGCCCTTATCAATTTTAGGTGTCGATATCTGGGGTGCGGATGTCATCGAGTCCTCTCAGTGTAATGGCGATATCGATGCCATCGCTCGCCCTACAGGACGCGCCGCCTACCCACTGCTGAATACCAGTGCCCCTTCATCGCTATTACCTGTCTGGCTATATACCGAAGATAATGAGCCTTATTATGGTGACGCTAGACACGTTTTGGATTATGTCAGCAAAAAGTTTAAAGCACTCGGATTGACGCCAGTCATGGCAACGGAGCTTGAATTTTATTTGATTGATTACACCGAAGGTGAAAGCCCAAAACCGCCTATCCGCCCAAAGAGCGGCTTAAGACTGAATAAAACCTCTATCTTAAGTATCAATGACTTATTGCAGTTTGATGAGTTTTTAGATGAGGTCTATGAGCAGTGCAGAAAGCTCGATATTCCGGTTGATGCCGCATTAGCTGAAAACGGCTGTGGTCAGTTTGAGATTAACTTACTGCATGTCGATGACCCGCTAAAAGCCGCCGACGATGCTATTTTATTTAAGCAGGTGGTCAAGTCTGTGGCTACACGCCGCAAGCTGACTGCTACCTTTATGGCAAAGCCATTTGGCTTGCAATCAGGTAATGGTTTTCATGTCCATTGTAGCTTGCTTGATAAAGACGGCAATAATGTCTTCGATGATGGCTCAGATGAAGGCTCAGACATCTTGCGTCATGCAGTCGCAGGCTTATTAAAAACCATGTCAGACTGCACCTTGTTATTTGCGCCGCACGTCAACTCCTATCGCCGCTTTACCCCAGGTACGCTGGCACCAAACAATGTGTCATGGGGCTATGAAAACCGCACCGCTGCCGTACGCATCCCTGGTGGCGACTCACAAGCACGCCGTATCGAGCACCGCGTATCTGGGGCGGACGCCAACCCTTATCTGGTCTGTAGTGCAGTATTAGCAGGCATGCTATATGGCATCGAAAATAAGCTTGAAGCGCCAGAGCCAGTAAATAGCATCACTTATAACGAAGCCGAGCTTAAAACTTTGCCATTAGACTGGCTGTCAGCGATTCGTAAGTTTGAAAGCAGCGATGTCATTGATTCCCTATTCCCAAGTGAGATGATTGAGCTATTGACGGCAGTCAAAAAGCAAGAAGCCAAGCGCTTCGCTCAGCAAGTGACCAACCTTGAATACCTCACCTATTTACAGGATGTTTAATATGTCAAATAGCAACGCAGCAACGAGCCAAAATTTATCTTCAAATAATAAACGCAATATCCCGCATTATTCAGATCAGGGTCAATATCCCGACAGCTATTATGCGGCCAGCCGTAATCATAAGCCGGATAGACCGACGCTAAAAAACGATATCCAAGTGGAGATCTGTGTGGTCGGCGGTGGTTATAGTGGTTTATCGACGGCGCTACATCTGATCGAAACCGATCATGAAGTGGTGGTACTAGAAGGTGCGCAGATTGGTTGGGGTGCCTCAGGTCGTAACGGCGGTCAGATTGTTAACGGCCTTAACGCGAGCCTACAAAAAATCAAAAAGTCCTATGGTCAAGACAATGCAGACTTCGTCGGTCAGCTTGTGACCCGTGGTGGCAAAATCATTCGTCGTTTGGTCGCTGATTATAATATTGACTGCGATCTGAAAGAAAAGAACATCTTTGCCGCGTTAAATCAGGGTCAATTAAAAGATTTACAAGAAACGCATGCACTATGGGAAAGCCATGGTATGCATGATAGAGAAATGCTCGATAAATATGGTATTCAAGAGCATATAAAAACAGAGGCTTATGTGGGCGGCATTATTGATCATTCAGGTGGACATATCCACCCGCTCAATCTCGCCCTTGGCGAAGCCGCTGCCATCGAAAAATCTGGCGGTACTATCTATGAAAATACCTTAGTCGTCGACATCGAGTATGCCGATGATTCTATCAAAATCATCACCGAGTTTGGCACCGTGACTTGTAAGCAGGCAGTTCTATGCGGTAATGCTTATCTTAATAAGGTCATTCCTAAGCTGACTGACCGTGTCATGCCCGTATCGACGCAAATTATCGCCACCGAGCCATTAGGTGATTTGGCAGACCAGCTCCTCCCAACCGACGTCTGTGTTGAGGACGTACGCTATATTCTTGACTATTACCGCCTGTCAGCGGATAAGCGCATGTTGTTTGGTGGTGGTACAGTCTACGGTGGTCAAGACCCAGCTGATATTACAGCCAAAATTAGACCGAATATGAATAAGATATTCCCAGAGCTACGTGATGTAAAAATTGACTACGCGTGGAGTGGTAACTTTGCTTTGTCCTTTTCTCGTGTACCACAAATGGGCAAACTGCATGACCGTGTCTACTTTGCTCATGGTTATAGTGGTCATGGCGTGACAGGCTCGCATTTGTTTGGACAGATATTGGCCGATGCCATCAATGGCAACACCAAAGAGTTTGATACTTTTGCCAAGATTCCTTGGATTCCGTTCCCAGGTGGCCGCGCCCTACGTGTGCCATATTCTGTCATGGGCTCATGGTGGTATGCACTAAAAGATACGACGGGCATGTAAGTAAGTGAAAAGCTTTGGATAATAGGCATTAAATAACATGTTTTGATTTTAAGGGCTGTTGTTACATTCACCTGTCATAGCAATGGATTGTTGTGACAGGGCTCAATAAAAGCTTAATACGAGCCTGTCTATTGAGCGTCAACCATAAAACAGAGTTTGTTCCAAACAATGAGGTTTTACAGGGAGCGTAAGTATGAACATGAAACTCAGCGAGGCTGTCGAAGGGCAGTATCATAATAAGCGAGTATTTTTAACGGTATTAGCTGGTATTGCCATATATGTCATTTTTGCTTGGCTATCGACTGTCCGTGGCCCAGACGAATCTTGGGGTGCTTTATCACTATTACCAACCTTGTTAGTACTGGTCACCGCCATTGTTTCTAGGCGACCATTTGAATCTATGATCGCAGGCTGTGTCGCCGGTCTTGTGATGCTCAATCCGTTTGATTTGGTCTCCCCTTTCGCTGACAATATATCTGTCGTACTCGGTAATGAGACCATCGTTTGGGTGGTACTGGTTTGTGGTTTGATGGGTGGTCTGATTCAGCTGCTTGAGATTAGCGGTTGTCTCGATGGCTTTAGTGAATGGCTTCAAAAAATCATCAAATCACGTCGTCAATCCCTATTAGCGACTGCAGGACTCGGTGTTGTAGTTTTTATCGATGATTATTTAAACTGTCTTGCTGTGTCGACGTCTGTTAAGAAATTGACAGATTTTTATGGGGTATCGAGAGAAAAACTTGCCTACATTGTCGATTCAACGGCTGCGCCGATGTGCGTTATTGTTCCTATTTCGACTTGGGCAGTCTATTTTGCAGGTTTGTTAGAGGAAAATGGTGTCGCAGCAGATGGTGGTGGTATGGCACTTTATATGAGTGCGATTCCTTTTATGGCTTATGCTTGGTTTGCACTTATTATTGTCTTTTTAGTAGCATATGGCATTTTAGGTGACTGGGGGCCGATGAAAAAAGCGGAGGCTCGCGCCAAAGCAGGTAAACCTGTACCTGAAGCGTTTGTCGATGAGCAACTGGTGTCAAATGTTAAGGCCAAACGTAAATTGTCGTTTAAAGCCAATATCATAAACTTTGCTTTCCCAATGATCTTGTTGATTGTTTCAACCATTTACTTTGAAATTGATTTATTACGTGGGGCATTACTGACCTGTTTCGTTACCGTTCTTGTTTATTGGGCACAAGGTATCTTAAGCTTTGAGACCCAAGTTGAAGCCATTTTTAAAGGCTTTCAAGTGATGCTTTATCCATTATCAACGGTGGTCGGCGGCTTTTTTCTAAAAGCCATCAATGATGAGCTTGGCATGACTGCTTATGTTATCGAGGCTATCACGCCTTATATGACCATTGTTATTTTCCCTGCTGTTATCTTTGCGGTAATGGCATTTTTGACCTTTGCCACCTCATCAAGCTGGGGCTTATATATCCTTGCCATGCCAATTGTATTCCCGATATCATTAGCACTTGGTGTCAGTACGCCGCTGATGATTGGTGCCTTGTTATCCGCATCATCATTTGGTAGTCATGCTTGTTTCTTTAGTGATTCATCATTACTTGCTGCCCAAGGCGCTGGATGTTCTCCGATGCAGCATGCCTTTAGTCAGTTCCCCTATGCCATGCTCGGCGCGGTTTTATCCGTCGTGACGTTCTTGGGCTTGGGTTATATGATGGCTTAATTTACACCATTACAAGCCTTTGCAATGGGCACTCATTTATGGATACATACTCAGTCAGCTACTATCTATAAATTCAGCTACTATCCATAAATAGCGCCCTTAAGTAGTTATCCACTTCTCTACATGTACAAAAGGGACTTAGATCATGAGAACCGTCACCGTTGCTACGACCCAAATGGCTTGCGGCTGGGATATACAACAAAATATCAATACCGCTACTAACTTAGTGACCAAGGCCGCTCAAGCGGGTGCCAATATCATCTTACTACAAGAGTTATTTGAAACCCCCTACTTCTGCCAGGTTCATGACTTTGATTATTTTAAGCTTGCGACGTCTGTCGCCGATAACGCCGCTATCACTCATTTTAAAAAACTGGCTAAAGAGCTGGCTGTGGTACTACCGATCAGCTTTTATGAAAAGTCAGGCAATACGTTTTTTAATAGTGTGACCGTGATTGATGCTGATGGTGAGATACTCGGCACTTATCGTAAAACCCATATACCAGATGGTATCCCTTATGCCGAAAAATTCTACTTTACCCCAGGTAATACAGGCTTTAAGGTTTGGGATACCAAGTATGCCAAAATCGGTGTCGGTATTTGCTGGGATCAGTGGTTCCCTGAGTGCGCACGTAGTATGGCGCTGATGGGTGCTGAGATACTGTTTTATCCGACAGCGATTGGCGATGAGCCAACATTGGATATTGATTCAAAGGGTCATTGGCAGCGCTGTATGCAGGGACATGCAGCGGCTAATTTGATGCCTGTAGTGGCCTCTAATCGTATTGGTCATGAGACGATTACTCAAAACGGAAACGATAGCGTCATGGCCTTTTACGGTAGCTCATTTATTACCGATGGTCGCGGCGAGATTATCCAAGAAGCGTCTAGGGATAAAGAAGAGATACTGACGGCCACTTTTGATTTGGATCAGTTGGCGACTGAGCGCCATCAATGGGGTGTTTTCCGTGATCGCCGTCCATCGATGTATGGCACATTGCTGACTCATGGATAAAGTTTGTTAACAAGCAAGCTCACTCGCGTTATCGTCAAATAAGGTGCTCTATATGTCATTATTACAGAACCGATTAATTACTGGCTCAATACCACAGCAAGACGGCTTTTATATGCCAGCAGAATTTGAGCCTATAGAAAAAATATGGATGGTATGGCCATATCGTACGGATAACTGGCGACAACAAGCCGCTCCAGCCAAAGCAGCTTATACAGCAGTCGCATTGACCATTAACGATTTTTGTGAGGTTGGTATACTGGCCAATGATGATGATTATCAACAATGCCGTGATAGCTTGCCAGCAGATATCGACGTTATCGCTATGCCGAGCAATGATGCTTGGGCGCGTGATACGGTGCCGACATTTTTAATTAATAAAGCAGGTGAGCTACGCGCTTGCGATTGGACATTCAATGCCTGGGGCGGAGATTATGATGGGCTATACACGCCGTGGGATGATGATGACAAGCTTGCTGAGCGCCTCTGTGAGCATTTAGGTATCCTGCGTTATCGAACCGATGACTTTGTGATGGAAGGCGGCGCCTTTCATGTCGATGGCGACGGTACAGTACTAACGACGCGCATGTGTCTGCTAAGCCCCGGACGCAATCCGCATTTGACTGAACGCCAAATTGAAGACAAGCTAAAAACCTATCTGAATGTGCAAAAAGTATTGTGGATTGATGATGGGATTGATTCTGACGAGACCACCGGTCATATCGATGATATTGCTTGCTTTGCACGCCCTGGGGAGGTGGTTTGCTTATTTACTGATGACCCTGAGCATCCGTTTTATGAAGCAACGCAAAAAGCTTATGAGCAGCTATCGAATATGACCGATGCAAAAGGCAGACGTCTAAAAGTTCATAAGCTTTGCTGCACCGAGCAGCCTGTTACTTTACCTGAGAACTATGATATTGAGCAGTCTGACGATGCCAAACCACGTCTTACAGGAGATGTCTGCATCGCCTCTTATGCCAACTTTTTGATCTGTAATGAGGCCGTCATCGTGCCACAATATGATGATATAAATGATGCTTTAGCACTCAAGCAGCTTGAAAAAATATTTCCTGACCATCAGGTAGTGGGAGTACGTACGAAAGAGATTGTATTTGGCGGCGGTAATATTCACTGTATTACTCAGCAGCAGCCAAAACTATCAGCATAAAAATGTAAACTCAAATGGATTTTAAACTAAAGGACATAGCGATGAGCGATTATCAAATTCACAACCCTGCCACAGGCGATATTGAAGCCACTTACCCTACTGCTAGCGACCATGATATCCAGCAAGCGATTGCCAGTGCCGCTACAGCTTATCAAGAGTGGCGTCATGTCCCACTTAGTGAGCGCAGTGCGCTACTACATAAAATTGCTGATATTTATCTTGAGCGTCAAGATGAGCTGGCTCGTATTGTGGCAACAGAGATGGGCAAGCCGGTTGCGCAAGCAAAAGGTGAGATCGGACTGGTCGCCGAGATTTTTCGTTACTATGCCGACAACGCTGAGCAGCTATTAGCACCCAATAAAATCGATGTCGATTCAGGGTCTGCCTTTGTAGAAAAGCTACCTGTTGGGGTGCTGCTTGGCATCATGCCATGGAACTATCCGCATTATCAGGTCGCCCGTTTTGCCGCACCTAATTTTATGGCAGGCAATACGCTTATCCTAAAGCACGCGCCGCAGTGCCCTAAAACAGCAGAAGTAATCACCGATATCTTTAAAGACGCGGGATTGCCAGATGGCGTCTATAACAATGTGTTTGCCACCAATGAGCAAGCAGCGACCATCATCGAAGATAGCCGAGTACAAGGCGTTTCGTTGACAGGTTCTGAGCGTGCAGGACAAGCAGTTGCTAAGGTAGCAGGCGGTGCACTTAAAAAGGTCGTACTAGAGCTTGGTGGCTCGGATGCCTTTATCGTGGCAGCCGATGCTGATATTGACCAAGCCGTACAAGGGGCAATTGAAGGTCGTTTTGGCAATACAGGACAGGCTTGTAATGCAGCCAAACGCCTTATCGTCATTGAGTCCGTTTATGATAAGTTCGTCAAAGGTTTTACCGATGCCGTACGTGATATGAGCTTAGCCGATCCGCTTGATGAAAGCACCTTTATAGGCCCCATGTCCTCGATAGCGGCAGCGACCAACTTGCAAGCGCAGCTCGATAGCGCCATTCAGGCAGGCGCAACCGTATTGGTCGAGGGCGGCATGGACAAAGACAAGCCCGGTGCTTGGTTTAAGCCTGCTGTTCTGACAGACGTTGATGAATCTATGGACGTCTACCGTGAAGAGCTATTTGGTCCTGTGGCGGTCGTTTATAAGGCTCGTGATATCGAACATGCGATTAAAATTGCAAATGATGTACCCTTTGGACTTGGCGCTTCTATTCAAACGCAAGATGCACAGCTGGCCGCTCAAATCGCTGATAAATTAGACGTCGGTATGGTTACGATTAATGCCCCGTCTGGTAGTGAAGCCAATACCCCATTCGGCGGTGTCAAACGCTCAGGTTTTGGTCGCGAGCTTGGCAATCTTGGTATCACTGAATTTTTAAACTATAAGCTAATCCGTGATAAATCTTAATCGATTTTTAAAATAGCAAAGAGCCTAACAGTGAATGTTAGGCTTTTTATTTGGACAATTTTTAAAAACATCTTGTTAAAAGAATTAGCGTTTTGGCGGATTGTCTTTTAACCACAACTGATTGACAATCTTTAATTCGCGTAGCTCTTCTGCCATGATCGACTCACTGATACCCGGGTATTTGATCCTTGCATAGCTATATAATACGATACCTAAGACAGTCCAGCCAAAGAAAATCCACCATTCAACGGGTGTCAGCGCTGATGGCATACCTGGCATATATAGCATCAATAAACCAAAGCTTAGCGCAATCGTAATCATACCAACAAGCTTACCTGCTGGTATCTTAAATGGACGTACCATATCAGGCTCACGGTAACGCAGCACTAAGAATGAGATAGCAACACAGGTATAGGCAATCACGATACCAAAACCACCAGCATCAACGATCCAAACCAACATTTTGCGACCAAATAATGGTGCTAGCGTCGCCAAACCACCGATGAGTAAAATCGCATTTGAGGGAGTCTTGTATTTTGGATGTAATTTACCTAAAAAGGCTGGCAACATACGGGCTTTAGACATGGCATAAAGCAGACGACTACCACCGATTAAGAACGCATTCCAGCTTGATAAGATACCAAGTACGCCGCCGATAACCAGTAGAATACCTGCCCATTTGCCTTGCCATGCATTGGTCATGGCATCAGCAGTAGCAAGGGTTGAGCTCTCTGCTTGTACCAATGGCAAAGTCGTCCCGACACTCCACGCGATACCCACATACCACATTACCGCAACGATAATCGAGATAATCAAAAACTTACCAATATTGGGGCGCGTTAAATCGATCTCCTCTGCAGCCTGAGGGATTACGTCAAAGCCGACAAACATAAAAGGCACCATGACAATAACTGCCATTATACCGCCGATACCACCGATGAATGCTGGCGCTTGTACTGAGTTTGAGCTTTCAGGATTGAATAGTAACGCACCGATAAACAGTAACGTACCAACAAATAAAATACCCAATACAGCCGTTTTTTGGAACCAAGCACTGACTTCCATACCGCGGATATTAAGCCAAGTAACAATGATGGAGCCGAGCATACCGACCCCGACCCAAGTAGCATAGACATCCCAGCCAGCGATGGTCCAGAGATAACCTTGGTTATAATTGGGAATAAAATATTCTACAACTGTAGGGAGCGCGACCGCTTCGAACGCGACCACTGAGAAATAACCAAATAGGATACTCCATGAGCAGATAAAGGAGACATTAACCCCCAGCGCTCGATGGGTATAAGTATGTTCACCGCCGGTAATTGGCATTGATGCTGCAAGCTCAGCATACGTCACCCCAATCAGTATCACGGCCAGCCCGCCTATCAAGAACGCCAGCATCGCGCCCCATATACCAGCAGATAAAATCCAACCGCCGGCTAAGACCACCCAGCCCCAACCAACCATAGCACCAAATGCTAAGGCGATAACATCTAACGTTCCTAACGATTTCTTTAATTCAGACATAACCGACTCCTTGTCCGTGCTTCATCCATGTGACCCTCTTGCTTATGACACTTAGAGAGACACTATTTTGTATTTAACAGGGCATCGCCCTTCATGTTTATCTTTCCATACCTCTCGACTGAGAAGCTTGACAATATATTGATAGCGGAGACAACAACGGCGTCTTGACTTGCAAGGCGCCGTTGTAAAACCACCACTCAGATCAAGAACATATCAATCCCAATCTGACGCATGTATTATTCAGTCTTAACACAATTAAGCAGTCAAGATGCCTTTGATAATATCAAGGCCTTCTTGTAGTACTTCATCTTCAACCGTTAGCGGCACCATCACGCGAATGGCATTGCCATACATACCACAAGACGCTAGTAGCAAACCTTGCTCAAATGATTTGGCTTTTAGGTTAGTCGTCGCCTCAACATCTGGTTTGCCATCGCTATCGATTAGCTCAAAGGCTAGCATGGCGCCTTTATGACGAACATGACCGATACTGCTTAAATTTAGCTCTTTTAAGAATGACTCAATTTTGTCGCCAATCTCAATACTGCGCTCAAGTAGGTTTTCTTCTTCGATAACTTCCATGACTGCGAGCGCTGCCACACAAGCCAATGGATTACCCGAATACGTACCACCCAAACCGCCAACTTGCGGGGCGTCCATGATATCAGCGCGCCCGATAACGGCAGAGATAGGATAACCACCCGCCAAGCTCTTGGCACTGGTCATCAGATCCGGCTCAACGCCCAACTGCTCAGAGGCAAACAAGGTACCTGTACGGGCAAAGCCGCACTGTACTTCATCAAAAATCAGTACGATGCCATGCTCATCACAGATATCGCGCAGGGCTTTGGCAAATGATGGCGTGACTTGGTGGAAACCGCCCTCGCCTTGTACTGGCTCGATAATCATCGCCGCCACTTCACTTGGGTCGATATCCGCTTGGAAAATCATCTCAAGGCTATGAAGTGCTTGAGCTTCAGTGACATTTAACTCTTCAGCTGGGAATAGCGCATGGAATACAGGACCTGGCATCGGACCAAAATTCTTTTTGTACGGCAATACTTTACCCGTCAGGCTCATGCACATCAGCGTGCGACCATGCCAACCGCCGACAAAAGAGATGACACCCGGACGACCAGTTTTTGCACGAGCAATCTTGATGCAGTTTTCAACCGCTTCTGCGCCGGTAGTCAAAAAGAAAGCTTTGGTGTCGCCGCTGATTGGGGCTTTTTCACACAGTTTTTCAGCAAGATCGACATAGCATTCATAGTTAATCATTTGCGCAGCAGTATGGGTAAACTTGTCTAGCTGCTCATGTACACGCTGCGTGATCTTTGGATGGCTATGACCGGTATTCAATACTGAGATACCGCCAACGAAGTCGATATAACGATTGCCTTCAATATCCCATACTTCTGAGTTTTTTGCTTTTTCGGCAAAGATCGGAAAAGCCACACCCAGTCCAGTTGGCAATACAGCTTTACGGCGCGCAAGTAATGATTGATTGGTAGTCATAAGAATGTCCTTTTCTTTCTTTTTACGTAGATGCCAGTGATATGATGGCGGTTTATAGAATAAGCTTTAGTAATTAAGCTTTAGCAATATTAGGAATTTATGAAGCTAAATTCCGTTAAATATTTAGTTAAATCAAACGGTTAAAATATAAAACAGCTAACGATTCGCTCTAACTATTAACTAACATCAGAGCACCAGTATTTGGTCACGACATACTCTTCGATGCCATATTTTGAGCCTTCACGACCAAACCCCGATTGCTTAACGCCGCCAAATGGTGCGACTTCGGTAGAAATGAGACCGGTATTATGACCGATAATGCCGTACTCAAGCCCTTCAGTGACGCGCCATGAGCGTGCGTAACTGCCGCTGTAGAAGTAAGCGGCCAAACCATAAATGGTGTCGTTGGCTTGACGAATAACGTCGGCTTCATCTTTAAAGGTAAAGATGGTAGCGATAGGACCAAATATTTCCTCAGAAGCAATATTCATATCTGCGGTGATATCAGTAATCACCGTTGGGTTATAAGACAGCTCTGATGCGCCGTTGGTGCTACCACCGGTGATCAGGGTTGCGCCTTTATCCAAAGCATCTTGTAGCAAGGCTTGTACTTTTTCTAAGGCTTTTTGATTAATCAATGGACCAATATCGACGCTCTCATCCATACCGTTACCGACCGTTAGCTCAGCGACCTTTTGTACAAATACATCTAGGAATTTGTCCTTGATACTGTCTTGTACATAGACGCGGTTGGCGCACACACAAGTTTGACCGGCGTTGCGATATTTAGAGGCGATTAAGCCTTCAGCGGCTTTTTCGAGATCGGCATCATCAAAGATGATAAATGGCGCATTGCCGCCAAGCTCTAATGACAGCTTTTTGATGGTTGGGGCGCACTGCGCCATCAAGGTACGACCGACTTCGGTAGAACCGGTAAATGATAGTTTATGGATGCGCGCATCGCCAGTTAAGATATCGCCGATGGTTTTTGATTGACCGGTGACGACTTGGATGACACCTGCTGGAATACCCGCTTGCTCAGCCAATGCCGCAAGCGCCAAGGCAGAAAATGGTGTTTCGGTTGCAGGTTTGATAATCATGGTACAGCCTGCTGCTAAGGCAGGAGCCGCTTTACGGGTAATCATCGCTGCTGGGAAATTCCAAGGCGTGATAGCCGCGCAAACACCGACCGGCTGCTTTAGGATGACATGGCGCAGCTGTGCTTGATTGGCAGGGATGACGTCACCGTAAACGCGCTTGCCTTCTTCAGCGAACCAACGGATAAAGCTATTGGCATAACCAACTTCACCACGTGACTCAGTTAAAGGCTTGCCTTGTTCGGCAGTCATAATGATAGCCAAGTCTTCTTTATTGGCATCGATAAGGTCGGCCCATTTTTGTAGTAGCTCAGCGCGCTCTTTTGGGGTTTTGGCCGCCCACGTGATTTGCGCCTCATGAGACGCCGCAACCGCATCGTTGACATCGTCGGTCGTCAGGCTTGGCACGGTACCGATGATCTCGCCATTAAAAGGATTGCTCACATCAAGCGTCGACTCGTTACTAGCGGCATGCCAGCCATCTTTGATGAAGCATTGCTGTTTGAGTAGATCTGGGTTTGATAGCTGTGGCAGTTGTGACATGTTGACACTCCTTGTCAATATTATTTTGCAGATAGGGTTTGCAGATTTATAGCGATAAATAACTAACAATAAATAAAAGGTTATGACTTAAATAATTATTGATAACTTGTTATTTGTTCAATATACTGAACATCTATTCTATATATGAGACATCATTATAAGAATGATGGACGCATATTTGCAACCCCTATTATCAATTTTGTGATGATTTAGCACTTTATTTTGATGTTTTTTTAATTTTACCGACTTTATAGGTTCCTTATGAGCACCACTGCCGT
>NZ_JBFFMS010000021.1:0-43416 GCF_041554015.1 Psychrobacter sp. | reverse complement strand
TCTTAGTTATAACCAATTAACTATCGATAAGCAATTGATACTATTATAAATAATCTAATCTCCTTATAATAATGAGCAGACGCTAACTTTTCACATTAGTGCAAGGTTGTGATAAAATACGCCACCTGTTAATCGGCTAGCCCGCTATATTTTTAGTCAATCATGGACTTATCCTTATGAGTGTTACTGTATTCAATCCCCGCATCGATGACGCTGCGGCCTCTGACATCACTGCTGTCACGCCTGCGGTCACCGCACTCAATGAGCCAAGTTCAGCGCAAGCTCCTGTGAAATCAGCTACCAAAAAGGTATTTGTCACCACCCAAGGCTGTCAGATGAATGTCTATGACTCTGATAAGATGCTCGACGTCCTTGGTGACTCACATGGTATGGAGGTCACGTACGATATCGACGAAGCCGATGTACTGTTGATGAATACCTGCTCAATCCGTGAAAAAGCCCAAGAAAAAGTGTTTTCAGAGTTGGGTCGCTGGCGCAAACTCAAAGAAAAGCGTCCTGATTTGGTCATTGGTGTTGGCGGCTGCGTGGCCTCTCAAGAAGGCGATAATATCCAAAAACGTGCGCCGTATGTCGATATGGTTTTTGGTCCACAAACCTTGCACCGTTTGCCAGAGCTCTATGATCAGTCACATGAGCAACGTGACATTGCCCCTAAGAACCGTATCGGTACGGTGGATGTGTCCTTCCCTAGTATCGAAAAGTTTGATTTTTTACCAGAGCCACGTGTTGAAGGCTATAAAGCTTTTGTATCTATTATGGAAGGCTGCTCGAAGTACTGCTCATTTTGCGTCGTACCTTATACGCGCGGTGAAGAATTGTCTCGTCCACTTGACGATGTATTGGCAGAGATTGATAGCCTCGCGGCGCAAGGTGTGCGCGAGATTAACCTACTCGGTCAAAACGTCAATGGCTATCGCGGCGAAAAAGACGACGGCAGTATTTGCCGTTTTGCAGAGCTCCTGCACTATGTGTCACACGTCGATGGTGTTGAGCGTATTCGCTATACCACCAGCCATCCGCTAGAGTTCACTGATGATATCATTGATGCCTATGCGCAATTGCCAGAGTTGGTATCACATTTGCATTTGCCCGTACAAAGCGGCTCAAATGCGATACTGGCTGCGATGAAACGTAACCATACTATCGATGTCTATATCGATCAAATTAACAAGCTTAAAGCCATACGTCCTGATATTCACTTATCAAGCGACTTTATTATTGGCTTCCCAGGTGAGACGGATCAAGATTTCCAAGATACCCTAAATCTAGCGAAAGAGTTAAACTTTGACCACTCATATAGCTTTATTTACTCTAAACGTCCGGGTACGCCAGCGGCAGAATTGCCGGATGATGTGAGTTTTAAAACTAAAAAAGAGCGTTTGGCAGAATTCCAACAAGTCATTATTGACTCAACACTTGCCAAAACCCATGAAATGGTCGGCACCACAACTCGCGTCTTGGTTGAGCAAATCGCCAATCGCCATCCTGATTGTTTAATCGGTACAGCGGATAATACCCGTACCGTGATGTTCCCTTATGACGTCGATAAAATGGATGAATTACTGGGTAAAATCGTTAGCGTGCGTATTACTGATTTTGTGAGTCCGCATATGGTCAAAGGTGAGATTGAGGCCGTATTAGCTTAATCCTTGTTTCAATAAAATCGCAAAAAAGCCGCTCACTATTCGATAGTGAGCGGCTTTTTTATGACTACCTATTAGCCTTTATATACATAACTGATAGCGACTTTTATATCATAAAACCATTGAACACATCAGCCAATAAAGCGCCGGCAATTAATATAAATATCATGCCGCAGCCCCGATTGAGCCAAGCCAAACGCTCACTAACATCTAACCACCCTGCCAGTTTTTTGCCGCCTAAGGTATATATTATCTGCCAAATCGTCTCACTTAGGAACAGTCCTAAGGTAAGCACCACATATTGCGGCCATAGCGGCGCACTAAAATTGATAAATTTAGGAAAGAAGGCGGCAAAAAATAAAATCGCTTTTGGGTTAGAAAGTGACACCCACATTCCTGTGCGAAATAGCGTAGCATTACTGGGTACCATTTTGACCGCAGCACTTGAGAGCGAGCGCGGCTTAAGTGTCTCAGATTGGCGGATGCTGTCAGGGTGATTTGAGTTCGTTGCTAGTTCTGCACTTACTTCTGCGCTCATAGCATGGGCGTCATTCATTAAGCTGCTATTGCTGCCACTATCACGCCATGAGGCAATACCCAGATAGATAAGATAAATCGCTCCCACTGTTTTAATGACCGTCAATAACCAAGGCGATTGACGGCTAATCACATCGAGTCCAAGCAGCGTTGATAGGAGCAACATAAACAGTCCTAGGCTCAGACCTGCCAGCGTCCATAAGGTGCGCTTGACCCCATAATTAATCCCATATTGAAACGCCAGTAGCATATTTGGACCGGGTGTCGCTGAGATAAAAAACGTACTTGCAAAAAATACCACAAACAGATGCCAAGACATCAACCAACCCCTACTCTTTTGTTTTATACTAAATACATTATTGAAAAAATAAACACCGCCATAAAGACGGTGTATTTTATACCAATCAAAACCGAAACCTGGCGGTTTATTTATCGGCGCTACAACTTTCTAATAGACGCTGTAAGAAGCTATCACAGCGCGCAATCTCACTTAACTCAACATATTCATCGGCTTTATGGGCTTGTTCAATACTGCCGGGTCCACAGATGATCGTAGGTATACCACTATTGGTAAACTGTCCGCCTTCGGTTGCATAAGCCACTTTATGACGCTTATCATCCCCCGTCAGTGCCGCTATCAATGCTTGTAACTCACTACTCTCATTATCCGTCATCGCAGGCACGCTCTCTTCTTGCATCAGCTCAATGCCAGTATCGGCAGCACGCGCTTGCATTTGTGCGCTTAATTCGGCAACTTTTGCTTGAATCGGTAGCAGAATATCGTCCTGCGTCATATGTGGCAAGTTGCGATAATCAAAGGTAAACTCACACAGATTGGGCACGATATTGGTCGCTGTACCGCCTTGTATGGTCCCCACAGACAATGTCGAATATGGCACATCAAACAGCGCATCATTATCATCACGATGGCTAATCTCTTCTGCCAAAGTATCAACATAGCCAATCAAACGGCTGGCATAACTGATGGCATTCACGCCGGCCTCAGTCAATGACGAGTGTGCAGATTTCCCGTGGACGCGGCAGCGATAAACGGCAATGCCTTTATGCGCGACGACCATCGTCATATTGGTCGGCTCGCCAACGATACAATAATCAGGGGTGATACCACGTGCTTTTAGGTCTGCTAAGATTAATGGCGCACCTAGACAGCCAACCTCTTCATCAAAGGATAACGCCAAATGCAAAGGACGACGCAGCTGTCCATTGTTAGAAAGCTCAACCGCTTGTGGCAATAAAGTTAGCGCACATGCGATAAAGCCCTTCATATCGCACGCACCGCGACCATATAACTTGTCACCACGAATGGTGGCGCTAAACGGCTCTGAAGTCCATGCTTGACCGTCTACTGGCACCACATCGGTATGCCCAGATAGCACCAAGCCATGATTGATGATATCGGCACTGCTACTAGCCGTGCCGCCTGCTGGTACCGTGACAAATAAATTGGCTTTGTTTTTGGCATCATTAAAGGTCAAATCTACACTTAAGCCTAACTGCTCACAATAGGCTTGGATATCTTCGATTAATGCCAAATTTGAATGGCGGCTGACGGTATCAAATGCAATCAGTCTGGTGAGCCAGTCGATACTGTTTTTAGGGTAACTGCGATCAACCACGCTTTTATTATCAGTTGCTATTGTCATAAAACATCCTTAATACCCTACAAAATAAAAGAGTAACGCGTTTAGCCTCTTTGAAATGCGCGGCGCTGCAGCGCTTTTACTTCTTCGTCTAAGCCTGCAATTGGACCTTCAACTGGCACAGTTGGTGCTACCTCTTGAATACTTAATGAATGGATTGGTGATGAGGATTTTACGCCCATCTCCTCCATCCATTCATCCAACTGTTTTGATGAGCTGACATAAACAATGCGACCAAGTCCTGCCCACGCATGAGCAGCGGAGCACATGGCGCAGTGTTCACCTGAGGTATAGACGACCGCTTGCGCACGTGCTTTAGCCGTCATATTTTTTACAGCCCACTGGGCAACAGCAATCTCAGGATGATAAGTTGCATCGACACTATTGGCACGGTTGCGATCTTCAACCAATACCTGACCATCAGCGTCGACCAACACGCTACCAAACGGCTCATCGCCTGCCTCTAGAGCTTCGGCAGCAAGCTCAACAGCGCGGCGCAAATAAATCATATCCTTGTCAGTGATCATCACAGTCTCCTTTATTATCGTTTTATAAGCAAATCGCACTTCCTTATGCCATCTGCTTTACATGCTATTGCATCATACCTACATCAAAGCGCCATATTTATGACAACTCACCTCTATGACGGATTATTTTGATTCATCACATCGATGACTGGTGGCATCGGTTTTGGCAACTTACCCTCTGCTTGCAGCTCTTTTGTGGTTTTGGCATCGATAGCAAGACCTGCAATCAGCGCAATGTCCTTTACCGCTTTACGCTTACGAGTTGCAAAGCTCACTGGCACCATACGTGCAAACTCATAAATGTATAAGTAAGACTCTTCACCGCCCTCAAAGTCTTCATCATCTTCTAAACGAATACCGCCAATTTTGGCCAAATCTGATAGCATCTCATTTTCTTCAGCAGTTAGACTACAATCGGTAATACCAAAACCGGTCATAAAACCATTTGCCCACTGTTTCAATGCCATCACGCGCTCGTATAAGTCATGTTCATCATCAGGCACAAGCGGCGTATAAGAATAAGCGTCATCCTTATCTTTTAATTGAAAGACAGTGTCTTCTGCTTCTTCAGTCAATAAAGTCAACGCCTCATCAGGTAGCGGCGCAAAACTTAGCTCCTCAAATACCTTTGCCCAAACTTGCTCATCAGGCGCATTACAAGCAGTCATTAGCCCTGTCATCAGACCATGTACCTCACTGACTGACACATCCGTCCAGTCATCAAAAGCCGCTAGCCACGTATTCCAGCCAGAGATATTGTCATTCATAATCGATGTCCTAATAATTGATATTACATATAAAATAAACGCAGCACGATGTCATTTGTCATCGACAAAGCCGCTACTGATAAAAATAAATAAGCCCAGTGTCGGCAATTACTTTGTTGGTATAGATATTATGCGGTCACCTATGGCATTATTAAACGCAGACAACAAAATTCATTTACGCTTACTTGTTAAGGATTAAAACTGACCATGTATGACCAACTTAGAATATTAGAAAAAATGATACTCGACATCAAAAAGCAGTATCAGCTTGTCAGTGCTGAACTTAGCAGCCTCAAGCAGCAGCCAACTACCGACCCAAAAGAGCTTACCGCCTTAAAAACCAAGCTAGATAGCAGCCATACAGAACGCGATGGCGCAAAGAAACAATTTCATGATCTCGATAAGCGCTATCAAAGCCTAGCTGAAGCACACCATATGATTGGCGAAGAGCAGGATAAATTAAACAATCAAATTGAGCTACTAGAACAACAAAACCGCGACCTAAAACAGCATAACAATGAATTAAAACAGCAGTATAGCGAAATTCAGCAACAAAATAGCGAGCTAAAAAAGAAAAATGAATTGGCAGCTGAACGTACCCAAGTGGTCTTACAGCGCTTAACGCGTATCGATCAAACGGAAGGCTAACACGCGCTTAGTATTGTACCTGCTTACCTCACTCCCCTTTACTGACCAGACATTGTAGGATTTATCATGACCGACAACCATAACAAAACCACGGAAAAACAGCCACAAAATAGCCCAGTCAAAAACCTGCAAGCAGATAATAATCAGGCACAAAAAACGCTAGTAAACAATACCCCTACCCAAAGCAGCACGGCCGCTAAAGTGAATAGCACACCTGAACCGCAAATTAAGAAAGTCGATATTGCGATAGCTGGTGTCACTTATCCTATCTATTGCCCAGTACATGAGCAAGAAGAATTGCGCGCGGCTGTCTCATACATCAACGACTACGCGCTCGATTTAAAAAGAGACGCACCGAGCCTGAGCCAAGAAAGCTTATTGGTATTATGCTGCTTAAATCTATATGAGAAAATCCAAACTCATGAAAGAAACGTAGAAGACCGTACGCAGCAAGACAAGCAATCTGTAGCGCTGCTAAATAAAGTCATACAAGACGCTCATTCTATTTTATAGACACTCTCTATCACTAAACATTTGGATTAAAAAAGCGCTTAGCCTATAAATACTAAGCGCCTTTTATGTAATAGGCTATCAAATACCTTTTATCTTTTTATCCTTCTGATCGATAAACCTTGCCTGCATGAAAGTCCGCTTGGTGTTCATAATTACAAAAGAACAGCTCACCAGCGACTGCTTTATCAGTCTCAGGCGCTACAGCAGGCTTAGTTTCAAGCACACCGCGATACTCAGCCAAGCTATTACCACAAAAATCACATTGACGTAGTGTGGTCACATCGCCTTTTTTTGGCATCATGCTTTTGGGCGCGCGCGGGTACATAAACTTATAAAACCCCCACATCGAAATCCAGATGATAATAATGATGATAATAACGGCTAACACGGCATCGCTCCTTCAAAGATGGCTCAAGACATTATAAACGCAACGCTTCAGAATAATCATATAAAAAACTGGCTCCAGTGAGCCAGTTTTTATTTTATAGCATCTCTAATTTAGTCATCATCGCCTCATAATGAGCCAGCGATACATGACGAAACTATAATTGTAGCTCACTGATATCGGCGACCGTTAAGAATAAGGCTCGCACTTGCTTGAGCAGTGCTAAGCGATTGGCTTTAAGCGCCGCATCTTCACTATTGACCATTACATCAGCAAAGAACTGGGTCAATGGCGCATCTAAGCTGACCAAGGTTTGCAGTACTTGCGTATAGTTAGCCGTTTCTAGCAGCGGTTTCACCGCCGCTTGTGCTTGTTGAACAGCGTGATATAACTCTTGCTCAGCAGGTTCAGATAATAACGCGTCATTGACATTATCAGCGACGCTTACTTCTGATTTGGCTAAAATATTGGCAACACGTTTGTTTGAATCCGCCAGCATTGAAGCTTGAGGTAAGTCGCTAAATGTTTGAACGGCGCGAATACGCTGATCAAAATCAAGCGGCATATGCGGATTAATCGCCTGTACTGCCTGAATGGTATCGACGCTCACGCCTTGCTCGGTATACATCGCCCGATAGCGCGAGTTCAAAAACGCCATAACTTGCGTAAAGGTATCACCCATCTTTTCAATCTTGCTACCGTCGCCAGAGCTATAGCCTTTAATCGCTTGCTCGACCAACGCCACTAGATTGATAGGCAGCTGCTTCTCAATCAATATACGCAAGATACCGATTGCTGAACGACGTAAGCTAAACGGATCTTTTGAGCCAGTCGGCGCTTGACCAATAGCAAAAATACCCACTAGCGTATCTAAGCGATCTGCCAATGCTAAGCAAATCCCAACCGCTGTCTTTGGCAATACATCACCGCTAAACTTAGGCAAATACTGCTCTTCTAAGCTTGCTGCTACCGCTTCAGGTTCATTATTTAGGCGCGCATAATACGTACCTGCGATACCTTGCAACTCAGGATACTCACCAACCAACGAGCTTGCCAAATCCGCTTTGGACAAAATCGCGGCACGTACCGTGTCATCGAGATCAATCTGCTGACCTTGCTGCTGCATCAAAGTAGCGATAAAAGCAGCGAGCTTAGCAATACGCTCAGACTTCTCCCAAATCGTACCCAGTTTGTCTTGGAATACACGGGTCTTCAGATTTTCGGTCAGCGCAAATAGCGGCTGTTTTTGATCTTGTAAGAAGAAAAACTCGGCATCAGCTAAGCGCGGACGCACAACCTTCTCATTACCTTCGATAATCTGATTAGGATCTTTTGACTCGATATTGGTAATGAAAATAAAGTATGGCTGCAATTTACCTGCTTTGTCCGTTAAGCAAAAATACTTCTGATCGGCTTGCATGGTAGAAATGAGTGCTTCTTGCGGGACTTGTAAAAAACGCGCCTCAAAACTTGCACGCAGAGCAATAGGAAAATCAACCAAAGCGGTGACTTCATCTAACAAACTCTGCGGTACAATGGCGTCCGAGTTGACCTCATCTGCCAGCGCCTTAACTTGATTTTTGATCAGCATTTGACGCTTATCAAAATCTACTACCACTTTTAAGCTATCAAGCAATTGCTCATAATCATTGGCATGGGTAATCGTATGGTAATCAGGACTGTGAAAGCGATGGCCACGGGTTTGATTGCCAGTCTGATGACCTTGGATAGTCGCCTCAATGACAGCATCATCTTGCATCAATACTGCCCACTGTACCGGACGCACGAACTCATTGCGGCTCGCCCCTGAGCGCATACGCTTCGCAATTGGCAAATTATCAAGCGCCGTCTGAAAAATAGCCGGTAGCAGCTCAGTAATTGCTTGACCCTGAATCGTTTGCACATAACCGACATAATCACCTTTATCGGTGTTAATGGTCGTCAGCTCGCTGGCTTCAATACCCAATCCTTTTGCAAATCCCATCGCAGCGCGGGTAGGATTACCTTCTGCATCAAACGCTGCTTTGATTGCAGGTCCACGTTTTTCTTCAGTACGGTCAGGCTGCTTCTCGCTAATACCTTCGATCTGTATCGCTAAACGACGCGGCGCTGCAAAGGCTTTCATGCTATCAAAAGTAATATCAGCTTCAGTCAGCTGCTCGGTGACACTCGCTTGTAGCACATCACGTAAAGGTTTTAGGCTTTTTGGAGGTAATTCTTCACACCCCAATTCAAATAAAATGCTACTCATGGGATGCTCCTATTTATTATTAGTAGAATGTTTGTTGTCAGCAGCTTGATTGCTTTCTGTACGTTCAAGCGCTTCTTCTTTTGGCAAATACTTATCCAGTGCCTCTTGACGATGGGCCTCATCTGCCAATGGAAAGCCTAGTTTTGCACGGGCTTCAACATAACCAAAGGCAACTTTACGCGCCAGTGTACGTACGCGCAAAATAAAGCGCTGACGCTCAGTGACTGAAATCGCGCCGCGTGCATCCAGTAAGTTAAAGGCATGTGAGGCTTTTAGCACCATCTCATACGCTGGTAGCGGTAACCCTTCGGCCACAAGCTTATCGGCCTGCTGCTCATAAAAGTCGAACATCTGACCCATCATCGGCACATCGGCGTGCTCAAAGTTATAGGTTGATTGCTCAACTTCATTTTGATGGAAGACATCCCCATAAGTGACGCGGCCAAACTCGCCATCTGCCCACACCAAATCATAGACGCTATCGACGCCTTGTACGTACATTGCTAGACGCTCAAGACCGTAGGTAATCTCACCGGTCACAGGGAAACACTCAATACCGCCCACTTGCTGGAAGTAGGTAAACTGCGTCACTTCCATACCGTTTAGCCAAATCTCCCAACCAAGACCCCACGCACCAAGCGTTGGCGACTCCCAGTTGTCTTCGACAAAACGTATATCATGTACCAATGGATCAATACCAATCGCCTCAAGTGAGCCCAAATACAGTTCTTGGATATTTGGCGGATTGGGCTTGAGCACCACTTGAAACTGATAATAATGTTGCAAACGGTTTGGATTGTCACCGTAGCGACCATCGGTTGGGCGGCGTGATGGCTGTACGTAAGCAGCATTCCAGCGCTCTGGACCTAATGAGCGCAAAAATGTTGCAGTATGAAAGGTACCTGCCCCGACTTCCATATCATAAGGCTGCAAGATAACGCAGCCCTTATCAGCCCAATAATTCTGTAACGTTAAGATTAGATCTTGAAAAGTCATCGGCTCGGCGTTCTTTGCTGGTGATGTCATAGTTTGAGACGGCATAGTTTCGGTTGTCATAATAAAGCCACTGTGAATGAGTGTTATGAGATAAATCTTTGATAGCGCTCGTATCGCTTACGCAGCAACGATGCTATTTGCCTGCTCACCTTACTAAAAATTGACTATTTTATCCATATTTACCTGAACTAAATTTATATATCAGGCAGTAATAGCAAATTTTTCAGGCAGTAAATGACTTAAACCTAGCGCTAAAAGTCGTTAATAAGCCAAACAAAAAAATACCCAAATGCGCGAGCATCTGGGCAGGAGGAAAGGTATGTCTTGGGCATCCTGATTATTCAGGCTTTTTGTTTTTCGGGGTATTGCAATGACCTATGGAACGATTCTATTCTAATCTATTTTCTTAACACCATTAAAATCAATAGTTTATTGATAAGATTGACCGCTTGCTTTGGGCATCACGATCCATAAAATAATATAGATCAAAATACCAGGTACTGCTGCGCTCAATGTCGAGACAATAACGAATAGCAATCTTACCCACGTTGGCGACCAACCGACATATTCTGCAATGCCGCCCATCACGCCCGCTATCATGCGATTGTTTGTTGAACGATGTAATTTTGCTAGCTTAGCCAAATCAAATACCTCTTTTATATTTATTTTATTATTACGCTTATCAACCCCTTTATTATTTTATTCTAAAAGAATTAAAAGGGTTGGCGTTTATCTTTAAACTTATGAATGAGTATAACAATCATTTCTTTGATATCTGTTGGCTATATAGACGTGCTTTGTGAATTTATGCTACTTAAGCTTACTCTAATCTCTCGCTAGTGCCCGTAAACCCCTGATTTTAAATAGATATTTCAAATTGTTTCAAAGGCAGCTTTGTTTCTCGTATATTACACCTTTTGTTACATTTTCCATGGGGTCTAATAAAAACAACTGCTTAGCAATTATTAAGCTCTAGCCTGTTCAAAGTAAAAGTGCTGCGTTTTGACTATGTATGAATGAGATAAATATGATAGGGATTAGTCTGATTGAGATAAACTCTTTTTCCTTGCTATTATCAAGGATGCTGACAAATTCCTATCTTAGTCACCTTGTATCGATTTTAAGATAATTCTACTTTATCTTAGAAAGATCGGTATATTGATGAGAGCTTCAATCTAAAAGGGGTACAACTTAGGGGGTAAAACTTAGCCAGCAGATAACTCATTATTTTATGACTGGATGCGCTATAAAATAACGCCAATTTACAATAATCTACGGGTAAGTCGCCCAAAACCTTTATACCATGCTCATACATAATAAAAATTTTAGATCATTTTTGAAATTACTGAAGAGAAATTGCACTTGATAAGTGTAAATAAGGACAGCTATGTACGAGTCAGGATTGATGATTGGGCATTTTGAGCCGCTACATTTGGGGCAAATGCGCAGTATATTGGACGCCGCAGGACAAGTAAAAATCTTACATATCGTTATTATGACGCATCCATCGCCGCATCCAGATTTTAAGATCACCTTACAAGATAAAGCGCGTTGGTTACAGATGGCCTGTGCTGACCTTCCTTTTATTCATATTCATACGACTGATGAGATTGAACTGCCAGTACATGAAAGATTCGCTGAGGTGACCATTGACATCACTGCCAGTAATGCCAAACTGCAACGTTTAAAAGAAGCGCTGAATTTGCCAGCTCAAACCGTATTGTTTGTCGCAGAAAATCACCCGTTAACACAGTCTGATGTTGATAAGCAGCTCGTCATGCCAGTGGTTACCACTCCCCTACAGTCTGACTTCGACTCTTATGCCATTGCTCGCAATCCTGTCGCCCATTGGTCAACACTGCATCCACAAGTGCGCGGCGACTATACCAAGACGGTTGCTATTGTCGGCGGTGAAAGCTCTGGTAAAACCACACTGGTGCACAAGCTCGCCAACTACTATGGAGCCAGCTTTGCGCTTGAGATGGGACGGGTTTATGTCGGTACAGATTTGGGCGGCACCGAAATTGGCCTACAATATAGCGATTATGGACCGATTGCCTTGCATCATGCCCAAGCTATACGTGACGCCAAAAGTGCAGCCACAGCGCCTGTGACGATCATTGATACTGACTTTGTTACGACTCAAGCTTTTTGTGAGGAGTATGAAGGGCGTAGCCACCCTTTTGTGGCCGCCTGCATTGAGGAATTTCGCCTAGACCATACGATTATGCTCGATAACAATACACCATGGGTTGATGATGGTATGCGCTCATTGGGCACGCCTGGGGCGCGCGGACGTTTCGAGCAGCGTCTAGTAGATATTTTCGCTTGTCATCATATCGCGCCACATATAATTGATCAGCCCGATTATGATGCGCGCTATCAGCAAGCGCTGCTGCTTATCGACCAGTATATTTATAATCAAAAGCCATAAAAGACAGCTAATATTAAAAAACAACATTGATACTATTACTTATTTTGGGAACATAACGCCATGCGCATTCAGCTATTAGATAATATTACTGGAAAATGGGCGATGCAATGGATTGTCATTTGGTTCATTTGCGGTGTACTCGCCTTATCTACAGGGTTTTGGCTGACCACCGAACATACCACCCTAGATTGGTTTTACTTAGGCGTGTCTTTTATCGGGCTGGTCTGTGTGGTGTCGCTGTCCTTTCGTAAAAATATCTTAGGTAATGGCTTCGGTATGGGCGCAACAGCAGGTGAAGTCGTCGTACAAGCGACCTCTGGCGCTGTTGGACTGATGCTTGCGCCTATGTTCAACTTTTTCACCCACGTCTATGGGATTTTTTATTGGTCAAAGCATACCGATGCCGATGGAGATATGGTACCCAAATCTGCGAGCAAATGGATTTGGCTGCTGACTATCGCCTTTATGGTGATTGGACTGGCGTTATTTCCAACGGTCAATGATGTACTAGCAAGCTATGGATATGCCGTTGTTGAAGACGACAACAGTAAATTTTTGGGTCTGATCTCATTCTTTTGGATTAATGTCATCGCTTTTATACTGTCTATCACCGCGCAAGCAGCAATGATTCTGCGCTACTCATTCAATTGGTGGTTATGGATTCTATCCAACTTCGTATGGTTGACCGTAAACCTTATGTCAGGTAATTACATCTTTGCCATTCAGACTATGGTCTATCAAGTAAACTCGTTTGTCGGACTCTATGAGTGGTATCGCAGTGAGCAAGAGTCGGTAGAGACACCAGTAACACTCAAAAAATAGCGTATGATAAGCCAGTTTTTTAGGGAAAAAAGGGCGGCATTTCAGCATTAGCAGATCAAAGGCTTAGAACATTTGACTCTACGGTCTAACAGATAACATGGCGGATTGCGCAAATTAGTGCTACAACTGATCGTTAACAGTAGATTACTTTTTTGTCTGCTATCAGTCATTCATTTACTAACAAGGAGGTTGGTATGTCTATTACTCAGCAAAAGCGAATGTCCAAACGTACGCTTGAGCAGTGGCTCAGTGAGTACTCTGTCAGTCATCAAAATCTTATCAATAAGAAAATACATTGGCTTTGTGTGCCAACTATTTTTGTCAGTCTGCTTGGTATGGGGATGTCGCTATCCGTTTGGTTTACCTTAATCATGAGCGCCCTAGTCTTGTTATTTTACATGCGCTTATCGACGCCCCTATTTATGGCAATGGGAATGTTTATTCTTATTTGTCTTTCAGTGATGGCCTTGTTGCCTTGGGGCTTTAAAGTGTGGGCCGCCATCTTTGTGGTAGCATGGATTGGGCAGTTTATCGGTCATAAGATCGAAGGCAAAAAACCCTCCTTTTTTGAGGATTTACAGTTTTTGTTAATTGGTCCGGCATGGGTTGCAAATAGCTTAATGGGACGAAGACAAAAGCCAGCTAGTGAATAATAAGCTATCAGAGTATGACTGCGTTCGATCTATGGTTGATTGCCCATAACCTTTTCCTAAAATAAAAAAAGCCGCCCAACAAACCGTTGAGCGGCGCTTTTTATGACTGGCAAATCTTTTGCTTAATATTTATAGATTCAACATTCGAAACCATTAACCAAATACTTTCAATCTCTTGTCGAGCGGCTCAAAGGTTTTATCGCCTGCGGGTTGCTCGATTGTACCGAAGACCATTTGCGCAACTAACTCCCAGTCCTTATCGACCGCCCAAGTTTCAGCCACTTTGTCATCAATGATCGGATTGTAATGCTGCAAACTGGCACCGACATCGATACTTGCCAATGCTGTCCAAATCACATATTGATGCATGGCATTGGTATGCTGTGCCCAAATAGGAAATTTATCGGCATATAACGGGGCTTGTTCTTGTAGGGCTTGAATAGCCTTGTGATCTTCAAAGAATAAGACTGTCCCAGCGCCACCTTTAAAGCTGTCTATTTTCTGTTTGGTTGAGGAAAATTGCTCATCATTATCGACGATACCGCGTAAGATACCTTCAGTCAGCTGCCATAGCTTATGATGCTCATCGCCAAATAACACTATAATGCGGGTTGACTGCGAGTTAAATGATGACGGCGTATGCAAAATAGCATGCTCGACCAATTTCACTATGGCGTCATTCGATACTGGCAATTGGTTGCCCAATGCATAAATTGAACGGCGCTGCTCTGTAAGTTGATGCAATGTTTGTAAATCTGACATAGTTTCATTTGCTCCTCAGTTAGGTAGTCCTATTATAGGAAATAATGCTTATCTCAGCACCTCATTTTCGTAAAAAAATCTTAATAATGGATATTAATTAAATAGAGATATTAACGAATAGTACAAATAACCTATAAAAAAACAGCACCCCATATCTTATGGAGTGCTGTTCTTACTCTAAAAGCTGCTAGATATTAACTTGTTAATCTAAGGTTTGTACGCCGCCGCCATTGACGAATATGGTTTGACCGCTGACCCAAGTCGATATCGGAGCTGCGAAATATAACATAGCACCAGCGATATCATCGGCTTCACCCAAACGCTTGATAGGCGTATTGGCTAGCATCTTCTTCTCAATCTCTGGCGTTAATACCGTTTTCAACGCATCGGTACGCGTCGCCCCCGGACCTACCGCATTGACGCGTACTTCAGGACCAAAGTCATGCGCCAAGTTCGCCACCATGTGATTGACAGCGGCTTTTGATCCGGCATAGCCACTCATATTTGGGCTTTTATTGATACTTGACATTGATGTCGTAAAGACAATGGAGCCGTAGCCTGATTTTTTCATATGCGGCGCGCACAGCTGGCTTAAGCGCCAGCCACTAAAGACGTTTAGCTCAAAATCACGGCGGATATCGTCGACCGATGCTGTGCTTGGGTCTTCACGACCGCCACCGCCGCCACCTGCATTATTGATTAAAACGTTAACCGTCCCAAACTCGGCAACCACCTTATCAACCATCGTGACCAAATCATCATCTTTTAGAATATTACATTCTACGGCAAGCGCTTTTACCCCAAGTGCCTCGATATCTTTTACTGCTGCTTGTGCATCTTCAAGTTTTAAATCGGCAATGGCAATGTTAGCACCCGCTTCTGCTAAGCGTAGCGCCGTAGCTTTACCAATACCATTAGCACCGCCCGTCACAATGGCAACTTTACCTGACAAATCGAAAAGCTCGTTAAATGCTTTATGTTGAAATTCTTGCATAATGATTCCTTAATATAAATGTACTCAGCTCGTTTACAGCATTATCAAATAGTGTAATTAATCGCTACTAAAGGCAGATGGCTAATATAGTGAATTCAGTATTAAAACGATACAGCGGGACTGGGATAAATTTTACGCAGCCTCTGTCGGCGTAAGCACAGCAAGCCAGAAAAATTTATACCAGTTCTGCGTTACAGTATGGCGTATCTATTTTATTTGGAATCGACTATATATGCATTACTCTTGAGAATAAGCAGTTGCCAATACAGTCATATTGACCGTAATTGCAATCTAAGCGCTGACTAGGAATAATTATGCGCGGAAGAGTTTATTTAAATGTGCTAAGTTCATGCAGTTTTCGTAATAATTTATATTTGACGCAGTATCATGCCACTATAGGCATTGTCATTAGCTACAGATGCTGCTAACTGATTGTTCACTCAAATTTCAGCCATAAAAAAACCCTCACTTCTTTAAGAAGTGAGGGTTTAGTGCTTTTTCAAGCCATATTTGGAGCGGGAAAAGAGATTCGAACTCTCGACCCCAACCTTGGCAAGGTTATGCTCTACCACTGAGCTATTCCCGCTAAATATCAATCTATAGTGTTATTGCTAACAGCTACGTCTCGATAGGCTGGCTATTTTAGCAAATATTCTGAGCGTGTCAACAGGTTTTTTTAATTTTTTTAAAGACAGCGCATCTCTTAAGGGCTCATTAGAATATGAACGCTCATATACAATTGATTTTATGGTTTATTTTCCTAACTGCCATTAGGAAATTATTTTTATAAAACATGGCTCAAATATTTTCTTTGCCAAGTACCTGCTTACTTAAACAGAGATATCACTTCAACAGAAGTATTAAAGAGTCATACGTCTTCCATATCAGTGTCATTTACAATCCTACCTTGTATTGTTACTTTTGCTCTATTGGTTTTTGGCAGTTAACATAATTATACTTAGGCACAAGGACGGTTCAGGTAGAATTTTACTGTTTGAGTAGATTGAGAGAAGGTAGTAGAACGTCAATAATAAGCTTCCCTTGCCTCTACTGTTACTGTATCAATATTGCTGTTACTTACTTTCATTTTATGATTTATAGCGAGGACGTTTACTATGAAAAAACTACTTACCACAACGGTCATGGCGGCTTCATTGTCAGCCCTGACTTTGACAGGTTGTACCAGTACGACCAGTACGGGCGCTGTCGGCGTTGATCGTCAGCAGTTACTACTCGTATCGAGCGAGCAAGTATTGCAGCTGTCCGCCCAGAGTTATAATAAATCGATACAAGAAGCAAGAGCAAAACGCTTGCTTGATACCAATACCGCTCAGCTCAATCGTTTAAGAAACATCTCTAGCCGTTTAGTCAATCAAGTTGGCGTCTATCGCCCTGATGCGGCAAAATGGCCTTGGGAGATTCATACGATCAAATCTAACGATTTGAACGCTTTTGTACTCCCAGGTGGTAAGATCATGTTTTACACTGGCATTATCGATCGTCTGAACTTAACGGATGACGAAATCGCAGCTATTATGGGTCATGAGATGTCTCATGCCCTACGTGAGCATTCACGTGAGCGCCTATCACGTCAATATGCCACGCAAACCGGTATCGGTGTGGCAGCGAGTATTTTTGGTCTATCACAAGGTCAAGCCCAGCTGGCAAACGTCGCAGGGGACTTGGGTCTGAGCCGTCCGCACAGTCGCACGCAAGAAGCTGAGGCGGATCAAATCGGTCTCGAGCTTATGGCGCGCGCAGGCTATAACCCACAAGCGGCTGTTACTTTGTGGCAAAAAATGCAACGCGCCAGCCAAGGCGAGCCACCACAATTTTTGAGCACTCACCCAACCAGCGGTAACCGTATTGCACAGATACAATCTTTATTGCCAAAAGTGATGCCGTTATACCAAAGAGCGCGACGTTAATAGTGCCTTGTTGACATTGCTTTTAACCAGCATTGTTAGATTAGATACTTATAAGCCATGACAAGCAGAGCCCGCATCATCATGTGGCGCTCTGCTTTTTTACAGCGTCTGCTATAATGAGCGCACTGTATTATCTAATGATAACGACGCTTAATAGAATCAAGGATTGTTATGACTGCCATTACCCCTACCACCAATAGCGCCCCTACTGCTGACGCCCTTAGTCATCAATTGCAAGCATTACAGCCGCAGCATATGCAGCTGATTAATGAATCTATGAATCATGCTGGTTATTTTGACGGTAAAGAGAGCCACTTTAAACTGATTATGGTCAGCGAAGCATTTACCGGCAAGCGCTTGGTTGCCCGTCATCAGATGGTTTATCATCTGGCAGATGCTTTGTTAACCTCCAAAGGTGGTTCAATCCATGCATTAGCGATTCATGCTTATACACCGACAGAATGGCAAGGTCAGAATCCTGACAGCCCGTTATGCGCTGGGCAAAATAAAGGCTAAATATTTTTTAGAATCAATAATAAGATGCTGTCGATAAAAAATGCAATTTTAAAGGGAACTATACTCAATGAAACACCTACATATGCTCATGGCCGTGCTGTTAATTGTGCTGTTTTTATATCAAAGCTATCTAGTGCTAAGCTCAGACAAACAAGCGCCGCGCGTGGTCAAAATATCCTCGCATATTCTCTACGCTGTTGTCATTCTATCAGGCGCTGGGATGTTGATGCAGTTGATGAGCGCCAATGCACCAGTACAATGGGTATTTGCCAAGCTCATCTTGCTCGTGGCGGCTATCAGCTCCAGTATCAAAGCCTTTAATAGCACTGCAACACCGAGCCAAAGAAAAACCGGTATTCTCATCGCTGGGGTGGCATACGTGGGTATTGTGATACTTGCCTTTACTAAACCGGGTAACTTATTTTGATAAGTGCTTATATCATTACTTAAGGGCGGTAGTAGATAAACACAAATATTTCTATAATGGATATAACAAGATATTCTATGCAATTTCAATATCTTAATCAGAGTATTTTTGCTATCTTAAAGTTTGCTATCTTAAAGAAAGAAAACCCAATATGAGCCTACTGGAGCCGCTATGAAAACTCTTACTGTAACCGCACTATTAGCAGCCGCTGGCATTATGGGTCTCTCAGGCTGTGCTTCTACGGGTAATATTACGCCGCAGTATATCCCGCCAAGTACCTATCAGAGCTATAACTGCCAAGCGTTGAATCAAGAGTATGTCCGTGTTAATAGCTACGTAAATGCTGCCCGTAATGAACAATCAACGTTAGCATCGACAGGCGTAGGGGTTGGGATATCGGCAGGGCGCTGGGGTATCTCTCCTAATATCAGCTTCGGCGTTGGTCAAAGCAATAATAATAAAGCGCGTGATGCCAAGTTATCGCGCCTATACGGCGAACGTGATGCGATTATTCAATCTGCCCGTCTTCAGCGTTGTAGCTTTGCAGCTGGCATCAAGATTTATGGCGAATAAGCCCACACAGCTTTCATCCATCAGGCACCATAAAAAAAGCCAATACGTGATAAAGGTATTGGCTTTTTATTGTACTCAATAAAATTCGACTGATAAGAGAGCCTGCGCCTCAATCACAACTATTTTAGGCTTTGTACCCATTGAACGATTTGATGACTGGGTAACGCTCCCGACTGCCGCGCTATCTCTTTGCCATTTTTAAACGCTACCATCGTAGGAAGGCTGCGAATATTATAAGGTGCCGCTGCTTGCTCATATTTATCAGTTTGCACTTTAGCGAACATGACTTGTGGTAATTGACTGGCCGCTGTCTTGAATTCTGGCGCCATCATCAGACATGGCTGGCACCAACTTGCCCAGAAGTCTACGATGGTCAATACCTCATTTTTTTGAATAACTTTACCTAGCGTTTGTGCATTCAATTCATGCGGTGCTGCAGTCAATAATGGCTTGGCACATTTACCGCAGTTTGGTGCAGCGCTAAGACGCGCCTCTGGTACGCGATTGGTTGCGTGGCAATGTGGGCATACTACATGAGCATTTTGTTCACTCATAATCAGACTCCGTTAAATTATCATCAATATAAAATCAGCATAAAAAAACATGGGTGCGTTGGATGAAACAGCGTGGCTTATTCTCCAAGGGTATTGATAGGTACTTTTAGATAACGTGTACCATTGTCTTCAGGTTTTGGGAAATGACCGGCATCGATATTCAGTTGTACTGCTGGAATAATGAGCGTTGGCATCTCAAGATTGGCATCACGGCGCTCACGCATCTCAACGAACTCTGCCTCATTGATACCATCTTTTACATGGATATTGCCTAGTTTTTGCGCAGCGACCGTCGTGGTTGGGCAATGCTTGCGCCCTTTACTAGGATAGTCATGGCACAGATACATCATCGTATCTTCGGGCAATTCGAGCAGTTTTTTAATCGATTGATACAGAGTTTTGGCATCCCCACCTGGGAAGTCACAGCGCGCCGTACCCACATCAGGGGCAAACAATGTATCACCGACAAATACCACGGTTTTTTCGGCATCATTGGCAAGATAGGCCATATCAGCACGTGTATGACCGGGGACATACATCGCAGTAATGGTAATGCCGCCCAGCGCTAAGGTGTCGCCATCATCGGTCAAAATATCAAACTGACTGGCATCGGTGCGAAAACTGCTATCAAAGTTAAAAATCTGCTTAAATATTTTTTGTACTTCCGTGATATGTTGACCAATGACCAACTGCCCGCCAAGTGTTTCTTTGACATGAATGGCGGCTGATATGTGGTCAGCATGGGCGTGAGTTTCGATAATATAGATCAGCTCCCATCCATGCTCTTTGACAAATTCAACCACTTCATCAACGCTCGTTGTACTCGTACACCCTGACTTGTAATCAAAATCCAATACAGGATCAATGATGGCGCACACTTGCTGCTCGGCGTCGGCGAGCACATGAGTATAAGTTTCTGTATCGCTATGTAAGAATGAATGAACTTGCATGGCTGCTCTCCACTTTTCTAAGATTGTTTTAATTTTTGGCGAATTGTTACGTATAATAAGACGTTATTTATCATCGCCAAAATAAGTCTGTTAATTAGCTATAACGACTACTATAGCAATTATCTTATAATATATCAGTTTATATAATGTAAATAATGATAACTTGCTATAAATGATAATATGATTGATAATTAACCCTATACGATTATCTACCAATTTTCTATGTATATCTTATTTAAGGAGCTTGCTCTGATTACTTCTACCTCAGTATTGAGCACATCTGATATGAATAATGACAATAGTAATGATAGTGACAGCGTTACGACAAAAGATTTTGCTGAACAAATGCAGCAAGCCTCAATGCAAGCCAGCCAACTACTAAAGTCGCTGTCGCATCCTGATCGCCTGATTCTCCTTTGTCAGTTAACCCAAGGAGAGTACTGCGTCAGTGAGCTTGAAAACTTAGTGGGTGTTGGCCAGCCAAGCTTGTCGCAGCAACTTGGGATTTTACGTAAAGATGAGCTGGTGACGACACGCCGCGAAGGTAAGCAAATTTATTATAGTATCGCAAGTGATGATGCATTGGCCGTACTAAAGCTGCTGTATCAGCGTTTTTGCGCCCCTGCTGAGGCTTAGCTGATTGACTAAACCTTGCTGCTGACGCTTTAGTTATGATAAATATTTTTTATTGTGAGGATGTACCACTGTGCCCTCTATTGCCGCTCGACTGATGCCGGTTTGGCTACGTCACTACCAGCTGTCTGCCCTGCCAACTGATATCATTGCAGGGATAGTCGTTGGTGTGCTCGTGATTCCACAAAGCTTGGGCTATGCGGTATTGGCAGGCTTGCCGCCGGTTTATGGCTTATATGCTGCTATTGTACCTGTGGCGGTATATGCGTGGCTTGGCTCTAGTAATGTACAAGCCGTCGGACCTGCTGCTGTGACCGCCATTATGACAGCAAGCGCACTGCACCCTTATGCCGATAAAGGCGCTGAGCAGTATGCCTTGATGGCAGCCCTCCTAGCACTGATGATGGGTGCGATTTTGTGGCTGGCAGGAAAGCTGCAATTGGGCTGGATTATGCAGTTTATCAGCCGCGGTGTCTCTGCTGGATTTATTAGCGGTGCCGCTGTGCTTATCTTTATCAGCCAGCTTAAATATCTGACTGGTATACCCATTGCCGGTAATGGCTTGCTTGGTTATCTATCGAGCATAAAGGTTTATGCCAGTCAGCTGCATCCATTGACACTCATCATTGGCATAAGCGCTTTTGTACTCTTAGTCCTAAATCGCTATGGTAAGAGATGGGTTTGGCAATCTTGGTTGTCCCCATCCTATGCAAAATGGGCGGAGCGATTATTCCCTCTGATTCTGCTTGCGATCGCCATCATTTTGAGTATGGTTTTACATTGGACGACAAGTGGCGTAGCGACGATTGGTAATGTGCCACAAGGATTGCCAAGTTTTACAGCGCCGTATCTGCCAGATTTTCATGAAGCGCTCAATTTACTGCCCACTGCTGGCCTGATGGCGCTGATTGCCTTTGTTTCTAGTAGCTCGGTTGCCAGTACTTATGCACGCATGCGCGGTGAGCTATTTGATGCCAATCGCGAGCTGACAGGGCTTGGTCTTGCCAATATTGCTGGTGGCTTTTTTCAAAGCTTCCCTATCGCTGGTGGCTTTTCACGTACCGCCATCAATGTCGATTCAGGTGCCAAAACGCCTTTAGCGAGCTTGGTCACAGTACTGATTATGATTGCCGCCTTGATCGCATTTGGCTCTTTGCTTGCCCCGCTCCCCTATGCGATTTTGGGTGCAACCATCATGGCAGCTATCATCGGTCTTATAGATATAACGACGTTAAAATCGGCATGGCATCGTGACCGCTTGGATGCGGCAAGCTTTATCGCTGCATTTATCGGAGTCTTGATATTTGGGCTAAACACAGGACTTGTCATCGGGCTTATGGTGTCATTTGCTAGCCTAATTTGGCAATCAAGCAAACCGCATGTTGCCATCGTTGGTCAGCTGGCAGGAACGGGGCATTTTCGCAATATCAATCGTCATGATGTGGTGACCTTTAGCAATTTATTAATGCTACGTATTGATGAAAGCTTGTTTTTTGGTAATAGCGAATCGGTACATCGCCACGTGGTACAAGCCACGCGCCAATATCCAGAGGCAAGCGAGATTATCCTTATTATGTCAGCGGTCAATCATATCGATTTGACCGGACAAGAGATGCTGATCAGCTTAAATCAAGAACTTTTAAATCAAAATAAGCATTTAAGCTTTAGCTTTATCAAAGGCCCTGTGATGGATATCATTGAACATACACCGGTGATTACGGATTTGTCAGGGCGCGTATATCTGAGCACTATGGATGCAGTCAATGCTTTAAAAGACACTCATTAGGGTCAATAGCTCACTTTATGAAGTTAGAATCATGAATGGCTGTCTATAACATATAGATATAATTAAAGCTGTGTTATGCTAAATCATTGGGACTGGTAAAATACAATTACTAGCCTGTAGCGCTTATTGAGCGGACCATATCCTCTACTCCTTTTTATAACTTTTATTGATATTACTTATGACCGACGATTTAACGATTTATAAGCAAATATACCCAAGCCAATGTAGCAAAATTGCAGAGCTTGGGTATTGTTCTGTGCTCAATATTCGCCCTGATGCCGAGACGGATTCTCAGCCCAATAGCTGTGATTTGGCACAAGCGACTGCCAAAGCCAATTTGACCTATCAGCATTTGCCATTTGATGATGAGCGGCTGAGTATGGCAACTGTCGAGCAGTTTGCTGCTTTTTATCGTACGATGCCAAAACCCATATTGATGTTTTGTGGCACCGGTGCCCGCGCCAAGCTGCTGTATCAAAGCGCGTTGATGCAAGGGCTGATATAAGCACTGATGTAAAAACACTGTTGTAAAACATACTGATATAGTCGATTCCAAATAAAATAGATACGCCATACTGTAACGCGGGACTGGTATAAATTTTTCTGGCTTGCTGTGCCTAAACTGGCAGAGGCTGCGTAAAATTTATCCCAGTCTCGCTGTATCGTTTTCATACTGAATTCACTATATAAAAACGCAATAAAGCTTACATAGTTTAGCTTTAGAAAGCTGTCCATTAGGCTTTGGACTGTGTATTTCATTTTAATAAAAAAATAGAAGGAGCTCTTATGAGCCATCAAGTAAGTATTACTGGGCAAATCACCCCTGACCAGATCCCAATGATTGCAGAAAATGGTTTTAAAACCATTATCAATAATCGTCCAGACGGTGAAGAGCCGAACCAACCAACCAGTGCTGAGATTGCTGCTGCCGCTGAAAAAGCCGGTATCGCTTATAAAGAAGTGTCATTTGCTGGTAGTGAGCTCAATCAAAACCATGTCGAAGAGTTTGCTGACTTTTTTAATCAAGCTGAGCAACCCATGCTACTATTTTGCCGTACGGGCAACCGCTCAACGGGTATCTATGAAGCCGCTAAGCGTATGGATTTGCTAGACGACTGATATCATAATCAATAATTTAAAGCAATAAACCAAGAAGCCCATATAAATATATGGGCTTTTATCATATTTAAGACTATATTTTAAAGGCTATGAAGAAACATATCGCCACAAGGAATGGGCAATATCAATACAACGCAAGTCTCATCGTTAACTTTACAAGGAATGTTCCATGAGTAATACCGCATTAGCTCTGCTGCCATTAGCCCTTGCTTATATTATGTTTACCTTAGGGACAGGGCTTAAGCCCGGAGATTTTAAGGTGATCGTAAGTCACCCAAAAGCGTTCTTGGTGGGTTTGGTCAATCAAGTTATCTTTGTACCACTCGTGGCTTTGGCGGTCGTTTTACTAATGTCGCCACCACCCGCCATCGCCTTTGGTATCATGCTGATTAGCTTTTGCCCCGGCGGTGTGACCAGTAATATGCTCACCTACTATGCCAAGGGTAATGTAGCACTGTCGGTTGCGCTCACAGGCGTGGTCAGCTTATTATCCGTAGTGACCTTGCCTATCTTAATCACCTTGGCTTTTAATCACTTTATGAAAGACCAAGCAGGCGCTATCAGCGCTGTAAAAATCGGCGTTGTGATGTTTTTATTGACTACCTTGCCCGTGACGTTAGGTATGCTCGCCCGCTATAAATTTACTGATTTTATGGTGCGCAGAAGCGGCATTCTAAATGGTCTGGCCAGCGTATTCTTTGTCTTAATCGTCCTTGCTGCGATTGCTTCAAATTGGCAGCTGCTACAGGAGCAATTGGCATCTATTGGGCTCGAGCTTGCTCTGATTATCATTATTTTATTTCTAGTCAGTATTATGACAGCAAAGGCATTACAGCTAAGCTGGTTCGATACCAAGACCATCGCTATTGAGACCAGTATTCAGAACAGTACCACCGCGATTACCTTGGCACCTATCATTATGGGCGTCAGTACATTGCCGGTCATTGCCCTACCCGCTGCTTTATATGGCGTGCTGATGTATGTAATTGCGCTGCCAATTATTTTTCTGATTAGAAATAAGAGTTGATTGGGTAAGTGATAACAGTATCGTTTCATTCAAATAGCACATAAATGCTATTTTTCAAAAACTACAGAGTATGATCATGAAAAAACCGCTACTCATCATTGGTAATAAAAACTATTCATCATGGTCATTACGAGCTTGGCTACTACTCAAGGCTTTCAATATTGACTTCGATGAGCAACTGATTGAGCTGTTTCATCCATCAGCGATACCCATTCTCGATAAACATGCCCCAACAGGAAAAGTGCCTGTTTTGGTCTATGGTCAAGGTGATGAAAAAGTGACCATATGGGATACTCTAGCGATTGCCATTCATGCCAATGATTATCTGACAGACTTAGATATTTGGACAGGATTGAGTAAATCTTATCCTAAGAGCAATATTAGCAACAGGATAAATAGTGCTTATTGCCAAAGCATCATTGCTGAGATGCACTCAGGATTCATGGGCATCCGTAGTGAGATGCCGATGAACATTCGAGCAACTGCTAAAATACATCCGAGTGCTGCTTGCTTAGCCGATATTGCCCGTATTGAACATATCTTTGCAGAGTGTCTGACTACCAGATCGTCAGATAGCTATTTGTTTGGTCATTTTACTGCCGCTGATGCATTTTTTGCGCCTGTTATTTTACGGCTGCAAACCTATGCTAAGGCGTCAGGAATCATATTAACACCGCTTACTGAACAATATTGTCAGACGATACTACACAACCCTCATATCCAAGCATGGCAAAAATCAGCATATGAAGAAACTCGTATCATTAAAGAAGATGAAGCCGGTGAGATACTCTCTGTAGATGGCATATTGGCTAAACAGTAGTTACCTAACCTCTATAAAATAAAAAGCTCCGATACCTATTAAGATATCGGAGCTTTTTACTTTAAAAGATATTACAGACTGGCTTACTGCATTACCAAGTATTCAAACGCTGACAATGCTGCCTTACTACCTTCACCCATTGCAATATTAATCTGCTTAAATGGCACGGTGGTAACATCACCACAAGCAAAGATGCCTTTACGATCGGTATGGCAGCGCTCATCAATTTCAATCTCACCAAAGCGATTTAAATCAACAAAGCCTTTGACAAATCCAGTATTGGGTATCAAACCAATCTGCACAAATACCCCAGCAATATCTAGCTCTTTATTTTCATTGCTACTGCGATCTTGATAAACAAGAGACGAGACTTTGCCATCAGTCGCTTTGATCTCTTGGGTTGCCGCACTGGTAATGATATCGATATTTGCCTTTTCTTTGGCTTTATTAATCAATACCTGATCGGCTTTCAGATCATCAGCGAACTCAAGCACGGTCACATGCTTCACGATACCAGCAAGGTCTAATGCCGCTTCGATACCAGAGTTACCACCACCGACGACGGCGATATCTTTGCCTTTAAAGAAGGGACCATCGCAATGCGCGCAGAACGCCACACCTTTACCGATGTTTTCTTCTTCGCCTGGGACCCCAAGCTTACGCCACTGAGCACCCGTCGCTAAGATAATGCTGCGTGTCTCAAAGCTCTCGCCTGTGTTTAGATGAATGCGGTAATTTTCATCCTTTGTCTCACTGATTTCTTTAACGCTGACGTGCTCTTTGAGGGTGATGTTATATTCACGCAAATGCTTCTCAAAGTTCGCTGACAGCTCGCCGCCTGTGGTTAAAGGCACGGATATTAAGTTTTCAATATCCTGCGTATCTTTTACTTGCCCGCCGATACGGTCAGCGACCATAGTGACTTTTAAACCTTTACGAGCGGTATAAATCGCTGCGGCAACCCCCGCAGGGCCTGCGCCAATAATAGTCACATCCTGCTGCTCTAACTGCTCAGCGTCGTCGTCCGTCTCTGATAATAAGTCAGGGAACTGCTCTTGCAGCTTACCAATCAATTTTGCTGTATCGATGAGACCATTAGCAAACGGCTTGCCGTTTAAAAATACCGCTGGTACGCCTTGGATATTATTCGCTTCTACTTGTTCTTGGAATAACGCACCATCAATCATCTCGTTGCTGATGTCATCGTTTAGTAGCGCAAACTGATTCAGCGCTTGCACCACTTCTGGGCAGCTATGGCAAGAAAGCGATACGTAAGTCTGAAACTGTAGCGGCTTATTAAAACGCTTGATCAGCTTTTGAATACCGTCATCAAGTTTTAGCGTATGGCCACCAGCTTGCAAAATCGCCAAAATCAGCGAGGTAAACTCATGCCCACCAGGAATACCACTAAAAACGATACCGGTATCGGTCAATGTACCATCGACATGACTGACGACTTTAAAGCTAATCGGGCTTGGTAAGCTGTCATCCGCTACTGTACTGTCAAAATTAATCTTATCCGTCGTACCAGCGATTTTGCTCAAAAAATCAATCAACTCGGCACGCTTATTGTGCTCACCATTACCCAATACAAAGGTAATTGGGCGAGTCATATTTTCACTATAGCTTTTGACGGCATCTAATAAACTTTGATCTATCATATTTGTTCCTCATTATTATCGAATATGTAACGTCAGCTATGTCGCTGGACACTTAAATAGAGTTAGGTAGTAAGTTAAGTATCTGATTTAGAAAGCTATAAACACTCTACTTATCACCTTTAATACGTCTATTATCAAGGCTTTGGTCGTTTTGAGCAAGCCGATAAACTCAAACCTTATGTTTAATAAAACCAATCATAATTGGTAATTAAAATTTAATTATAAAACTACCGTTAAAAGAAAATCATGGACAGTCGTGGTATCGGCTAAATTTTTCCGCTACAATCAAGTAAGGCTGATAGGAATTGTTCCTATTTGTCAGATTGCAGATCGGCTTTCTCACAGGTTCATTGAAAAGGCTTTCTGCTGCTATTAAGCCTCATATTGTGTTAAATATCGTTTTGGCTTAATAGAAATCAAGTCTCAAAATCATAGCAATTCATCACAGTACTTTTAACGACAATGCGCGGATGCTTATTCTAAGCTTGCGCTACATAACAAGGATGACAACATGAGAAAGACTGATACATGGCAAGACAACAGAGATATTATTGCTGAGCTGAAGCTAAAAGACAGCCACTTTGCGAGCCTTTTTGATGAGCATACCCAGCTTGATCAGCAAATCAATCAGCTTGATAAAGATATGGTCACGCACGCTAGCCGTGAAGAAGAAATTGAACAGATGAAACGGCATAAACTGCATCTAAAGGATGAGATTTATAAAATAATCGATAAAAATAAATTAGGATCTCATGCCTAGAGTACGGCTATTATAGATGGTCAGGTACCGTAGGAAATTATAAGACTCACATAATAAAAGCCCCCTTTTACCTAAGTTAAAGGGGGCTTTTTATACTTTGCGTAGCATGATAAATAAGCAAATACTACCTTTTATCTTGCTCTCTAAGCAATTATTGCTTAGATTTTACCTACTAGGTCAAGACTTGGTTTTAATGTCTCGCTACCTTGTTCCCAAGCTGCTGGGCAAACTTCGCCGTCGTTTTCACGAACGTACTGGGCTGCTTTTACTTTACGTAGCATATCTTTTGCACTACGGCCGATACCGCCTGCATGAATCTCAGCAACTTGAATCAAGCCATCAGGATCCACTAAGAACGTACCGCGCTCAGCAAGACCAGCTTCTTCAATCATAACGTTAAAGCCACGAGTGATACGGCCAGTAGGATCGCCGATCATTGGGTAAGTTACTTTACCGATAGCTTCTGAAGAGTCATGCCATGCTTTATGAGTGAAATGCGTATCGGTTGATACTGAGTACACTTCCACGCCTAAGCCTTTTAGCTCTTCATAATGAGCGGCCATGTCTTCAAGCTCAGTTGGGCAAACAAAGGTAAAGTCGGCTGGGTAAAATAGGAAAATCGCCCAGCTGCCTTTTACGTCTTCTGAGGTGATGGTTTTAAATTCACCATTAACAAACGCATCTGCTGAAAATTCTGGGATTTCTTGATTAATAATAGACGCCATGATTGGCTCCTTTTTTGTTTAAGTAACTTTGTTTAAGTAACATTGAGTGGATTGAAATTTATTGATATATTTTTTACTAACCCTTTTACTATCTGGGCTACCTGACAAACTATACGCGAATTCTATCGTTAATCCAGTTAAAAGTTTTTAATGTGATGTTTTGTTTTATTAAACTTGTTAAACTATTCTCTCTGCTTTTTATATCTATACAGCAGTGAGCATTGATAGTGTACACAAGATAAATAAGTAAAACAAATGGCACGAAAAACTTATTATTAGAGAGGTTTTATGATTACTTTACGCCAACTTGAGTTCGCCTTAGCGGTCGCCAAACATCGTCACTTCAAACGCGCAGCGGAAGACTGTAATATCTCACAATCGGCGCTGAGCTTGGGTATTGCCGAGTTAGAGAAGCAGCTAGATACGCAGATTTTTGAGCGTAATAATAAGCAAGTATTGATTACCCCTATTGGTGAGGATATCTTAACGCGAGCGCAGCGGGTATTTTCTGAGGTCAATGATTTGACCACGCGCGCCCATAGCCATCAGTCGCCGCTGGCATATCCGATGACCGTCGGTATCATTCCAACGATTGCCCCTTATTTGCTGCCAAAAGTGTTGCCTGCCCTACGTGAGCATTATCCAGAGTTTCGTATGACCATCGTCGAGCAGCAAACCGAGCGTTTGCTTGAGCAAGTGCGTTACGGTCATATTGATACCGCCATTATTGCGCTGCCTTATGCAGTTGATGGTTTGCACAGCTTTGAGTTTTGGCATGAGGATTTTTTTGCTGTCTTTCCAAAAGATGATGTCCATGCCAAGCTTAAAACCATCAATGCTGATGAGCTGGCAACGGCCAATCTGATGCTATTAGGCGAAGGGCATTGTTTAACCGATCAAACCCTGACCGTCTGTCATTTCGACCGCGCACAGATGAAATCGAGTTTTTCTGACGCCAGCTTAAATACTCTTATTCAAATGGCACTTGCCAATATGGGGACGACATTAGTACCGGAGATGGCGCTTGACCAGCTGCATCTGCAAAATCAAAATGCCGTCGCGGTGCCACTAGCTGAGGAAGGTCCGCATCGTCATATCGCCTTTGTGACCCGTCTGAATTATGCCCGTGTCGATGATGTCAACTTACTTGGACAAGTGTTTAAGCAAGCCTTTGAAGATGCGGCTAATAAAAAATAAATCGATCGTTTTAAATCACAGGCAGTCATTAAATAAAGGTGAGCGATGGACGGCTTGTCACAAATAGAAACTGAGCTTAGGGCGTTTTTTGCGCAGCATCTATTCGCAATGAGCAGCCATATCACGCCAGCGAAAGTTCATGCGCTTTGGCAGGGTATCGCCGTGCGCTATAACGAGCCGCAGCGTGCTTATCATAGCTTGCAGCATATTCAGCAGTTATTTGCGCAGTTTGAACAGATTAAGCATCAGTTAAATGAGCTGCCTATTATTGCATTGGCACTCTTCTATCATGACGTGATATATGAGCCGACGCGCTCAGATAATGAGCTAAAAAGTGCAGAACATGCCGCCTTATCCTTAAGCCCTTATCTGACTGCCGAACAATGCCAACATATCTATGCGCTAATTATGATGACAGCTAGCCATCAAATTGCCGACATTGATGACGGGTTAAGTAAGGCTAAAAAAAGCGATGCCGCCTACTTACTGGATATGGATTTGAGTATTTTAGGGGCATCTTGGTCTGAATATAAGCAGTACGCACAAGCTGTCCGCCAAGAATATATGCATATCTCAAGCGTAGATTATCGCGTTGGACGCATAGCCGTACTAAAAGAGTTACTGGCGTATCCTACGCTTTATCTGACGGATTATTACTATGCGCGGTTAGAAGAACAAGCTCGAGAAAACATCGAACGTGAAATTATTTCGCTCGCATCTTAATGAACAACTCACTGCCCTGCCGTGCAGGATGCGAGTTATAGCTTCGCTCCATGATTTCAATATCAAAATAACGCTCAAAACGCTGCTGATATTCAGCTTTTGTGCCGCCAAATGGTGGCTCATCTCGTCCAAAGTCTTTATCAAATAACAAACCTACCAGCTTACCATTTGGTTTCAATAATGCTGCCATCTGCGCTACATACTCATCACGGCGCGCAGGATTTATCGCACAAAAAAACGTCTGCTCAAGTACCCAATCGAACTGATATTGCGCAGCTGATAACTCAAAAAAGTCGGCACAGATTAAATGCTCCGCCGGAAAATCAGGATAACGCTCCGCAAACGCTGCAATCGGCGCAGGGGCAAAATCAACCAAGGTGACATTGGTAAAGCCTTGTTCATGCAGATAGCCTACCTCGTAAGCATTACCCGCACCCGGCACTAAGACAGCCTGACTTTTAGCAGCTTCAGGCAATTGATCAATATAAGCTTTGAGCGGCGGTGACACCTGTCCCATATCCCAGCCGATGCTATCCTGCTCATAACGCTGCTGCCAAAAATCCGCTTGATTGACGTGTTCCATATGACATTCCTGTAAACAAATCTTATTATTTAAACGACACGATTTGTCTCGTTTAAATCTATCATAGCAGGCTTATTAAAACCGTTCATGGTTTTTATATAGCGTGTTGATATTTTAGCAAAATGACTTAATCTAACTGTCCTGTCTTTCCTGCTAACATATTATGCCAATGCTGATAATCAGACATCGCGGTCGCCACCGCTTGCCAGAATGCAGCACTATGATTGGCATGATGCAGATGACACAGCTCATGAACGATGACATATTCAGTGCATTCAATCGGATAAGCAGGCAGATAGACGGATAGCCAAATTCGCCGTGCGCGCGTATTACAACTGCCCCAGCGCGTATGCATTTTTTTTAGTCGTACCTCATTGGCTGTCACACCGACAATCGGTTGCCACTTTACAAATAGCGCAGGCATGGCTTTAGAGAGCTGTTTCCGATAATAGGCAAGTTTTTCATCATGGTTTAAGGTGAACGGCTGCTCTACGCCCCATAGTAGCAGTGCGCTATCGGCAGTTGCAGACTCATTCAAAGGTAGTTGTTGGCGTTTAGACTGCTCTAATACTTGGCCGTGGTTAGCAATTGCCCATGCTACACGCTTCGCCACTGCCTGCGCAGCGTGTGCTGGGCTAATAAAAAACGGCACAGATACCAGTAATTGATATGGTTTTAAGCGAAAGTTGATATTCTTAACCCGCTTTTTGCTGATATGTAATTCAATATCCGCTTGTGCCAAACGCTGTATCGATTGTTCCAATAAAGGCGACTGGTATACTGGCGGCACATTCATGCTCACAGCGCTTGCAGATGGTTATCAAACGACATCATATGACATCTGCTGTCTTTAAGAATAGGCTCACCTTCATCTACAGCATCCCGCTCTGTCGTTGCCAAGCTATCAACGTATAATGCCGTTAACTGACCTTGGCCATCACTAACAATAAATCCTGAGCGCTCATTATAGCCGTCTGCTTTATTAGCATCTTGATTAAACAACACCGCTGCTCCTGCACAATCTGGCAGGCTAACCTCATCTATCAATCTACGAGTATCTAAGTCATAAAGCGCCGCACAACCGCCAATCGGTGTGGTCACGCATAGCAAATTATGCGCACTATCAACTGCGACACTGGCGATATATTGATGGAAGCGCTGCCATTGATCATTGGGCATAATAAGGGGGTTAAACTCACTATCACCGCGCTTATGTGTCAATACTAACGGCACATTGATATGCTTCTCACCTTGAAACTGAATACCTATCATCACTGTTCCATCGTCATGCATGGCTAAGTGACGTACGCTCATTTGATTGTGCTCAGGCATAATCTGCTCAAGCAGCGCGCCAGTATGACGATTCAGGTAAGCCAATGATGGCTGCATACTCTCTAGATTGAGCTCTTCTCGCGACGCTTGCTCAGTTTTGATACCACCATTAGCAATCACTAACGTCTCGCCATCAGGATGCATAACCAACTCATGCGGGCCGATACCATGCGAGTCATACTCTACTATTTTTTTATAACTATCATAAGCATCATAGATACCGATTTTACCATCCAAACTTAGGGTGTCATTTTCGGTCACATACAGCAGCTTACCATCTACGCTATAGCAAGCATGCCCATAAAAATGCCGATGAGTGGATGCTTTGATAGCAAACTTTACGTGTCCGGTTGCCGTGTCTAATACCCAAAACTTTTCGCTCGGACGCCGTCCCATTACCACGACATCACGATTTTGGTCATACTTATGGTTAGCAGATGAGTTTTGCGCAGCAAAAACAGGCTGAACCACAATATCGTGGACGCGTTCAGGCATGGTGGTTTGCCAAACGATTTGTCTATCAGCATCGATACCGACCACACCAAAATCGTTTTCATCGTTCTCAGTTATTAATGAGCGATTTTTTGGCATAGAGGCAACACCGCTTACCCAACAAACAGGGCGCGGCAATATGGTGGTGCTATGTAGCGCGCTAAAATCAGTTACACTATGATGATTGGCCTTATGCTTGCCCTCTATCGGTAACCGATAAGCCTGTTGCCATGCTACTGCTGCTTGCTGATAAGCATGACGAAACTGCACAAGCTTGCGTTTTGGTGTGACAGTTAACGACTGCAACTGCGAGCTTATGCCTACGACATAATCTTGCAAGCTAGCATCAGCGTCACGCTGCTTGCGATAACGATGATGGATACCCACAAGCGCTGCTGTACCCATGACAGCAGACAACATGGTCAATACGGATGTTACTAGCAGCTCATGATTAAGCGGCTTATTTTCTGGCTGCTGTTGTGATTTATCTGCGGTCTTCGCATCGATAGAGTGCATTTTTTAATCGCCATCAGTACTGTTAAAACCCACACGGATACCCAGCGTCGGAATCAATTGGCGCTTAATGATGCCTGTGATAGTCGTGAGGTGATCATACAGCTCTTGTTGATCTGCTTTATCAGCAGCCCCTAAATCCTCTGGCATTTGTGCCAACAGTGCGGTCGCATCAGCAAGCGCAGTCGATAAGTCATTCGCCACCGCGTTTTCATTGTTGCTGCCCAAAATAGCGGTTAAGACAGGATCGGTTAGCGCCTTATTTAATGTGGCCAATTTAGCATTGATAATCGCGCGGCTTTGCTCTGCGGTCGCAGCTGGCAAGTGACCTTTCGCTTTTCCTGTCAAGCCTAATGGTTGATCGATGGCATTAGACTTCATGGTCTCAACCAGTGAGAGTAAAGAATTAAACCATTGATTCAGCCCTTTATCGCTGTCAGCGGTTTTATCAATGGCCAATAGATTGGTGGCATTTTGCTGCCAGTTTTTCTCAATATCTTTTAGGCGCGTGCTTAATGCACTACTTGCGCTCATCACATAAGCACATTGCCCAGCATCCAAGCTGTCATTGGCATATAACGCTTCTTCTAATCCTGGTATACCTTGGACAATAGCGCTTTCGTTAGCCAATTGCTCGGCGGTGAGCTTAGGATTGGCAGCGATTAAATCGGCAACGCCGCCGTGTACCAATCCGCGCTCATCGGGATAGTAGTTGATGTATAAATTACTCATGCTGGCGGTCGCTGGACCGAAATTAATAATCTCAGCGCCTGCCCATGCTTGCGCGAGCACCAGCCATTGGTCGCGCAATGCTTGCAGCTCATCACCGCTGACTGGTGCTTGCTGACAATGCTTTTGTGCCAAATCATGCAATATGTCACTCTGTTTTGCAGCATCTGCATAAGCTGGGATAACGACGTCATTTGCCACATGGGTCAGATAGGTCTTTTCGGTATCAGGACTAATATCAACAGCGGTAATCTTATCTGCACTACTCTTTTTTTCTGCAGCAGTAGAAGTGGCACCTTCTTGTGTAACTTGGCTATCTACTTCTGGTGCTTGATTGTCATCAGCGGGTTTGACACAGCTGATAAGGATGCCTGCACTTAGTGCTGATAATGCCATTGCAAGCGCATGGTTTATTTTCATAAATTTCTCGGTATGTATAGGACTATGGATATAAAATAATGATTTGAATCTGTCTATCTAAGGACTGATGGCTTTTAAAGCGCATAGCCTAATTTTTATAATGACTGTAAGAACGCATTTAGTTCACTGCGCCCTTGTTTGTCTAATGTTAATACCTTTTGTTTTTGCTTTTTTGCTTCGCCGCCATGCCATAGCACCGCTTCCATCAGCGTACGCGCGCGACCATCATGCAAAAACGTCGCTTGTGGATCAACCGTTTGCGCAAGACCAATGCCCCATAAAGCAGGCGTACGCCATTCATAAGAATTGGCTAAAAACTCAACTTGTAAGTCTTTAGACGGCAGCTTACCAGCGATAGTACGATCAGCAAGGTCATCACCCATATCATGTAACAATAAATCGGTATAGGGATAAATCACTTGCCCATGCTGCTCAAGATGGTCGTCGTCGGTTTTTGGCAGCTGATATCTTGGTGTATGACAGCTCTGACAACCCATATCATAAAAGCGTTTTTTGCCTGCTAGTACTAGCTGATCGTCAGCATTACGGCGATGCGGAACCGCTAAATTACGCGTATAAAACTCCACAAACTTAGCCACCTCATCATTGACTTCGACGGGCGGCTTGCCATTACCTTGTTCATCAGCACCCGTTGCTGCATTTATACAAGCCGTCTGCGTTGGCATGCAGGATTCGTGCGGACGGATATTGGAGGTCAGCCCCATATCCTCATTAAAAGCACTTTGGTTTTGAGTAATAAGCTTGGTCTGCCCAGCTTTCCAACCAAAGCGGCCAAGGGCATGCTTGCCAGTCTGTGGATCCATAACCCAGTTAAAGGTACCGCTAATATCGCTATTAGCGTTATTTGTTTTTATCGCTTGTCTTTTAATCGCTTCGTCTGGGATTTGTTCAAGTAGCCCAAGCCCAATCATAGGTAAGGCGATACGCGGCGACACCATCAGCTCATCATCAAAGGCACCATAACCTGGATTGGTTAAAGTAAAAGTCGGTGCTCGTAACGTCTCAACATGACCATCAGTAAAGGTGACAGGTTTATCAGTCCACTGGACAGCAATGCGCGCCTCGGCAGGCACACCTTGAATACCTCGGTCCTGCAATTGACCACCATACATAGGATGCACGATTTTCTCAATCAAGGAGTTTGCTAATTTTTGCCGCTGCTCTTCGGTGGTAGCAGGCATCGCAAGGCGGATAAGCAAGCTATCGGCATCGTCATCACTACTCATCGGTGCATGACCGCGACCGTCTTTGATATGGCATGACTGACAGGCAGCAACGTTGAACAGCGCACCAAGCCCATCACGGCTGTCGGTACTGGCAGGAGCAATCACCCATGGCTGCTTAAAAAATGCATTACCTATAAAGAATGAGCCTTTACGCGATGCGGTAATGTTTGAAGAAGGCTTAGAATAGCTCTCACTGCTGGTAATACTGATTCCAGTGTCACCGCCTTGTTTGACCTCTTGCGGATCAAAGCTTGCCAACTGCTGTATAGGCACACCTGCCAATGCCTCTATCGTCTGAACGCGCTGAGGCGTCAATACTGCTGATTGCTCGCTATCTTTATCGGCTGCATTGGCTTTGGCTACACTGTCATCCGTGTTTTCAACTGGTTGACAAGCACTGAGTGACAAGGCACCCATTAATGTCAGTGATACTGTGAATGGCACCGACATGCCAGCAGATGCAGTTGTAAACCGTGAGCTAAAAGAGGAATAAAAGACGCAGAGTGGCTTACTAGTAAGACCTTTTTTGACGTGCATAGAGTACCTTAGTTCTGGTATAGAACCATTAAAATCGCATGCTATAAATTTTTTATTGCTAGTCGATAAGTGGCATGAGCACATTGCCTTATCTGGCTATTTTAATACGCTATGAAAAAACACGTTGCCAAGCAAAATTGACAACGTGTTTATTATACCTACATTATTTTCTCATGAAAATAATTCTCATTCACTGATAGCGACTCATCAGGCATTAAGTTAAAACTGTGAACCTGCATCGGCATCTAAATTGTCGATACCAACCGCTTTTGCCGCATTTTCAATACCCGCTGTCAGCTCTTGCAGACTTGTGATACTGTTTTCAATCCAGCCGCGACGCTTGTTTTGTTCTTCAGCTGTCAAGCCCTGCTTGATACCTTGACCGACGGTTGCAATCATTTGATCAACTTTGATATTTTCTTTTTCGCCTTTTTCAACGATGACATTAAATGCCGCTTCTACCTTTGCAAAATCAGCCACAAGCTTATCTGCCGCTTCAGTGTTGCCAGTATCAATAAGATAGTTTTTGAGTCCGTAACCACCTACTGTTTTACCGGCGACTGTTTTATAGCTGCCATTAAAGACATTTTGGATGCCGCGCGCGTTATTAGCATAGCTTAAATGTGTCAAATCACTAAAGCACTCATGCTCATCTTCCGTAGAGCCGGTGACAAACGCCACTTGTATGCGCTCAGAGGCAAGCTCACCAAGTGCTAAGCTGCCCATCTGATACATGATTTGGCGCAGACTATTGCTGTCTTTACGTGCCATCATATCACTACGCAAAGTGTTTTCACTCTCAGGCTGCCACTGCGCCTCCATCGCTGCTAAATCATCAACCAGTAGCTGAGTGGCTGCTTTTAAGTACTGACCGCGGCGCTCACAGATACTCGCATCAGGGTTAACACTGTCGCCACTGGTACATTGACCGTCAGTCGTCAGGTAATCACTGAATGGACGATTGCCAGCACCCTCAGCGACGCCATTGGTATCTTGACCCCATAATAGGAACTCGATGGCATGATAGCCTGTGGTCACATTGGCTTCACTACCACCAATCTCACTCATCTCAGCCAGTAGCTCAGGCGTGATAGTAGAGGTATCTTGCTTTATACTACCAACAGCGATGCTATCGCTATTGATGATATTGTCTTTACTGTTGTACTCGCCTTCATAGTCAGCGCTGACATAGTCAATCAAGGCTTCGTCTAAAGGCCAAGCATTTACCTGCCCCTCCCAGCTGTCTGTGCTGGCAATTTTACGCTGCTCATTGGCGGTAACAAAACCTTCATCAAATCTAAATACCTCAGTCTGCGAGTATGGCTGGCGCGCGGCTTTATAGGCAGCTTTTGCAGCATCCAAATTGGCTTGAGTTGGGGTTTCTACATAAGTATTGACTGCAGTCTGTAAAATTTTTGCTGTCTCTAGCGAATCTTTATAAGCGGCATGTGCCATATCCGCATAGCTAATCAGCAAGCGATCCATATGAGCCTGATCAGCAGCTGATGAGATTTTGCTGTCTGTTTTTTCTGTGGTTGCAGCGGCGGTATCGGCAGTCGCCTTGTCCTCAGACGGTTTGCTACAGCCTGACACCATTAATATTCCTGCCAGTGCAGCAGCTAAAGTAGTTGGTAATATTTTACGGCTTGTCACTGTCGTGATATTCATAGGTGTCCTTGATAGGCTACAACGAAATAAAGAAGAGATAAGATTAACCTTTTATAGTGATACGTACTCAGAATAGGCAAAACCTGCACTGTATAAATATCGAAATAGGTTAATGATAGAGATCAGCAATGATGAATTTGCCAGTAAAAACTGGAAAAAACAGCTATTTGCAAAATAAAAGTATGGGAATTATAAAGTTATTGATAACTATTATCAAATATAATTTTTTGATGAAGACCAGCATTTAAACCAAAAAAAGGCCAGCTTTACGCTGGCCTTTTTTTATATTAACGAACTTTTTAGAATTAACGAACGCTTTGCGGTGCGTTAACAGTTAGCTCAACACGGCGGTTTTGCTGACGACCAAATTCACTGCCATTATCAGCAACAGGGCGTGACTCACCGTAAGCAACCACACTGATACGGTTAGACGCTACGCCACGTGCACTTAAGTAGTTCGCGACTGCATAAGCACGGTCACGTGATAACTTCATGTTATAAGCATCAGATCCCTTGCTATCAGTATGACCTGCGATAGTGATAGTGTTTTGGTTATACTCATTCATCGTCGAAGCAAGTTTATCAAGCGTTGGTTTGAATGAGTTACTAAGCGTTGCATCATCAAATGAGAAAGTGATGCTTCCTGGCATAACCAGATCAATGTTACCATTAGCGTTTGGCTTAACTGTTACGCCAGTACCTGCCATTTGCTGTTCAAGCTGACGAGCTTGACGCTCCATGTAGTAACCAACGCCTGCACCTAGTGCCGCACCAATAGCAGCATCACGACCCGTTTTATCACCGCCAGTTGCTTTTGAGATAGTCGCGCCACCTGCCGCACCAGCTAGAGCACCAATAGCAGATTTATTCAGACGTTGTTGACCCGTGCTAGGATCAGTCACACAGCCAGTAAGAGCCAAACCTGAAGCGATTGCTGCAACCATTAATGTATTACGCATAATATGTCCTCTTAAGTTGAAAAATAATTTTGCTTTTATAAAACCCGCTAATGACGAATAAGCCATTAACTATATTGTTTGGGTGTTTATCGACACTAAAAGTATTATGGCAATCTCATTCTAATGTCTGTGTAATATTTTGTCACATCTATGTACAAGAAGTGCATAAGCGTCTGTAAAGGTGCTACTGCCCGCTTTGGCATTTGCTATCACAAGTCACGTTTACAGCCGTACACTCTATTTTTTTCTGCTAAAATCATCCAAAACTTATTCATCTGCTGATGACATTGATATATTGATATAAAGGGATCGGTTATGAGCCTGAACGCTACCATGCAAAAACTACATAAACGCGCGCCTACGTTAGGTAAAGCGGTGTCGCTCGCCACAGCAACAGGTGTCATTGCTGCCAATAGCTTCGGTGGTAGCATTCCATTATGGCTAATGGGCGTAGGCAAAATCATTACAGGCGCGCCTATTGCAGATAAGACTGTGATTAAAATTACCAATCACTGGATCAGTAGTAACAATACCTTAATAAACAATCTGTTACCACGAAAAGATTGGCGAATCTCTTTACCTGATGATGTGCATATAGATGGCAAATATCTACTGGTTAGCAACCATCAATCTTGGGTTGATACCAGTATTGTGCAATATATTAGCGAAAAACGCTTACCATTGACGCGATTTTTCACAAAGTTTGAGCTGATTTATATCCCTATTGTGGGTCAAGCTTTTTACTTTTTAGACTTCCCTATGATGCGTCGCCATTCTAAAGAAGCGGTCGCTAAAAACCCTGCGCTTAAAGGTAAAGATATCGAAGAAGCCAAGCGTGCGTGTGCGTTGTTGAAAAATAAACCTTTTACGCTATTGAATTATCTAGAGGGCACGCGCTTTACTCAAATTAAGCATGATAAGCAAAACTCGCCCTACACCCATCTGCTAAAACCACGTGCCGGTGGCTTATCACTGGCGATTAGCGCCCTAGGTGAAGAGATTGATGGTATTTTAGACATGACCATCGTCTATCCTGATGGGGTGCCGACCTATGGGGATTTATGGAAAGGCAATATCAAGCGTCTGGGTGTGGATGTACGCTATCTTGAGATGCCGGATGATTTATTTACTGCTATCAAAAATGGTGGCTATGAAAATAATGACGCTATCAAAGCAGAGATGTTTGATTGGGTAGAAAAAATCTGGCAACAAAAAGATCAGCGTATCAGCATGATGTTGTCGGACTTTGAGAGTAACCCTGAGCTTGATGATCCTAAGGCTGATAATCTAAGCAATTAACATGACAGGATTGCTTTAAAAAGATAAATGGCAAAATACCAAATTATAATGGTTGATGGCTTGTTTTTTGGCATTATTCATTGATAATGTGAATGACTGTTAGCAAGCTTTGTTATTTGGTCATGATTGGTGTGACAGCCCTCATGACTACTGCCATTTATTATTTATAAGGACTGACTGTGCCAGCCTCTTCTCCTACTCGCCCGCCCATAGAGTCAACGTCCACGCTCAATCAGTCCTTAACCGGGTCAGAACGACCCACAGAATTACCAGAGCCTCCACCTTTAACACCCAATCGTCCCAAGCCAAATCGTTTAAAGCTTACCTATGATATCGTGATGATTATCGCCATCAGTATTGATTTATTGCTTATCAGTACTGATGCTATTTTGATGAGTACGTTTAGTAGCGACGCGGCAAATTGGCTTGGCATCTCCAACCAGCTGATCTGGTATCAAAGTCACCTTCATGACTCCTTACGTACCATGGGCGGCTTTTTTACCTTGTTTTTGATTGTAGAGCTGCTGCTACGTTGGGCGGTTGCCATCAAAGAAAAAATCTATTACCGCTGGTTCTTTTTTCCTTTTGTACATTGGTACGAGGTACTAGGCTGTTTCCCGCAGCTGCGTGCGCTGCGATTATTTCGCGTTGTTATTATTGGACGACGTCTCTATCAGCTGGGTTATCAAGTATTGCCGCAGCCATGGATCAATAGAATCAATTTCTATATCGATGTGGTATTAGAGGAGTTGTCTGACCGCGTTATTTTAACGACCACTCAGACCTTTCGGCAGGAGCTTACCGATCCTAAAAGGCAAAAGTCGTTTATCGACTCTACTATCTCGCGTAATCGTGACGAGATTGAAGCCGCCGTACTCTCCTTATTACGTAAAGAGATGGCACCAAAGCTGCAAGCGCTAACTGAGTCAGCAGGTGGCGGCGCGATCATCGCAAGTGAAGTGGGCAATGCAATCCAAGATGGACTTGCCAATACGCCAGAATTGCGCCGCTATCTGCGTATGATACCTATTGCGGGCAGCTTGATTGAATCACAATTACAACATGTGGGTCATAATATTGGCGAAAATGTGGTTTATGCGCTTAACGAGCGCCTCCTTGATGCCGAACGCCTTGATGCCTTGATGGTCGCTATCGCCAGTGGTATCGCTCAGATCGATACTGACAATCCGGCTTTGGACCATCTCATTGCTAGTATTATCGATGATGGTCTGACAGAATTTGAAGCTCAAATAAAAGTACAACAGTGGAAGCATCAAGACTTGCTTAAATTGTAAAATTTTTAAACCTTTAACATAGTGACTTGATAAGAAAAATATCACCACGAATACCGCATTACGATTACCTTTTGAGGATGTAGATTATGACCATTGCAGACAATGACACCCATGCCACTGCCGCATCAACCACGCCTGCATTAGCATTTTTTGGCAAGATGCTGACCTTCTCACGGGTGCAGTTTAGCACCAATGATTTTACAGCCATTGCAAGCCAGCTTGAAACCACATTGAGCAATAAGGACAGTCATATCCCTGTCCTTATCGACAGTGAGGTTGAGCAAGATTTATCAGCATTGATAGAGCTACTTTGGTCTTGGGGTTTGCAGCCGATTGGCGTGGTGACAGGTTTGCTAGACGAGCAAGCCCGTAAGCTGCGCTTGGCGATATTTCCAGCAGATGGCAAACGTATCGAACGCATTTTACCGAGTAAAAAAGCAGTCACGCAGTTAAGCCAAGTTAATGCCCCTACAACGGGTGCTACTGACAATAGCGAGTCTCAAGCGGATAACGCCTCTGACCATCAAGCGGTGCAAGCTGGCAGCGGTAATGAAGCGGATACATCTGTTGCAACCGCAGAGACCCTTATCAGTGCTGAGCATATTACCAGTCTTATCTATGATCAAATGCTGCGCTCGGGTCAAAGCCTCAATCATGTCGGTGGCGATTTGATCTTGACCAATAGCGTCAATAGCGGTGCTGAAGCCATCACGGATAATAACTTGCACGTCTATGGCCGTGCTCAAGGTCGCTTGGTCGCAGGCGCGACAGGCGATAAAGACGCCCGCATTTTTTGCCAAGTCTTTAACCCCTCACTGGTGTCAGTCGCTGGCACCTACTGTCTACGTGACAATCTACCTGAGCATGTGATTGATAAAGCAGTTGAAGTGCGGTTTTTAGAAGGTCAAGGTTTGGTATTTACGATCATTGACGAATCGCAAATCAATAAGAGTGTTAAATCGTAGTTATTTATATAAGCCCTTTTTATGCATTTATATACGTACTTTTTAAATACGTATTTTTGCGTTTAAAGAGTATCTATAGCAAAACCTGTTTTAATTAATATTGTAGTAAGTTTATTTAACAAAACTGCGCTATGATGAATTTTTAGCTCTGCCACTATTTACTATGCCTGCGACCTTGTATATGAGTTAAGTAATCGCTTAATTTTATATCTTAGCCGTTTGTATGCTTTAATAGAGACTTGCTATAAGTTCTACTAGATTTATGCTAGGCTTACGCTCGCAGAGAGTATATATACAGCGTATGAATGCCCAGAAAACATCATGTTTTATATAAAATATATATGCTGCTTTATATAATAAATAT